>NZ_VJZE01000133.1 GCF_009377205.1 Streptomyces phyllanthi
CCCGTCGCTCGACGCGCGCCCGCCCCGCGCCGCCCGCCGCCGCGAGCGCGGTCCGGCGGAGTCGGCCCCGTACGGCGACTCCCCGACGGCACCCTCGTCCGGCCGGAGGCCCTCGTCGGCGTCCTCCGCGTACGCGCGGAGCTCTTCGACCGGCGTGCCGCACCCCGGGCAGGCGAGGGCGCCGTTCAGGTGCCGTCGGCACGGGTGGCAATAGTCCATGACGCGGGAAGACTATGGTCCGTTCGGGTGGCCTTCCCAGGGGCTGCTGTGAATGTTGTGTAGGGAACTCGCCGTTCCGGTTTGGCGACTTGAGGGCAGGTCACACCATTCGCCGCCATCCCGGTGCATCCCGGTCCGCACCACGTCGAATCGTGTACCGAAACCGTTATAGGTTCGCCCCATTGACACTCCCCTCGCCCCGTCCTTACTGTCACGCCAGCATTTCGAACGACTGACGAAATCTCGAACGGCGCTGAAGAAGCGCTGTCGGACTCAGTGAGGGACACTGCCGTGCGCATCACCGGAATCAGCACACACGTGGTCGGTACGCCGTGGCGCAACCTGACCTACGTCCAGGTGCACACCGACGAGGGCATCACCGGAGTCGGCGAGACCCGGATGCTGGGACACACGGACGCGCTGATCGGCTATCTGCGAGAGGCGGAGGCCAATCACATTCTCGGGTCCGATCCGTTCGCTGTCGAGGACCTCGTGAAGAGGATGAAGTACGGCGACTACGGGCGGGCCGGCGAGATCGTGATGTCCGGTATCGCGGTCGTCGAGATGGCCTGCTGGGACATCAAGGGCAAGGCCCTCGGGGTGCCGGTCTGGCAGCTGCTGGGCGGCAAGGTCACCGACAAGGTCAAGGCGTACGCCAACGGCTGGTACACCACGGAGCGGACGCCCGAGGCGTACCACAAGGCCGCCCGGGGCGTGATGGAGCGCGGGTACCGGGCGCTCAAGATCGACCCCTTCGGTACCGGCCACTTCGAGCTCGACCACCAGCAGACCCTGTACGCCGTGTCGCTGATCGAGGCCGTGCGCGACGCCATCGGCCCCGAGGCCGAGCTGATGCTGGAGATGCACGGCCGCTTCTCCCCCTCCACCGCCGTACGGCTCGCCAAGGAGCTCGCCCCCTTCAAGCCCGCGTGGCTGGAGGAGCCGGTGCCGCCGGAGAACCTGAAGGCGCTGGAGAAGGTGGCCGCGAAGGTCGACATGCCCGTCGCCACCGGTGAGCGCATCCACGACCGGATCGAGTTCCGGGAGCTCTTCGAGAGCCAGGCCGTGGACATCATCCAGCCGGACGTCGGCCACATCGGCGGTATCTGGGAGACCAGGAAGCTGGCCGCCACCGCCGAGACCCACTACATGCTCGTCGCCCCGCACAACGTGGGCGGGCCGGTCCTGACCGCCGCCTCGCTCCAGGTCGGCTTCACCTCGCCGAACTTCAAGATCCTCGAGCACTTCAACGACTTCGCGGACGCGGAGATCAAGAAGGTCGTCAAGGGCGCTCCCCAGGTGAACCCCGAGGACGGCTGCTTCCACCTCTCCCACGAGCCCGGCCTCGGTGTCGAGCTGGACGTGGACGCGGCGGCGGAGTTCCCGCAGCAGCAGGCCCGGTTCGACCTGTGGGCCGACGGCTGGGAGCAGCGCAAGCCCAAGGGCTCGAAGTGACCATCCGCGACCTGCCAGTCCGACCTTGGGGGGCCTGAGTGAGTACCGCCGTCGTCATCGAGGAGCCGGGCGAGCATCGGCTCGTCCCGCACGAGCCACGGCAGCCGGAGGCCGGCGAGGCCCTGGTCCGTGTGCACGCCGCGGGGATCTGCGGCAGCGACCGCGAGGTCTACCAGGGCACGAGACCCGAGGGTTATGTCCGGTACCCCCTGACTCCCGGCCATGAGTGGTCCGGGACCGTCGAGGCGGTCGGCGAGGGTGTTCCTTCGAGTCTTGTAGGTCGCAAGGTCGTCGGTGAGGGCTTCCGGAACTGCCAGGTCTGCGACCGGTGCCATGCGGGCGAGACGACGCTGTGCTCGGCCGGGTACGAGGAGACCGGGTTCACCCAGCCCGGGGCGATGGCCACCACGCTGACGCTCCCGGCCCGTCTCCTGCACGTACTGCCGGACGACGCCGACCTGTCGGCCGCGGCCCTGCTGGAGCCGGCCGCCTGTATCGCGGCGGCCGCGCTCAAGGCGAACGCCCGGCCGGGCGAGCGGGTGGCCGTCGTGGGCACCGGGACGCTCGGGATGTTCGCCGTTCAGTTCCTGAAGGCGGCCTCTCCGGCGGAGCTGCTGGTCGTCGGTACCCGCTCGGACCGTGCGGCCCTCTCCCGCGACTTCGGCGCCACGGACTTCCGTACGAAGGACCAGGACCTGCCCGGCGACTTCGACGTGGTGATCGAGACGGCCGGGTCCGCGGACGCCGCGACCACCGCGGCCGCCCTGCTGCGGCGCGGCGGGCGTCTGGTCCTCACCGGGATCCCGGCGCCGGGCGCCGACGGACTCGACCCGACCGACCTCGTCGTACGGCAGCTGGAGGTGCACACCGTCTTCGGTGCGGCTCCGGATGCCTGGGCGCACACGGTGCGGGTCTTCGGCGCGGGTCTGCTCGATCCGCTGCCGTTGGTCACACATGAGCTGCCGCTCGCCGAGTTCCCGCAGGCCATCGAGCTGGTGGGCTCCGGCGACCCGAAGGTCGGCAAGGTCCTGCTGCGGCCGTGACACCCCCAAGACGTACGCCGGTACGGAGACCTGACGCTCCGTACCGGCGTACACCCCGTGAGACGTGTATCCAGAGCCGCGAATCCCGTCCGAAATACCGATCAATGAAGGACAGCTTGTGAGCGACGCTTCCGCCAAGGCAGCCCGTCGACCCGGTGAGCAGGCGCTCGCCGCACTCGGCCTGGGTGCACCCGATTTGTCCCCCGCCGACGCCTCGCCGCACTCCTTCCCCGGGGGCGGCAAGTGGCGTACCGAGCTTCCCTCCTGCGAAGGGCCCGAGGCGCTGGCCGTGGTCCTCAAGGAGGCGTCGCGCCTCGATGTGCCGATCCACCGGATCAGCCAGGGCAGCGGCGTGTGGATGCTGACCGACGCCGAGATCACCGAGATGGTCGAGGCCACCGCCGAACGTGACATCGAGCTCTGCCTGTTCACCGGTCCCCGCGGGACCTGGGACATCGGCGGCTCGACCCGTACCGACTCGCGCGGCGCGGGCCTGCGCGCCCGCGGCCACGACGCCGTGGCCGGGTGTGTGGAGGACGCCGTCCGCGCGACCGAGCTGGGCGTCAAGTGCCTGCTCGTCGCCGACGAGGGCGTCCTGTGGACCCTGCACCGGGCGCGCGTCGCGGGGATCATCCCCGCCGACACGACCCTGAAGGTGTCCGCGCTGATCGGTCCGGTCAACCCGACCTCGTACGCGGTGTACGAGAACCTCGGAGGCGACTCGATCAACGTGCCGAGCGACCTCACGCTCGACCACCTCACCGAGATCCGCCGGGTCTCCGCCGCCCCGATGGACATGTACATCGAGGCCCCCGACGACCTGGGCGGCTACATCCGGATGTACGAGGTCGCCGAGCTGATCCGGCGGGGCGCGCCGCTCTACCTGAAGTTCGGCCTGTCCAAGACCCCCGGGATCTACCCGTACGGGCACCACATGCGCGATCTGACGCTGTCCACGGCCAAGGAGCGGGTGCGGCGCGGGCGGCTCGCCCTGGACCTCCTGGCGCGGCACGGAGCGGACGGCGACATGGCCCCGCTGGGGTCGCGGCTGCCCGGCGCGCTGAAGCGGTTCGATATTCCCGCATAACGTTCCGGACAAACCCCCTTCACAAAACAAACGCAGCCACACAGAATCGCACACGCCTCTCTCGGTCTTTCAAGCATCGCTGCAAGGGGGCGCTCCGCGTCTCCCGACCGAGTCCTGCACACACATCAAGGATGATGACTCATGCGTAACCGCCGAGCCGCCCTCGCCGCCATAGCCGGAGCCGCCTCCCTCGCCCTCACCCTCTCTGCCTGCGGGCAGGACAGCGAGGGCGGCAGCGAGGAGGGCTCGGGCAGCACCAAGGGCGCCACCATCGGTATCTCGATGCCGACCAAGTCCTCCGAGCGCTGGATCGCCGACGGCAAGAACGTCGTCGCGGACCTGGAGTCCAAGGGCTACAAGACCAAGCTGGTCTACGGCGAGGACGACCCCGACCAGCAGGTCTCCCAGATCGAGAACATGATCACGCAGGGTGTGAAGGCCCTGATCATCGCGGCCATCGACAACAAGTCGATGAACAACGTCCTGCAGCAGGCCAAGGACGCCGACATCCCGGTGATCTCCTACGACCGCCTCATCCTCGGCACGGAGAACGTCGACTACTACGCGTCCTTCGACAACGAGAAGGTCGGCGAGCTCCAGGCCACCTACATGGTCGAGAAGCTCGGTCTGAAGGACGGCTCCAAGAAGGGCCCGTTCAACATCGAGCTCTTCGCCGGCTCGAACGACGACAACAACACCCGGTACTTCTTCGGCGGCGCGATGAACGTCCTGCAGCCGTACATCGACAAGAAGCAGCTCGTCGTGAAGTCCGGCCAGACCGAGCTGAACCAGGTCACCACCCTGCGCTGGGACGGCGGCACCGCCCAGAAGCGCATGGACGACATCCTGACCTCGGCGTACAAGAGCGACAGGGTCGACGCGGTCCTCTCCCCGTACGACGGCATCTCCATCGGCATCCTCTCGGCGCTGAAGTCGGACGACTACGGCTCCAAGAGCAAGCCGCTGCCGATCGTCACCGGTCAGGACGCCGAGGTCGCCTCGGTGAAGTCGATCATCGCCGACGAGCAGTCGATGACCGTCTACAAGGACACCCGCGAGCTCGCCAAGGTGGCCTCGAGCATGGTCGACGCCGTGCTCAACGACAAGAAGCCCGAGACGAACGACACCAAGACGTACGACAACGGCGCCAAGGTCGTCCCGGCCTACCTGCTCGACCCGGTCGCGGTCGACAAGGCCAACTACCAGTCGGTCGTCGTCGACTCCGGTTACATCAAGGAGAGCGACCTCAAGTAACCGCCGCCAACCGACCGACGATTCACCACTGATTGGAAGGCACGACCATGGCGGGACCCGTCCTGGAAATGCGCTCGATCGTCAAGACCTTTCCCGGCGTCAAAGCGCTGTCGGACGTCACGCTGACCGTCCAGCAGGGCGAGGTCCACGCCATTTGCGGGGAGAACGGCGCCGGCAAGTCGACCCTCATGAAGGTCCTCTCCGGCGTCCACCCGCACGGCACGTACGAGGGCGAGATCCTCTTCGAGGGGGAGCTCTGCTCGTTCAAGGACATCAGGGCCAGTGAGCATCACGGCATCGTGATCATCCACCAGGAGCTGGCCCTGGTGCCCTACCTCTCCATCGCGGAGAACATCTTCCTCGGCAACGAGCACGCCACGCGCGGGATCATCAGCTGGACCGAGACCCTGCGCCACGCCACGGAACTGCTGCGCCGGGTCGGTCTCTCCGACCACCCGGACACCCGCGTCGCCGACATCGGCGTGGGCAAGCAGCAGCTCGTGGAGATCGCGAAGGCCCTGTCGAAGAAGGTGAAGCTGCTCATCCTGGATGAGCCGACCGCCGCGCTGAACGACGAGGACAGCGGAAAGCTCCTGGATCTGATCCTGGAGCTGAAGAAGCAGGGCATCACCTCGATCATCATCTCCCACAAGCTCAACGAGATCCGCAGGGTCGCCGACTCGGTGACGATCCTCCGCGACGGCCGCACCATCGAGACGCTCGACGTCAAGGCCGAGGAGACCAGCGAGGACCGGATCATCAGCGGGATGGTCGGCCGCGACCTGGAGCACCGCTTCCCGGAGCGCACCCCGCACCACCCGGAGGAGGGCGCCGCGCCCGCCCTGGAGATCCGCGACTGGACCGTCCACCACCCGATCGACCAGCAGCGCAAGGTCGTCGACGGGGTGTCGCTCCAGGTGCGGCGCGGGGAGATCGTGGGTATCGCGGGGCTCATGGGCGCCGGCCGCACCGAGCTCGCGATGAGCGTCTTCGGCCGCACCTACGGCCGGTACGCGGGCGGCACGGTCCTCAAGGACGGCAAGGAGATCCGTACGAAGAGCGTCCCCGAGGCGGTCAAGCACGGCATCGCGTACGTCACCGAGGACCGCAAGCACTACGGCCTCAACCTCATCGACACCATCAACCGCAACATCTCGCTCAGCGCCCTCGGGAAGGTCGCCAAGCGCGGTGTCGTGGACGAGCACGGGGAGCGGCAGGTCGCCGAGAGCTTCCGCAAGTCGATGAACATCAAGGCCCCGACCGTCTTCGAGCCGGTGGGCAAGCTGTCCGGCGGCAACCAGCAGAAGGTCGTCCTCAGCAAGTGGATCTTCGCGGGTCCGGACGTGCTGATCCTGGACGAGCCGACGCGCGGTATCGACGTCGGCGCCAAGTACGAGATCTACACGGTCATCGACAAGCTGGCGGCCGACGGCAAGGCGGTCGTCTTCATCTCCTCCGAGCTGCCGGAGCTGCTCGGCATGTGCGACCGCATCTACACGATGGCCGCCGGACGGCTGACCGGTGAGTTCTCGCGGGCCGAGGCCTCACAGGAATCGCTGATGCGTCAGATGACGAAGGACAAAGAGGTAACCCGATGAGCACGGATGTGACCGCCAAGACGCCGGCCCCGGCGCCGCCCGGCAAGGGCGGTTCGGACACGGGCGAGAACCTGCTCCAGCTGGTGCTGGCCGGCATGCGCCGCAACATGCGGCAGTACGGCATGCTGATCGCCCTCGGCCTGATCGTCGTGCTGTTCGCCGTGTGGACCGACGGAGACCTGCTGCTGCCGCGCAACGTCTCCAACCTGGTGCTGCAGAACAGCTACATCCTGATCCTCGCGATCGGCATGATGCTCGTCATCATCGCGGGCCACATCGACCTGTCGGTCGGCTCGCTGACCGCGTTCGTAGGCTCGATAGCCGCCGTGTTCATGGTCAAGAACGACATACCCTGGGTCCTCGCCGTGGTGCTGTGTCTGGCCATCGGCGCGATCGCGGGTGCCGCGCAGGGGTTCTTCATCGCGTATCTCGGCATACCGTCGTTCATCGTGACCCTGGCGGGCATGCTGATCTTCCGTGGTCTGACCGAGATCTTCCTCGAGGGCCAGACGCTCGGCCCGTTCCCGGAGGGTCTGCAGAAGGTCGCCAACGGCTTCCTGCCCGAGGTCGGTCCGGACACCAACTACCACAACCTGACGCTGCTGCTCGGCTTCGGTCTGGTCGCGTTCGTGGTGCTCCAGGAGATCCGTGACCGCAGGCGGCAGCAGGAGTTCGCGCTGGACGTACCGCCCACCAGCCTCTTCCTGCTCAAGCTGGTCGCGCTCGGCGCCGCCGTGCTCACCATCACGATGCTGCTGGCCAGCTACAAGGGCACCCCGATCGTGCTGCTGATCCTGGGCGCGCTGCTCGTGGGCTTCGGCTACGTGATGCGCAACGCGATCATCGGCCGCCACATCTACGCGATCGGCGGCAACCTGCCCGCGGCCAAGCTGTCGGGTGTGAAGGACAAGAAGGTCGTCTTCCTGATCTTCCTCAACATGGGCATGATGGCCGCCCTCGCGGGCCTGGTCTTCGCCGCCCGCTTCAACGCGGCCTCGCCCAAGGCCGGCCTCAACTTCGAGCTGGAGGCGATCGCGGCCTCGTTCATCGGCGGCGCGTCGATGAGCGGCGGTGTCGGCACCGTCCTCGGCGCGATCATCGGTGGTCTGGTCCTGGGCGTGCTCAACAACGGTATGAACCTGGTCGGCATCGGCACCGACTGGCAGCAGGTAATCAAGGGCCTGGTGCTGCTGGCGGCGGTCGGGTTCGACGTCTACAACAAGCGCAAGGTCGGTTCGTAACCGCGCCATCGGTGAAGGGCCCCGTCGAAAGGCGGGGCCCTTCCACGTCCGCAGCCACACAGGCCAGTACTCAGCCACATACGCCATTCCGTGGCGACATCCCAGGGGAGAGCAGGATGGGAGACAGGAAGAAGCCGGTGAGGGAGCTCTTCGGCAAGCTCGCCGACGGCACGGAGGTGCACAGCTGGTCGCTGGCGAACGGCGGCACCCGTATGGAGGTCCTGTCGTACGGCGGGATCGTGCGGTCCCTGGAGATCCCGGACCGCGAGGGCCGGTACGCGAACGTCTCCCTGGGATACGGCGACCTCGACGACTACGTCACGAAGAACAACTTCTTCGGCGCCCTGATCGGCCGGTACGGCAACCGCATCGGCAAGGGCAGGTACACGCTCGACGGCGAGACCCACCGGCTCTCCGTCAACGACGGCGAGAACAGCCTGCACGGCGGCACCGGGGGCTTCGACACGGCCGTCTGGGACGTCGAACCCTTCACCGAGGGCACCGATGTCGGCCTGTACCTGCGCCGCACCAGCCCCGACGGCGAGATGGGCCACCCGGGCACGCTGACGACGAAGGTCACGTACACGCTGACGGAGCGCGGCGACTGGCGTATCGACTACGAGGCCACCACCGACAGGGCCACCGTCGTCAACCTCACCAACCACGTCTACTGGAACCTCGCGGGCGAGGGCAGCGGCTCGGCCCACGACCACGAGCTGGACATCGCGGCCTCCCGCTACACTCCCGTCGACTCCGGACTGATCCCCACCGGTGAACTCGCCGAGGTCGCGGGCACCCCCTTCGACTTCCGCCGGACCACGAGGGTCGGCGAGCACATCCGCGAGGCGCACCAGCAGCTGCTGTACGCCAGGGGCATGGACCACAACTGGGTGCTCGACAAGGGGACCACGGCCGAGCCGGAGCACATCGCGACGCTCCGCGACCCGTCCTCCGGCCGCACGCTGAGGATCGCGACCACCGAGCCGGGCGTCCAGTTCTACTCCGGGAACTTCCTCGACGGCACTCTCGTCGGACCGAGCGGCAGGATCTACCGCCAGGGCGACGCGCTGTGCCTGGAGACACAGCACTTCCCGGACTCGCCGAACCGGCCGGACTTCCCGTCGACGGTGCTCCGGCCGGGGCAGGTGTACCGGTCGGCCACCGTGCACTCGTTCGACATCTGACCCTCGCCCCCCCATCCCCTCACCCGTTTTTTCACAGGTGACTCACAAGTTCTTACCAATTGCTCAGCGGTTGAACAGCGTCACCCCAGACTCCGTATGTAGGGGCGGCCCGTGCTCCCCCGCGCGGGCCGCCCTTAAACGTCGGGCCCGTTCGTCCCCAACGGGCCCGCCCCATACGGAGGTTTCATGGCCGGGAACGTCGCCTCACTGTTCCGCAGCACGGCAGCGCACAGCCCGTCGATGGCTGCGCTGACGCGTGAGGGCGGTGAAGGCGTCGGCCCGATCGACTTCTGCATCCCGTGCAACCCGTACTTCCCCACTCCGGCCATGTTCGACGACCTGGCGGGCCGGCTGCGCGAGATCATCACGTACTACCCGAGCAGCGCCGACACCATCACGGCCGAGCTCTGCAACCTCCTCCAGCTGCCGCCGCAGTGCGTGGCGATGGGCAACGGCTCGACCGAGCTGATCACCTGGATCGACCATCTGCTGGTCCGCGAGTCCCTCGCCATCCCCGTGCCCACCTTCGGCCGCTGGACCGACCAGCCGATGGAGACCGGCAAGAGGGTCGACATGTTCCCGCTCCAGGAGTCGAACGGCTTCGCCCTGGACCTCGCGCAGTACGCCGAGTTCATCCGCCAGCGCGGTACGAAGGTCGCCGTCATCTGCAACCCGAACAACCCCGACGGCGGCTTCCTGCACCGGCACGCGCTCGTGCAGTTCATGGACGCGATGGCCGACCTGGACCTGATCGTCATCGACGAGTCGTTCCTGGAGTTCGCCGACGCCGAGTCCGAGCCGAGCACCGTCGAGGACGCCGTGATGCGCCCGAACGTCGTCGTGCTGCGCAGCCTCGGCAAGAACTTCGGTCTGCACGGCATCCGCTTCGGCTACATGGTCGCCAACCCGGCGCTGGCGGGGAAGGTCCGCGCGATGCTGCCGAAGTGGAACCTCAACTCCTTCGCCGAGACCGTGGTGTTCATGCTCAAGAACCACGGCGCCGAGTACATGGAGAGCCTGCACCAGGTGCGCAGGGACCGCCTGGAGATGGCCCGTCTGCTCTCCAACCTGCCCGGCCTGACGGTCTATCCGTCGCAGGGCAACTTCCTCTTCGTGCGCCTCCCCGTGGGCGCCGAGGGCACCGTGGTCAGGGACCGGCTGCTCACCGAGCACCGCATCCTGGTCCGCGAGTGCGGCAACAAGATCGGCTCGTCCAGTCGCTTCCTGCGACTCGTGGTCCGACCCGAGGTGGACGTGCGTCGCCTGGTGTCCGGCCTGGAGTCGGTGCTGTACGGGTCCAGGAGGGGAGCCGCCGTACCGGAGCTGAGCACCGGGACCAGCTACAGCTCGGGTACGGCGGCCGTGGACCGGCTGATGAGCGAGACGAACGGGGCGGGTATGCAGGGCCTGGCCTCCCAGGCGATGGGCATGCCGAACGTGGCGGCCATGCCCGCGCCGGCGCCCGCGCCCGCCCCCATGCCGCAGATGCCCACGCCGGTTCCGGCGCCTGCTCCGGCTCCGGCGGCCGCGTCGATGCCCGGGATCTCCCCGATGCCGGGCATGGCCGGGATGCCGGGCGGCATGGCGCCCGCTCCGGCCGCCGGTCTGCAGCCGGTCGCCCAGACGGGCATGCCGGGCATGGCCGCCGCCGCCAACCGCCGTGCGATGGGCGCCGCCCAGGGCCTCACCGCGGCCCAGGTCCGCGGCCGCACCCAGCCGGAGGGCCAGCCGGAGCCGTTGGGGTGGCCGGCGGCCGGGGCGATCTAGAGAACTTCGCCGTGTGAGGCCCGCGTCCCGGGATGTCCGGGGCGCGGGCCTCCGGCATGCCCTTGCGGCACGGGCAACTCACGGTGCCCACAGGTGATTTGGAGCCTCTCCCGTCACATCCCCGGAATGAAAACGCAACGCACGCGGCACTGCCCGCGGCCCACGTGGGCCCTACGATCGAGGCCCTCGTCAACGCGCGTAGGTACCCGCGGAGATACGCGCGTGCCGGCCTGGTGGGAAGTGGGTGGGACCGTGCGCCACAGAGCCCGGACGATCACGGCGGCCATGGCCGCGCTGGCGCTCACCGCCGGCCTGGCCGGCTGCGGTGGGGTCGCGGAGTCCGAGTCCCGGACCACCACCCTCACCGTGATCGCGACCAACTACGGCGACAGCCGGCACAAGAACTCCCAGGGCTACTGGGACCGGGTCGCCCTCGCGTTCCGCACCGAGCACCCGGGCATCGACGTGGACATCAGCGTCCACTCGGCCGACACCGTGGAGAAGAAGGTCGCCGAGCTGGTCGAGAGGGGCGAGGCCCCCGACATCGTGCAGACCGACAGCTACGCCGAGTACGCCGACCAGGGCCTCCTCCACAGCGCGGACGAGCTCCTCTCGATCCCGGTCCAGGCGTCCTTCGTACCGAGCCTCACCGAGGCGGGCGAGATGAAGCGGGTCCAGTACGGGATGCCGTTCACGGTGAGCACCCGGCTCCTGTACTACAACAAGGACCTTTTCCGGCAGGCCGGCCTGAAGCCCCCGAACACGTGGAAGGAACTCCTCGCGGCGGCACGGGCGCTCAAGGCGCGGGGCGTGAAGTACCCGATCGCCGTACCGCTCGGTCCGCAGGAGGCGGAGGCCGAGACGCTGATGTGGCTGCTGTCCGGCGGGGGCGGCTACACGGACTCCACCGACCACTACGACCTCGCCTCCCCCGAGAACGTGTCGACGCTGAAGTGGCTGAAGTCGACCCTCGTGGCCGAGGGCCTCACGGGCCCGGTCGCACCGGGCGAGCTCAACCGCAACGCGGCCCTCCTCGCCTTCATCGAGGGCGAGGCGGCCATGGTCAACGCCCCGCTCTCGCTGATGCGGCAGATCGACGACTCGACGCTGTCCGTGCCGTACGGCACCGTGCCGCTGCCGAGCCGCACCGGCAAGGAGGAGCCGACGATGGGCACGGCCGACTGGGTCATCGCCTTCAAGCAGCGAGAACACCGCGAGGAGATCGGCCGGTTCCTCGACTTCCTGTACGGCGAGAAGTACGTGACCGAGCAGGCGGCCCTGTACCAGCTGCTCCCGGTCACCGTCCCGGCGGCTGACGCGATGCGTGCCGACAGGAAGCAGAAGTCCCTGTGGAACGGTCTGGACACGCTGCAGAACCTGGAGCTGTACCCGGTCTCCGAGACCAACTGGTCGCAGGTGGCGGAGGCGGTCAGGTCCCGGATCGGCAAGGCGGTCGCCCCGGGCGGGGATCCGGAGGCGGTGCTGTCGTCCCTCGCGGACGTCGCGGACTGAGCGGACGTCGCGGACTGAGCGGACGTCGCGGACTGAGCGCACGTCGCGGACTGAGCGCACGTCGCGGACTGAGCGCACGTCGCGGACCGAGCGCACGTCGCGGACCGAGGTGACCGAGGCGAGTCGGCGGTCGGCCGCCGACGGTCCGGCCGGGCGGGCGGGCGCGTCCCCCCTCCCGTCCCCTCCCGTCCCACTCCCGTCCCAGCGGGCTGGGAAACGCCCAGCTCAAGCGGCCCGTGCCGTCCCGGTCATCCCAGTGGGAGGCGTTTCCTTGCCGGTGATCGGTGCGCCCTGCCAGCGTCGGTCCGGCATCAACAGCACCACCGCGACAGCGGGACCACTGTGAAAAGGGGACATGCATGCGACCGAGCGTTCTGACAAGGTCACTCGTCAGTGTCACGGCCGTCGTCGGGATCGCCGCCGCGAGCCTGGCGGGTGCGAGCGCGAGCTTCGCGGCGTCCGCGCCGACCTCGAAGCCCGCGGCGAGCACCAGGGCCGTCACACCGCTCGCGACGGTCAACCTCGGCCTGAGCACCACACAGGCCAAGCACATCCAGTGCTGGCTCCAGGAGCACTGGAGCTACACCGGCCAGCGCGACGGTCAGCTGGGCACCAACAGCTGGAAGGCGATGCAGCGCTTCCTCAAGCGGTGGCACGGCTACGAGGGCGCCATCGACGGAGAGGTCGGAGGCGGCACGGTTTCGGCGCTGCAGCGGTATCTGAAGGCCAGCCATGGCTACGAGGGCGGCATCGACGGACAGGCCGGACCGCAGACCCAGGCGGCGTTCAAGCGGTTCGCCGCCTGGGCCGACAGCGTCTGCGACTGACCCGCGCGCGCAGGGCCCCGGCGGGGGACGGGGCCCTGCGACCCACCACTCGCGGTCCACGTGCCCCCTCAGGGCACTCCGCGTGAGTCCGCCGGGGTCAGCGCGGTGTGGAGGAGGCCGATGCCGTGGGAGCCGACCGCAGGGCCCGGCTGCAGTGGGGCCAGTCGTGGAAGTCGCGTTCCCGGTCCCACAGGCGCTTGGCGGCCTGGATGTTCCATTCGGGATCCAGCGCCTTGCGCGGCGTGCCCCTCAGTTCCCGCAGACGTGCGTCGGAGATCTGGAAAAGGCCCCAGTTCCTGGTGCCGTTGGTGTTCGGCAGGATGTGCAGGGGGTCCAGGAAGGACTGGCAGTCGGCGATGGCGACGGCGTCGTCCGGTGCCTCGGTGAACACCTCGCGGACACGCTTGCGGACCTTCTCCGGCGACCAGGTGTCCAGGCGCACCTTCGACTCGTACAGGGCCTTCTTCGTGGGATCCGCGACGACCCCGTTCGGGGAGATGCCCTCGAGCACCTGGAACGCCGTCACCCGGCGCAGGGTCTCGGGACCGAAGGAGCCGTCGACACCGATGGTCGCGCCGCGACGCCGGAGCAGCAGCTGCGCCTCCCGTACGCACTCGTCGTGCTGGCCCATGCTCACCACGGGCTCGCAGGTCGCCGAGAACAGCAGCCGCCGGTCGGCGGCCTCGGGGCTCCCCGCGGGCGAGGAGCCGAGGGACACCCGCCATGCCACGACGGCGAGCACGATGACGGCGGCCACGGCGGTGACGACGGTGAGACGGCGCCCCCGTACGAACCGCTTTCCCTCCCGCGGGGTCGGGCGCTCCGACGGGGACGGCGAGCCCATCTGCCGGGGCGTGTCCGGTGTCTCCGGGGCATCCGGGGCATCCGGGTTCTCCGGGCGTCCGACGGTGAACACCGGTACCTCGGGGGTCCCGGCCGCTTCGGAGGTCCTGGCCGCTTCGGAGGTCCCGTCTGCCTTGGTGGCCCCGTGCGTCTCGGCGACCCCGTGCGCGGGCTCCTCCCCGGCTTCGGCGCTCGTCGCCTCCGGTGTCTCCGGTGTCTCCGGTGAAGGCCGCGGCCGTTCCTCCGGCTGGGGTTGCCGCCCCTCCTCCGGCGCGGGGCGCGGCCCCCGCTCGGCGTCCGCAAGGGCCCAGAGGCGGTGCAGTTCGCGCAACTCCGCGGAGGTGGCCCCGCAGACCGTGGCGATGCGGTGGGCCACGCCGTAGTCCGGCGGGACGGACGTACCCGCGCAGTAACGGTGCAGGCTGGAGCGACTGATGCCGGTCTTCCGCGCGAGTGCCTCGTAGCTGTGCCCTGCTCTCTCCCGCAGCATCCGCAGCCACGCGGCGAACCGTTCGACATCGCCGTACTGGGCCATATGCCCCCCTGTTTTCCGCGAGCCCTCGGCGGTCGTCCCCACGACATCCCGGCAGCTCGGTGTGGTTCCCCCGGGACGCGGTCAGTGTCCCGGTGTCTCGCTGTGCCAGAGCATCCTGGCAGGTTCAGAACACGGAGGAGTCCATGAACCGAAGAACGCTGCGACGAGGGCCGGCCCTCACCGGAGCTCTGCTCACGCTCATGCTCGGGACGACGGCGGTCGACGCGGCCGAACTCGACGCCGCGGCGGCCACCGCCGTCTGCGGTCACACCGACGCACAGCCGGCTCTGGAGCGGGGATCCACCGGTACGGCGGTCCTCGAAGCCCAGTGCGAGCTCAACCTGGCGACCAAGGCGGGCGGCTACACCCCGATCACGGCGGACGGGTCCTTCGGGCCCGGTACCGAGGAACGGGTCCGGGTGTTCCAGCGGTGCGCGGGACTGACCGCCGACGGCGTGATCGGCCCGCAGACCTGGACGGCCCTGAACACCTGGTCCGCCGAGCCGCGGCCCTGCGCGCCCCAGGGGACGTCGAGCACTCCGCAGGCGTCCGTGTGCGGGCACACGGACACACGCCCGACCCTGCGGCGGGGTGCGAAGGGCATCGAGGTCAAGGAGTTGCAGTGCCGTCTCAACCTGGCGATGGAGCCGGGCCACTACCCGCCGCTGGTGATCGACGGTGACTTCGGCGGCGCGACCCAGAACCGGGTCGTCGAGCTCCAGATGTGCGCCAACCTGAGCGCGGACGGGGTCGCCGGGCCCAACACCTGGGCGAAACTCACCGACTGGTCCGGCCGGAACACGTACTGCGCACCGCCGCGCCCGGCGGGCTACCCGATCGACGGGCTGGACACCGCCAAGTACCTGCACCCGAACGGCGCGCCGATCGACTGGGAGGCCGTGCGGGCCGCCGGCGTCGAGTTCGCGACCGTCAAGGCCACCCGGGGCCTGAACGTGACCGACGAGTACCTGGCCACCGACATGGACGGGGCGAGGGGGGTGGGACTCGCCGTCGCGCCCTACCACTTCTACACGGGCACGGCGCCCGACACGGGGGCCGCCCAGGCCGACCGGTTCATCGCCGCCGTACGCGCGGCCGGCTACACCGGGCAGCGCCCCGGGGACCTGCCGCCCGTCTTCGACTTCGAGCGCACGGACGACGGCAGCGAAAGCTGTCCGCCCTACGGCACGGTCGCCGACGCCAAGGCCTGGCTCGACCGGGTGGAGGCGGAGTTCGGCCGCAAGCCGATCATCTACACCCAGAAGTCCTTCCTGGACGCCTGCCTGGGCTCGACCACCGCGTTCGCCGGGTATCCGCTCCAGCTCGCGGACTACCGTCAGTCGATCACCGAGCCCCCGCTGCCGACCGGTTCCAGCACCTGGCTCATGTGGCAGTACACCGCCTCCGCGCTCTTCGACGGCATCCGGGCCCCGGCGACCGCGGACGTCTTCAACGGCACCCGGGAGGACCTCGACCGCCTGGCCAACAGGTGAGCTCGGAGCCGCTCACCCTCCCTCCGTACCGACCAGGTCACGCGTCCGGTATGCGACTTGACGTTGCGTCACTTTGCCGAACCGACAGCCTGCTGACAGGTTCCGTTTCTAGGGTGCCATGTCCATGACAGACACTTCAGAAGCACCCTCGATCGGGCGCCGTACCGTACTGATCGCCACCGGCGCCACGGCGGCCACCCTCGCCGTGGCCGCCGCCGCGCCTGAAGCCCCCACAGCCGACACGGCCGCCACGACCCCCGTGGCCGCCGCGGCCGTCTGCACCCTCACCAAGGAGATGACCGAAGGCCCCTACTACCTCGACGGGCAGTACGTCCGCGCCGACATCAGCGAGGACAAGGCGGGCATCCCGCTGGAGCTCACCCTCACCGTCGTCGACGACGACACCTGCGCCCCGCTGAACAACGCCCTGGTGGAGATCTGGCAGGCCGACGCGCTCGGCGAGTACTCCGGGTTCGTCGGCAACAACGGCCACCCGGGGCCGGACAACGGCACGTTCCTGCGCGGGGGCGTGCTGACGAACTCCAGCGGTGTCGCCAGGATCACGACGATCTACCCCGGCTGGTACCGCGGGCGGTGCATCCACATCCACCTCAAGGTGCACACCGACGTCACGCTCACCTCGGACGGTTCGTTCACCGGCGGCCAGGAGATCCACACCGGTCAGCTGTTCTTCGACGAGGCGGTCACAAGGAGCGTCGCGACGGTCTCGCCGTACTCGACCAACACGGTTCCCCGCACCACGCTCGCCCAGGACTCCATCTACGACGACGGGGGCGCCGCCTCCGGCCTGCTCACGCTGACGGCGCTGGGCAGCTCCCCGTCGGCGGGGTACGCGGGCACACTGACGGTGGGCGTCGAGACCAGCTGACATCCGTTCCTCCCGGAGGGGTGGCCCGAGTTGTGGTCGGGCCACCCCTTCCGTCATGAACCGGGAAAACGAGCAACGACAAACGACCGGAAGAATTCATTCCCCGGTCACGAACGCACAACTCCGGCCGCTATCCATCCCCAGCCGGTCCTTGCGGCCCAGATCCTCCGTACGCGGCTAGCGTGGCCTTATGCGGCTGAGCGGCCTTGACGACTCCGAGACGGTCCTGTTGAAGCGAAACTTCACAGGCGCGAACCTGTCCCTGCTGCGCGCCCTGGTGGAGGACACGGCGGCCGCCGAGGGACTGACCGGGGTGCGGCTGGGCGAGTTCACCCTGGCCGTCAGCGAGATCGCCGACAACGCCGTCGAGCACGCGGGCGGACGCGGCCACCTCGAACTCCGGCGCCTGCCCGACGAGCTGGAGTGCCGCATCACCGACAACGGCCCCGGCTTCACGCCCGTCATCCCCGAGCTGCTCCCCGGCCTCGACGACACCCGCTCCGGCCGCGGCCTCTGGCTGGCCCACCTGGTCACCGACCGCCTCACGGTCGCGGCGAGCGCCACGGGAGCGGCGGTCACGCTGGCCATGCGACTGCGCTGACGACGCGCGGAAAGTGTCCCGACTCACGCTCAATCACACTCCGTTGGGACTTACATCCCCAGCGCACCCACAGGCCGGTGTTAAGGATTTCCTCAGATTCGCGCCTAACTTCGCTGAGCATGACAGAGAACACCACCAGCAACGAGCAGTCCGGCCGGCACCGCAGGGACAAGGGCGTCCAGCGGCGCCGGGTCCTGATCGGCGGCGGCACCGCCGCCGTGGCGGGCGGGCTCGCGGTGGCCGGGTTCGCCTCCGCCGCCAACACGACCACCGAGACGACGGCCGGCTCCTCCACGTCGAGCCAGTCCTCCTCCGGCACCTCCACGACCGCCGATGTCTGCGTACTGAACGCCGAGGTCACCGAGGGCCCGTACTCCCTGGAGGGCGCCCTCGTCCGCGAGGACATCCGGGAGGACAAGGAGGGCTTCGAGGTCCGGTACACCTTCACGGTCGTCGACGTCGCGGGCGACTGCGCCCCGCTCGCGAACGCCCTGGTCGAGATCTGGCACTGCGACCACCTCGGCGAGTACTCCGGCTTCGTGGGCGGCAACGGCCACCAGGAGGAGGACAACGGCACGTTCCTTCGCGGCGGGCAGATGACCGACGAGAACGGCCAGTGCAGCATCACCTCGATCTGGCCGGGCCACTACGTCTCCCGCTGCACCCATGTCCACATGCGGGTGCACACGGATGTCACGCTCACCGACGACTCGTACACCGGCGGCGAGGTCATCCACACGGGGCAGCTGTTCTTCGACGAGGAGATCAACGCGGAGATCCAGGCGACCGCCCCGTACTCGGAGAACACCACGCCCGAGACGTCCCTCTCCGACGACAGCATCTACGACGACGGAGGCGCCTCCAGCGGTCTCCTCACACTGACGGCCCTGGGCGACAGCGTGTCGGACGGGTACAAGGCCACGCTGACCGTAGGCGTGGACACGTCGAGCTAGCCGACGGGAAACCCGGCCGGCAGCAGCAGGTTGCGGCCCCGCGCCCCGAAAGGATGCTGCATCCGAAAGAAGCGCGGGGAACTGCTCGACCGGCCACTGACGAGCCGCGTGTGCGGCTAGCGCAGCCGGATCACGTTCCACGACAGGGGCTCCAGGACGGCGTTCAGTGTGCCGTCCCGGAGGGTCGTGCCGTCCACGGTGTGCGGGGCGACGCGCTCCGGGTCGTCGAGGGTGTTGCGGGCGTCGGGGTCGGCGTCCGCCAGCGCGCTGTGCTCGACCACCGAGGTCAGCTCCAGGCCGTTCAGGGCGACCTCCAGCGGCAGCGGTTCGGTACGGCTGCGGTTGACCGCGAACACGGTGACCGAGCCGTCCTCCGCCCGGACCGCCGTGGCGTGCAGCAGGTCGGCCTCCCCGTACTTCCTCGTCTCGTACGTCGGTGAGTCGACCCGTACGTCGAGGACCTGCCCGCGCCCGTACGCGGAGGCCTGCGCGAACGGGAAGAACGTGGTCTGCCGCCAGGCCGGGCCGCCCGGCTCGGTCATGATCGGCGCGATGACGTTGACGAGCTGGGCGAGGCAGGCGACGGTGACCCGGTCGGCGTGCCGGAGCAGGGCGATGAGGAGCGAGCCGAAGACGACCGCGTCCATGACGGAGTAGTTGTCCTCCAGCAGGCGCGGGGCCTCGGGCCAGTCCAGCGGGTCGGCCTTGGCGGACTCCTCCCAGTCGGAGAGGTACCAGACGTTCCACTCGTCGAAGGAGAGGCTGATCTTCTTCTTGGACTTGAGCTTCGCGCCCACGTGGTCGCAGGTCGCGACGACGTTCTCGATGAAGGACTCCATGTCGACGGCGGAGGCGAGGAAGGAGTCCAGGTCGCCGTCGGTCGGCCAGTAGTAGGCGTGCAGCGAGACGTAGTCGACGAGGTCGTACGTCTCCGCCAGGACCGTGGCCTCCCACTCGGCGAAGGTCGGCATGGACTGGCTGGAGGAGCCGCAGGCGACGAGTTCGACGGTGGGGTCGATCTGGCGCATGGCACGGGCGGTCTCGGCGGCGAGGCGGCCGTACTCCTGGGCGGTCTTGTGGCCGGTCTGCCAGGGCCCGTCCATCTCGTTGCCGAGACACCACACCCGGATCCCGAAGGGGTCCTTGTCGCCGTGGGCGATCCGCTGCTCGGACAGGGCGGTTCCGGAGGGGTGGTTGGCGTACTCCTGGAGCTCCAGGGCCTCCGCGACACCCCGTGTGCCGAGGTTGAGGGCCATGACGGGCTCGGCCTGGGGGCCGATCTTCCTCAGGAAGGCGATGTACTCGGAGAGGCCGAAGCGGTTGGTCTCCGTGGACCGCCAGGCGAGGTCGAGGCGGCGGGGCCGCTCCTCCACCGGGCCCACCGAGTCCTCCCACTTGTAGCCGGAGACGAAGTTGCCGCCGGGGTAGCGGATCGCGGTGACGCCCAGCTCCCTGACGAGGTCGAGGACATCCGTCCGCAGGCCCGCCTCGTCGGCCGAGGGGTGGTCCGGCTCGTACACACCGGTGTAGACGCAGCGGCCGAGGTGTTCCACGAAGGAGCCGAACAGACGCGGGTTGACCTCGCCGACGGTGAAGGCGGGGTCGAGGGTGAACCGGGC
>NZ_VJZE01000134.1 GCF_009377205.1 Streptomyces phyllanthi
ACTCCCCCGTGGCCGAGGGAATCAAGCTCCCCCCACTCCCTCGGAGGCCCTCCGTGCGCGTACCCGCACGGAGGGCCCTCGCATGAGGTCACCCCAGCGACGTCCCCCGCCGCGGTGTGATGCCCAGCCACAACAGGACGGCCTCCGTACTGCCGCGCACCCCCAACTTGGCGTAGATGTTGCTGAGGTTGTTGCGCACCGTCTTCTCCGTCAGGCTGAGCCGCCCGCCGATCTCCATCGCGCCGAACCCGTTCGCCAGCAGGTCCATGATCTGCCTCTCCCGTGGGGACAGGGCGCGCCGCGGCGCCTCCCCGCCCTCCGCCGCCTCCACCGCGGACGGCGGCTCGGCACCGCCCTGCTGCAACAGGGACGCGGCCCTCGGGGACAGATGCGTGTGCCCGTGCAGGGTGCCGTCCACCGCCGCGGACAGCGCGCTGCGGTTGAAGTCCCCCGCGACCAGATAGCTGGTGGCCCCGAGCCGGAAGGCGCCCCCGATCTGCTTCGGGTCTGCGGCGGGACTGATGACGAGCACGGGCGGAACCACATGGCCCACGTGGGCGATCAGGCGGGCCAGCTCTCTGGCCGGCTCCCGGCAGCAGAGCACGATCGCGTGCCACGGACGCGTTCTGAGTTCCCGGTAGGGGGGTGACACCCGGGTCAGGGACACGGACGTATAGGCGTCCAGCCAGTCGTCATGCGTCGAGTCGTTGACTCTGCAGGCCAATGCCACCTCAGGGGTATCGGTCTCGCGCAGAACAGTGATGAGGCGCCTGGACGTTGGCACTGCTCAGTCCTTCCGTCGGGCCGGGACCACTTGTTAGTACGCGGCCAACACGGAACGTGCTCAAGGCTTCAAGAACTTGCATATGACACGGCCGACGGGGCGTCAGACACCGATCGTCCGCGGCGCAACCCCGAACGCGTAAGGTGGCGTGCTCGTAGAAAAGTACGTACCCCACACGAACACGCACCCGCCCGGACACGTACCCGCGTACGAAGCACAACGACTACACGCGTACGAAACCCACAACGACACGAACCCGCGCACGAAAAAGGGGAGGGCCGCGACCATGCCCGGCACCGGTGGCGCCAGGCCGAGCCGCAACGGCAACGGCGCCGTGACCCGCAGCACCCTGCGTCAGCAGATCGCGGACGCGCTCCGCGACGAGGTGCTGGCCGGCCGGCTCCAGCCGGGGCAGGAGTTCACGGTGAAGGAGATCGCCGACCAGTACGGTGTCTCCGCGACCCCCGTCCGCGAGGCGCTGGTCGACCTGTCGGCCCAGGGTCTGCTGGACGCCGTGCAGCACCGCGGCTTCCAGGTCCACGAGTACTCCCTGGACGACTACCGGGAGATGATCGAGGCCCGCAGCATGGTCGTGGACGGCATCTTCCGGGCCGAGAAGGAACACGACCGGGGTCCCCGCGCCGCCACGATCCTGACCTCCGTACGCCGCCGCGGCGAAGAGGCCCGGCGTGCCGCCACCGCCGGCGACCTGACCATCCTGATCGGCTACGACCTGCGTTTCTGGCGGGAGTTGAGCGAGCTCTTCGGCAACCCCTACCTGGCCGACTTCCTGCACCGGCTGCGCGTGCAGGCGTGGGTGTGCGCGGTCCAGCACCTGCGGCGCCTGCCCGATCTGCGCGGCCATCTGTGGGCCGGGCACACCGAACTCGTCGAGGCCCTCGCGCGTGGCGACGCCAAGGCCGCGCACGAGCTCGTCATCGGCTACAACCACCACTGTCTCGCCCTCGTCGAACGCCTGGCGGCCGAATGAGCGGCGCGGTGCGGCAGGAGGACACCCCCGGCGCCCACGAGGTGGACCTCTCGGTCGTCATCCCCGCCTACAACGAGGAACGCCGGCTCGGCCCCACCCTGGACGCGATCACCCGCCACCTCCGCGAGGCGGGCGAGGGGACCTCCTGGGAGGTCATCGTCGTCGACGACGGCTCCACCGACGGCACCCGGGACGTGGTCACGGCCGCCGCGGCCGACGAACCCCGCCTCCAGCTGGTCACCAGCCCGCGCAACCGCGGCAAGGGCAACGCCCTGCGCCTCGGCGTCTGCGCCTCGTACGGGCACCGCGTCCTGGTCACGGACGCCGATCTGGCCGCTCCCATCGAGGAGTTGGAGCACCTCGACAAGGCGCTCACCGACGGGCACGCGGCGGCGATCGGTTCGCGCGCCACCCCGGGGGCGACCATAGAGCGGCACCAGCACCCGCTGCGCGAGTACCTCGGCCGCGCCGGGAACTTCCTCATACGCGGCCTCGCGGTGCCCGGGATACGGGACACGCAGTGCGGCTTCAAGCTGTTCGACGGCGACCGGGCCCGCGAGGCCTTCGGCGCGTCCCGCCTCAACGGCTTCGGCATAGACGTCGAGATACTCCAGCACTTCCGCCGCTCCGGCTGGCCGGTCGCCGAGGTCCCGGTCCGCTGGGCCCACCAGTCGGGTTCGAAGATCCGCCCCTGGGACTACGCCCGGGTCCTGGCCGAACTCACCGCCCTCAAGGCCCGCTCGGTCCGCCGCGCCGACCTTCTCGCGGCCCTCGCCTTCCTCCTGATGTCGGTGCTCCTGTACGCCGGCCGCTGGATCGACCCGAACCACCGCTATCTGCCGGACTCCCTCCAGGACCAGAACCAGTGGGAGTGGTTCTTCGCGGTGACGGCCGACAACGTCGTCCACCTCCGCAACCCCCTCTTCACCACCCTCCAGGGCTTCCCCGACGGTGTGAACCTCATGGCCAACACGGTCATGCTGGGCGTCTCCGTCCCCTTCACCCCCGTCACGCTCACCCTGGGACCGGCGGTCTCCCTGGGCCTGGCGATGACCCTGGGCCTGACCGCGACGGCGACGGCCTGGTACTGGCTGATCGTCCGCCGCGTCGTACGGCACCGGGGCGCGGCCTTCACCGGCGCGGCCCTCGCGACCTTCGCCCCGCCGATGGTCAGCCACGCCAACGCGCACCCGAACTTCATCGTCCTGTTCATGATGCCGCTGATCATCGACAGGGCCCTGCGGCTGTGCGAGGGCACCCGCGTCCGCCGGGACGGCATCGTGCTCGGCCTGATGGCGACGTACCAGATCTTCCTCGGCGAGGAGCCGCTGCTGCTCGCGGCGATGGGCATGCTGCTGTTCGCGGTGGCGTACGCGATGGCCCGCCCGGACGTGGCGAAGGAGTCCTGGCGCCCCCTGCTCAAGGGCACCGGTGTGGCGCTCCTGGTGTGCCTGCCCCTGGTCGCCTTCCCCCTGTCCTGGCAGTTCTTCGGCCCGCAGAGCTACACGAGCGTCCTGCACGGGGACAACGCGGGCAACAGTCCCCTCGCCCTGCTCTCCTTCGCGGAGCGCTCGCTGGTCGCGGGCGACGAGGAGACGGCGAACGCGCTGTCGTTGAACCCCACCGAGCAGAACGCCTTCTACGGCTGGCCCCTGGCCTCGCTGGCCTTCGCGATCGTCATACGGCTCTGGGAGCGGGCCCTGGTGAAGGCGCTGGCGTTCACGGTGGTGGGCGCGGCGCTGCTGTCCCTGGGCCCGAGGATCCGTATCCCGCTGACGGACACGGTGATACCGGGCCCCTGGGCACTGCTGTCGGACAAGCCCCTCTTCGAGTCGGTCATCGAGGGCCGTGTGGCGATGGTCTGCGCCCCCGCGCTGGGCATGCTCCTGGCACTCGCGATCGAGGGCCTGACCAGGTCACCCCACACCCTCACCCGGTTCCTGGGCCTGACGGCCGTCGCGGCGGCGCTGGTCCCGATCGCCCCCGCCCCGCTGAAGTCGGTGGAGCGGTCCGAGGTCCCCGCGTTCATCGCGGACGGCACCTGGAAGTCGTACGTCGACGTCGACGCGGGCGAGACCCTCGTACCGGTGCCGCTGCCCGACCCGGGCAACGCGGAGGCTCTGCACTGGCAGACCGCGGCCCACCTGGAGTTCCGTATGCCCGGCGGGTACTTCAACGGCCCGTTCGGCGAAGAGCGCGTCGGCATCTACGGCGCCGCGCCCCGCCACACCTCGAACCTGCTGCGCGAGGTGCGGTACTCGGGCGTCGTACCGCAGATCGGCGACAACTGGCGGGCCCAGGCGCGCAGGGACTTCACGTACTGGAAGGCGGGCGTCCTGGTGCTGGCCCCGCAGGGGTACGACCAGCAGCTGCGCGAGGCCGTGGAGAAGCTGGTGGGCCGTCAGGGGAAGTGGGTCGGGGGAGTGTGGGTATGGGACCTGCACGACGGAAGCTGAGACCAGGGGGCCGACATCGGGACCGGGACGAAAGAGCCGACACGAAGAGGACCGGTACGCAGAGGACCGGTACGCAGAGGACCGGTACGAGAAGGCCGGTACGAGAAGGCCGGTACGAGAAGGCCGGTACGAAGAGGCCGGTACGAGAAGGCCGGTACGAAGAGGCCGGTACGAGAGGGGCCGGGCCCGCCCCCACCCACTACGCTTCCCTGACCACTGTGACCACCGTGCGCCGTACCACCCGCCGTACCGTCGTTGCTCACCGTCCTACGAGGAGCTCTCTTGGCCTGTGACCTGTGGCTGGTCCCGCTCGTCGACGTGTTGTGCCACACCCCCGACAACCCCTTCGCCGATGAGCTCGCGCTCTACAACACGGTGCTCGGCGAGGCCGGGCTGCCGCCGGTGCCGGTGTACCAGTACATGCCGGGCCTGACCGGCGACGTCGCGCCGGTCGCGGGCTTCGACTACGACGCGCTGCACTTCCTGCGGCGGGCGTATCTGCTCCAGGTCTGCGGGCTCGCGGTGACCCCGGTGGACGAACTGGGCGGCGACTACGAACAGCTCCTGGAGATGTTCGAGACGACGGCCCAGCAGTCGCACCTGGTCTGGCACTACGACCACGCGGGGGCGTACGTCCCGGTGGACTTCCCGCACCCGCTCTCCAGCGACGAACTGCTGGCCGGGGGCGGCCCGCTCGGCTCCTCCCAGGCCCTCCTGAGGGAGCTGGAGTTCGTGGCCCCCTCGATCGGCATCGACCCGGCGAATCCCCCGGCGCCGCCCGACACTCCGCTCGCCCCCACGGAGCTGGAGGAACCGGCCGTCCCCGCCCCGTACGACCCCAGCCCCTTCGCCCGCGAACGCCATGTGTGGCTGGGCCTCCACGCGGCGGCGACGAGGAGCCTGGCGCAGGGCTCGATGATCGTGTTCAGCTGACGCCGGGTGCCTGATGAAGGGCGCCCGGCGGACGGGCGCCCTTCACCTTGGGTCGTCGTCAGTTGTGCTCGACGATGCGGATCGTACGGATGCCGGTGCCGCGGTACCGGGTGGGTGTCCTGGTCAGGACGGGCCGGCCGCGCGGCCACTCGACGGTGGGCAGGGCCAGGTGCAGCACATGGGCACCGCTCCAGTCGGCCTCGTCCTTGCCGTCCGGCTGCTCCTCGTCCCCATGGGCCGCCGTCCGCAGGCGCTTGCCCACGGCGGCCGCCGCCGCGAAGTCGAGCCCTTCGACGTTGACGGACGGCAGCGCACCGAGGTGCTCGGCGACCCCGGCCCGCTCGCGCTCGGCGGCGGCCAGGCTGAGCGCCGGGATGTAGACCCGCAGGGCGGGGTTCTTCTCGGCCTCGACGACGAGGCGGGAGGCCATGCTGTTCCCCGCACCCAGCGCCAGCGCGGCCGTGTCATCGAAGATGACGGCACGCGGCAGCGGATACCGCTCCTTGCTGTCCGTCACTGGACCTCTCCAATGCGCCCGGCCTCCAGATCGGCCCACAGCTTCTCGCCGGCCTTCTCGTCCTCCTCGGTGTACGGCCGCCCGAGGAAGTGCTCCTCCACGTACGCCTTCGTCTCCTCGTACCGCTTGCGCAGTTCTTCCTTGGTGGGCGTGGCTCCGGCCAGCTCCGCCACGAGATCCCGCATGCTCATCCCGCGCTCCCGGGCCAGCTCCTGGAGGCGGTCTCGGACAGCGGGTTCGACCTTGATCGTGGTGTCAGCCATGAGGACAGTATACCGGCGGTATACCACCTCAGGGCGCACGAGTGTGACGGTCATCGACACTCCGTTTCTCTCGAAGGACCCGGCCGAGCGGATGCCGGCGGGGAGTCTTTGCACGGACCCGTCTACGCGGGCACCGCCCGCCCCCTCAGCAACGCGCGTGCCAGGGCGCCGCCGCGCTGTGCGGCCTCCCGGTAGGCGGAGGCACCCGGCTTCCGGCACTCGACCTCAACGGTCGTGACGGGCGCGGTTGCCGGAGCGGCCGGTCGCTTGCGGCGCAGGCGGTCCTCGACGAGGGCGCGCGCCGAGTACAGCGGTCTGGGCAGTCCGCCCGTCAGCGCCGCGCGCACCTGGGCGCTGGTCGCCCCCAGCTCCCACCACTCCTCGACCAGCGGCGCGAGCCGCAGCGCCTCGGCGGCGCCGAGCGTCAGCCGGGGGTCCGTGCGGCCGAGGGAGCCGAGCAGCTGCGCGGCGAGCGCGGTGCGCTCGGCCGGTGGAGGCGGCTCGGTCGACCCGCTCGGCCCGCTCGGCGCGGGCGGCGCGGGCGGCGCCTTCGGCTCGCGCGGCGCCTGCGGCTCGCACTGCGGCGGCGGGGAGGGAGGTTCTTTCTCCCTGGTCTTTTCCCCCGAAGGGGGCGGGCCCGAGGGTGCGACGTCCGACTCGCCGGAGGCCAGGTTCTGAACTTTTTCATCTTCACCCGCAGGGGGTTCGTCCTCGTACGGAGCGTCGAAAACCTCGTACACGGTGAAGAGTTGGCCGGTCTCCCGGCTCTTGCGCACCACCCGCCGCAGATACCGGGATTCCTCCAGCTCATGCAGGGCGGCGGCGATGCGCGCCCGCCCCTCCTTGCGCTGTTCGGCGAGCGTCCGGATGGTGACGCGGGCGCCGTTCGGGAGGCTCAGGAGGTACGTCAGTACGCCCACCGCGCACCAGGAAATGCTCCGGTCGCGCAGGAGAGCGTTGGAGAAGACGGAAAAGGCGCGCTTGGGCGTCGTACGATGAATACGCATCTGGAGGTTTGGCTCCGGGTGTCGAGCCCCCGGGTGTTGGCGCACCGCGGGGGCGTTTCTCGTCGGCGTCGCGCCGACGTCTTGCTGGCGTGACTCTATGGGCACGCAGAGCTACGAGCGCAAGCCGGAACCGGGTTTCACCAGGCGGGAGTTCGCGTAGTTCACCCCGGAGAGTGAAGGGCGGCGACGCGCGGGAGCGGCGGGTTCAGTCGCAGGACCTGCGGTGGTCCAGGTGCGGGAACAGCCGGTCCCACTGGTCTTCGGGGATGCTCAGAGGGTAGGAAGCGCAGAGGTTCTTGTAGAGCCGGTCGGCGTCGAGGTCGAGCAGGTGGGTCTGTTCCCTCGTCCCGGTGTACACGGAGTTCTCGTCCTTGACGGTGACGGCCAGCCAGCGGCCGCCGTCCGGCGAGTCCGACGGAGGGACGCGTACGGCTTCCGCGTTCTCGAGGGTGAGGAGCGCGGGAGTCCTCCACCGCCCGTTCTTCCCGACCGACCAGATGCGATAGGGCTCCGTCGTCACCGCGTAACGGCCGTCGGCGGTCATGTCGAACGTCTCCACCTCACGATCGAGCCTCAGGCCGCCGGGCTTCTTCCTGGCACGGTCAGGATCGGTGACGTCCCAGAACTCGACGGTTCCGTCGTTGAGCGCCGTCGCCAACTCACCGTCGCGGGTGGTGAGGTAGCTGCCCGAGCCTGCCGGGATCCGGTCCCCCTCGACGGGTCGCGCGGGCTTGGAGAAGTCCCAGAGCCGGATGTTGTCCCCGACGTCCTCGGTGATGAGCAGCCGCGACGAGTCGTCGTACATCGCCCTCTGGAGGAAGCTCGCCGCGTCCTTGATGAGTCCGCCCTTTCGCGGTCGGTCGGGGTCGGAGACATCCCAGAACCGGATGTGCTGTCCGTCCTCGATCGTCGCCACCGAGTGCGCACCGGCGAACCACAGGCTCCCGGTGGACAGGAAATCGCCGCTCGCCCGCGCCGGGACAGTGCCCCGGCGTACGGGGTGCAGAGGATCCCGGATGTCCCACAGCGCGATGCCGGTCTCCTCCCGTGAACCCACCGCGAGGAGACCGCCGTCAGAGCTCACCACGGCGTGCGGGGAATCGGCGGTGAGCGTGATGCCGGCGCTCTTCTTCGGCCCTCCGGCGGGACCGAACTCCCAGAGCTGGAAGGTGTGCTTGAGCCCCTCGGTCCAGTAGTGCGCCAGGATCACCGGCTTCTTGTGGCTGGTCAGGAAGTAGTTGGCCTCCCATCCCTTCGGCAGGGTGTACCGGATCCTCGGTTTTCGGAGGCCGTTGATGTCCCACACCCTCGTGGTGGACGTGTAGTCCGCGTTGCCCTGTTGGGTGATGACCAACGTGCCGTCGGAGCTGAACGGGCTGGTCCCCGCCTCGTGGATGCCGCTCGGGCTGCCCTCCACCGTGGGCGCCCAGGCCCGCTCGGGCCAGAGCCACACCTCTCCCCCGAAGTCGCCGGACGCCAGGTACCGCCCGTCCGGACCGTAGGCGACCGACTGGGTCGGCTCGCCCGTCGGCAGGCCGTCGGACCCCGGCATGCCGTCCTTCAGCTCGGACGCGTTCATGGTCGCCTCGGCCCGACGTACGCCGTGCTCCCTGTCCGCTCCCGCCAGGAACCTGCCGTCGCCACTGAACGCGAGCGACGGCATGCCGCCGGAGCCGACGCCCCACCGGTCCCGGTACTCCTCCACCTTCACACGCCGAAGTTCCCGCCCCTCCTCGACCTCCCACCAGGCGATCTTCCCGCTCGCCCCGGTCGCGACGACCAGGTCACGCCGGGGATGGGCGGCGACCGCCATGACCGTGTCGGTCCGCTCCGTGTCCCGCAGCACCGGCCGCTCCGGGTCGCTCACGTCCCACAGCCGCACCTGTGCGGGCTGGCCGCTCCCCTTCTCCCCGTTGCCGTTGCCGTTGCCCGTGATCAGGTGGCGCCCGTCCCGGGTGAACGCCACGGAGATCAGATCCGCGTCGGCCACCGTCCGCTCCGTACGCAGCGTGGGGCGGGCGGGGTCGCTCACGTCCCACAGCCGCAGCCGGCCCTTCTCGCTGCCCGCCGCGACCGTCCTGCCGTCCGCGCTGAACGCCAGCGTGAAGGTCACCAGCTCGGGGATCGGCAGCGACGACAGCCGCTTCGGCTTGTTCGGGTCCGAGGTGTCCCACAGCGTCAGTTCCTTCGGCGACTGCGCGGCCAGCAGCCGTGAGCTCGGGTGGAAAGCGATCGCCGCAGCCCCGCTCCCCGGCTTGATCCGGCCCGCCTCGACCGGAACCGCGGGGTCGGACACGTCCCAGAACTGGACACGGCCGCCCCGGTGACTGGCGGCCAGCACCTTGCCGTCCCGGCTGTAGGCCAGGTTGAGGACCGGCTTCCGGTGCTGCTTGGCCGGGACGAGGTGGATGGGCGCGACGGTCGTCGCCGCCGCGTACAGGCTGGAGCGGGTCTCCGGGGTCTCGGCGGTACGGTACGCGGCGAGGCTGAGCCGCAGCGCGGTCTGCGGGTCGCGCTCGCGCATGACGTCGGCCTGGTTGGCGAGTTCCCTGGCGATCAGGTCCCGCTCGCGGTCCGCCGCCTGCCCGTTCTCGTAGGACGCCCAGCCGAAAAGCGACGCGGCCACCACTGCCAAGGCCGACAGCCCGGCGATCCACGCCCGGGTGACGAAGCGTCTGCGCCGCTGAGTCCGGTCACTCGCGGCGACGAAGTCCCTCACCACCTGACGGACGGGAACCTGGGCGGTACGGACCTCGCCGGCTGCCCGCACATCCCCTGCGGTGAGCTTCCTCGCCTCCTCCAGGGCGTCCCCCTCGTAGAGCCCGCTCGGCTTCCGTCCGGCCTCGTCCCAGCCCTCCGCCGCCGCGGTCAGCCGCCGCAGTCTCAGCAGGTCGTCACGTACCTCGTCGATCCATCCGCTCAGCCGCGCCCACGCGTACAGCAACGAGTCATGGCCGAGCTGGGCCCCGCCCTCCTCGTCCACGACGACCAGGCGGGCGTCCGCGAGACGGCGCAGCAGGTCCTCACTGCCCTCCAACTCCTCCGGCGGCACCCGGCGGCGCAGCAGCCGCCCCTCGCCGTCGGCCACCCGGACCATCGCCAGCAGGAGATGCCGCAGGTCCGCCCGCCCGGCCTCGTCGAGATCCGCGTGGATCGCGTCGGCGGCCCGGGCCACCGCGTCCCGGATGCCTCCGGAGTCGCGGTACCCGGCGTACGTGAGGGTCGTGCCGTGCCGTCGCAGCCAGATCTCGCGCAGGGCATAGGCCAGGAAGGGCAGCGCGGAGGCGTCGCCCGCGCTGCGCCGCTCCTCGTTCACCTCACGCCTCAGCAGCTGAGGGACCCCCTCCTCCCACTCCAGTCCGCCGTACTCCGCCGGGCCCACGACGGCCGCCTCGACCTCCGCGTCGCTCAGCGCGGGCACGGCGAAGTGCCCCGTGCGCACCAGAGGCGCCAGACGGGGGTCGCTCAGGGCGTCGCCGTAGTAGTCGGCGCGCAGGGCGAGGACGATCCGCGGGCTGTCCGGGTTGCCCGCGCCCGCGGTGAGGGCCTCGGCGAAACGCTCCCTCTCGGCCGTGTCCTCGCAGAGCGTGAAGTACTCCTCCAGCTGGTCGACGACCAGGACGCGCGGGGCCGTACGCCCGTGACCCCGTAAGCCCGCGGGTCCGTCCGCCGGCGTGGGGCGGCTGAAACGTCCCTGTTCCAGGTCCCGTACGACCTCGGAGGGCGCCCTGTCCACCGCCGCCGCCCAGGCCTCGGCCAGGGCCCTGAAGGGCCGGTCGCCCGGAGCGGGCACGATCCGGACGGGCCCGAGTCCCGCCCGCCCGGCGGCCACGCTCAGCCCGGCCCGCAGCAACGAGGACTTGCCGACCCCCGACGGCCCCACCAGCACCACCGGCTCGCCGGGCCGCGCCTGTTCGACGCGGCGGAGCAGGTCGCGGGTGAGCTCGTCGCGGCCGAAGAAGAGGTGGTGCTGTTCGGGCAGGAACGGGAGGATGCCGGGGTAGGGGCAGACGGCGTCCGGGTCCGCGGCGCCGGCCTCCGCCGGGCCGTCGGCCGCCACGGGCGTGTACCGGCGGTTGACGGTGAGCGTCAGCTCCCCCATCCGCGCGGTGCCGCCGCCGTACGGGCGTGCCTCGGTGCCCTGGAGCCGCTGGTCGAGCAGCCGGTAGAGGCCGCTCAGGGTCAGCCACTTCGGGCCGCCCGCGTCGCCCTCCCGCAGCAGGCTCAGCAGGTGGCCGCTGAAGAGGGTGTGCTCCGCGTCCCGCGGGGCGTACGACAGCGCGTTGCGCATCGCGGACGCGAGCAGGTAGCTGCCGTCGGGCCGCGCGCCGCCGAACGGGTCCGTGGCGGGCGGCCGGGTCGGTTCCTGCGCGTTGCCCGCGAAACAGCAGTCGAGGATCACGACCGGGTCCGCGGCGGCGTCGCTCAGGTAGCGCTCGATCTCGGTGTAGGGGACGGAGTGGGCCGTGTCGGTCTGGGACGTGGTCGTCGCCGTCGCCAGATACAGCTGCCGGCCGGGGCCGCGCAGCCCGTGACCGACGAAGTAGAAGAGAACGGTTCCGCTCTCGTACCGCTCCTCCGTGGGCTCGGCCCGTTCGATGGCCGCCGCCAGGGCCTCCAGGACGTCGCTCGGTGACTTCGGGTCCGTGAGCAGCGTGACCCGGTCTCCCATTCCGCACACCGTGCTCAGCGCGTCGGCCACGGCCCGAGCGGACCGTACGGCGGACGGCAGCCCGGGCAGTGTGTGCCCCGGGTGGGTCGCCGTGCCGACCACCACCGCGTGACAGCCGGCTCCCGCGAGCGCCGGCCTCCCCCGTACCGGCACGGTCAGCCCGCTTCCGGCGACGCCCCGGGGCGCCTGTCGTTCCTCGTGGTGGGCTCCGTGGGTTCCGTGGGTTCCGTGGGTTCCGTGGGTTCCGTGGGTTCCGTGGACTCCGTGGTTCCCGAATCCTGCTGCTCCGCGGAACCCTGCTGCCGGATCGCCTCCGCGACACGCTCGGCCAGCTCGCTGGTGCCCTCGGCGGTCAGGCCGCGCACCTTCTCCGAGGACACCGTGACCTGCGTTCCGTCCGGCAGGTTCATGGTGACGGTCTGGTTGCCCCGGCGGTTCTGCAGCCACACGACGACTGCCGCGCCCACGGCCGCCGTCGGCCCACCGGGCGCCAGCAGCAGGGAGACCAGCTCGCCCAGCGCGCCCATGGCTCCGTCCAGCGGCGGGGCGGCCGGCTCCCGCCGTACGAGGGCGCGCAACTCCGGCTCCTGCCGCAGCCACTCGTACAGCTCGTCCGAGGCCTCCGTCCCGTCGCGACCGCTGCCGGCATCCACGGCGAGTGTGACTCTCACTCCGCCCCTCCAGAGTTCCGTCTCTTCATCTGTCGCGGTGAGAAACCGAGGCGTGCTCGGCCGTCACGACAACTCTGTTGGGCTCAGGGGAAGTTGGCAACACCATGGACTGCAGCGACACTGTTCGGTCGAAAAGCCCGGCGTCCGTGAACGCACGGCCGCGCAGCCGTCGCCGGACATCGCGTGGCCAAGGGGGCGGGTGTCCCGCGTGATCTTCCAATGCCCGGACGACCCGGGTCCCGACAGCCGTCCCCCTTCACGTCGTCGGCGACCCGGCAGCGGCACGGTGCGGCCTTCGCATGGTCCGCACCGCACCGCACCCGCGGCCGGGTCCCGTCCGGTCAGCCTCCGAGCACCGATCCGAAGGACTTGTTGCGGTAGGTCAGGCCGAACGCCTTCTCGCTGAACGACAGGGCGCCGGAGGTCGTGAGCCCCGAGGCGCTGCCGCGCAGGATCCAGTCGGAACCGTCGGCGTAGTGGACGCCGTCGTCGAAGACGTCCTCGCCGGAGGCGGCGGCGGTGAGGTCCGCGCGGCCGTCGCCGTTCTGGTCCTGAAGCCGCACGGCGTACCCCAGCCGGTCACTGGCCTCGGCGACGCCGGGCACACCCGCGGTGTTCTGCGTGAAGGACTGGGCCCCGCTGCCGGTCAGGCCGGAGGCCGAGCCCTTCAGCAGCCAGACCGCTCCGGCCCGGTCGAGGGTGCCGACAGCCTCGCCCTGCGCGCCCACCGCCGCATCCGCGTAGCCGTCGCCGTTGACGTCGCCGATCGAAACGCTGCCGCCGAAAGCGTCACCCGACTCGCTCACGCCGGGGACGCCCGTGGTGTCCTGGTCGATCAGTCCGCTGCGTGTGCTGCCCGGGATGCCGCCGGGGCCGCCGTAGTGCACGGCGATGGTGCCTGCTCCCGAGTCCCCCGATCCGGAGGTGACCAGGTCGTCGTACCCGTCCTTGTCGAGGTCGCCCGCGGCCCGTGCCCAGCCGGCGTCGAGCGGCACGGTCGCGGGGTTCTTGGTGAACGTCATGCCGCCGGCGCCGCCCGCGTAGTAGCCGAGCCACACGCCGTTGGAATCGTCGTCCTCGATGTCGCTGTCCCCGGAGACGGCCAGATCGTCGGCGCCGTTGTCGTCGAAGTCGCCGGTCACGATCGTTCCGGTACCCCGGTACACCCCGTCGGAGCCGGTGGACAACTCGGTCCGGGCGGGAGCCGTGGTCCGCGTGAACCCGTCGTCGAACACCGAGACTCCGGCGAATCCCGTCACGGCGAGCTGGTCGTGGCCGTCGCCGTCGAAGTCGCCGACCGCGAGGCCGGATCCGTACAGGTAGGAGGAACCCGCGCCCGACGCTCCGTACACGGTCAGCGCACCGTTGACCAGTCCTTTGGAACCGCCCCAGAGGATCTGGACGATGCCCAGGTCGGAGGCGGTCGAGTGCTCGAACGACGCGCCGACGGCCAGGTCGGTGTAGCCGTCGCCGTCGAGGTCGCCCGTGGCGTAGGACACGCCGAACCAGTCGTGCGCCTCCGCCGTGCCGGGCACCCCCGCGGTGTTCTGGCTGATCTGGGCGGAACGGCTCGTCGAAACGCCGGACGCCGAGCCGTACAGCACGGTCAACTGCCCCGCCTGTGCCTGTCCGTTCACCGTTGCCTTGGGGGTGGCGACCACCAGGTCCTTGTAGCCGTCGCCGTTGAAGTCGTCGGGGGTGGCGCCGACGGCGGAGGCCGGAGCGGCAAGGGGCAGGGCCAGGCCTCCGGCAGCCAGCACGGCCGCAGCGGCGATTGCCAGAACTCTTCTTCGCACGTCGACCCTCTTCACCTCATGTGGGAACTGTTTCAAGACAAGTGACCCCTGAGGTGGCTGAATGGTTGTGCTGCGACGCGACGGCGGCCGACGCCTTTCCGGGCGCCGGCCGCCGTGCTCGACCGTGATGTGTCCGACAGTGGGTGTCAGATGTGCAGACGTGTCAGACGTGTCAGACGTGTCAGATGAACGAGTTGATCTGGATCGTCTCGTCGCGGCCCGGGCCCACGCCGATCGCGGAGATCGGGGCGCCGGACATCTCCTCCAGCGCCTTGACGTAGTCCTGGGCGTTCTTCGGGAGGTCGGCGAAGGTCTTGGCCTTGCTGATGTCCTCCGACCAGCCGGGCAGGTTCTCGTAGACCGGCTTGGCGTGGTGGAAGTCCGACTGGGAGTACGGGAGTTCCTCGACGCGCTGCCCGTCGATCTCGTACGCGACGCAGACGGGGATCTGCTCCCAGCCCGTGAGGACGTCGAGCTTGGTGAGGAAGAAGTCCGTCAGGCCGTTGACCCGGGTCGCGTAACGCGCGATCACCGCGTCGAACCAGCCGCAGCGGCGGTCACGGCCGGTCGTGACACCCCGCTCGCCGCCGATACGGCGCAGGGCCTCACCGTCCGCGTCGAAGAGCTCGGTGGGGAAGGGGCCGGCGCCGACACGGGTCGTGTACGCCTTGAGGATGCCGATCACGCGGCTGATCTTGGTCGGGCCGACGCCCGCGCCGGTGCACGCGCCACCCGCGGTCGGGTTCGACGAGGTGACGAAGGGGTACGTGCCGTGGTCGATGTCGAGGAGGGTGCCCTGGCCGCCCTCGAAGAGGACCACCTTGTCCTCTTCCAGCGCCTTGTTGAGGACCAGGACCGTGTCGGCGACGTACGGCTCGAGCTTGTCCGCGTAGCCGAGCAGCTCCTCCACCACCTGCTCGACGGCGATCGCGCGGCGGTTGTAGAGCTTGGTGAGGACCTGGTTCTTGACGTCGAGGGCCGCCTCGACCTTCTGCGTCAGGATCGACTCGTCGTACAGGTCCTGGACGCGGATGCCGACGCGGTTGATCTTGTCCGCGTAGGTCGGGCCGATACCGCGCCCGGTGGTGCCGATCTTGCGCTTTCCGAGGAAGCGTTCCGTCACCTTGTCGACGGTGACGTTGTAAGGCGTGATGATGTGGGCGTTGCCGCTGATCAGAAGCTTGGACGTGTCGACGCCGCGCTCGTTCAGACCGCTCAGCTCGGAGAGCAGGACCGACGGGTCGACGACGACGCCGTTACCGATGACCGGCGTACAGCCGGGGGACAGGATTCCGGAAGGGAGAAGGTGGAGTGCGTACTTCTGGTCACCCACGACCACCGTATGGCCGGCGTTGTTGCCGCCCTGGTAGCGCACCACGTAGTCCACCGAGCCGCCGAGCAGGTCGGTGGCCTTTCCCTTGCCTTCGTCACCCCACTGAGCACCGAGCAGCACAAGTGCGGGCACGCGCGTACACCCCTTCCGGGCGGGGCATGTCCAAGGTCAGGGGCGTACGAGACACCCTGTGTGCCCCGCGTACCCAGGCGGCCGACGTTGGCCGCGCTCCGTTGGACCCGGATGCCCCGGAATAGACGAAGCCCCTGGCGTATTGGCGCAAGGGGCTCTTGCACAAAGATGCTACCCGAGGAAGCGAGGCAGGACCGAGGTGGCGACTTCCGACCCGCTCCTGGTGGTCATCGACCCCCTCGCCCGTCGTACGGACGGTGAGTCGGTCCGGATCGCGAAAGACGTGCTCAGCGCGGGTGCGTCGAGTACGAAGGTCTGCCTCCCCGAGGGGCCGGAGGAATTCGCCCGGGCACTTTCCCGGCGGGGATCGCGGCGGCCGGTGGTGGTCGGCGACGACCGCGCCCTGCTGCGGGCCGTCTCCCTGCTCCACCGGCAGCGTGAGCTGGCCGCGTGCGCGCTGTCGCTGGTGCCGGTGGGCGGCCCCGGCGGGATGTCGCTGGCGCGGTCGCTGGGGGTGCCGACGGGTGCCGTGGCGGCGGCCCGGGCGGTACTGGACGGGGCCGAGCGGCGGCTCGACCTGCTGGTCGACGACAGCGACGGGGTGGTGCTGGGCGCGGTGGGGATACCGTCGGTGCCGGTCATGGCCAGGGTGACCGGGTCCGGGGGTTCCGCCGCGTCGGGGAGCCCGGGCGGCGACGGCCCCGGGGCCCACCACTCCTGGCTGCGGACCTGCCAGTCCCTCGTACGAACCCTGGCCGCGAGACCACCACGGGTCCCGCCGGTCACGGGCCCCGGGCCGTCCCGGCTGCGCGTGGAGGTCGACGGGGTGACCCTCGTCGACCTCGACCAGCCGGTGGAGGCGGTGTCGGTGGCCCCGTCCGGAGACACGGACCGAGCCCGAGGCGGCGCGGCGGTGGAGATACGACCGGCGTCGGTGGACGCGGAAGCCACACCCCTGCGGGCCGTGGGCCGACGGGTGACCGTGTCCGGACCGTCCTTCCGGTACCGGGCGGACTCGGTGGTGACCGGGCCGGTCCGGACGCGGACGTGGACGGTGCGGGAGGGGGCCTGGGGGCTCACGTTGCCCGGGTGAGGGCACCTGACGGGCGCCCTGGCGCGGGCCCGGTCAGCCCTCTTCCTGCTTCAGAGTTCCCCGAACAGTTCCTCGCGGTGTACGCGCCAGCGTTCCATCATGGCGGCCAGTTCGGCCTCCAGGAACTCGAAGAAGGCGAGGGTCTCGGCGAGGCGGCGGCCCGCGGGGGTCCTGGCGCCGAGGCTGTCGACGCCCTCGCGCAGGGTGTGTTCCCAGCGCCTGAGCACCGCGTCACGGTTGGTCACCGCCTCGTACCACTGGTTGCTGTGCACCCGGTACCGCTCACGCCGTGAGCCGGGCTCGCGCTCCCGCGAGACCATGTGCTGCTGCGCGAGGTAACGCACCGCCCCGGAGACGGCGGCCGGGCTGACCTGGAGCTGTTCACCGAGTTCGGCGGAGGTCAGGGCGCCGGAGTCGGAGGACAGCAGGGCCGCGAACACCCGGGCCGGCATCCGCTGCATCCCGGCCTCGACGAGCTGCGCCGCGAAGCTCTCGACGAACTTCGACACGGACTCGGGGTCCCGTACCGCCTCACCCGGTTCCGTCATGCCTGCGTTCACATCCCCTGTCCCTGCTGTCTCGCCCGGCGTTCGGCCCGCCGTCCGGCCTGGCGTCCCGTCCGGGCTTGTATCCGGCCCGCTGTCCGGCCTGGCGTCCGGTCTGGCGTCCCGGTCTGGTGTCCGGCCCGCTGTCGCGCCTGCTCAGGTGCCGTCCCACAGTGTAGCCACCATTTTGACGGTTCCTTAACTTCACAAGTTTGTGAAAGTACCGTACGTTCAGAGGCATGACGAAGGCACACCTCGCCCTAGAGGTCTCCGGACTGCACAAGTCATTCGGGCGCACCCACGCCCTGGACGGCCTCGACCTGGTCGTCGAGACCGGTGAGGTCCACGGCTTCCTCGGCCCCAACGGCGCCGGGAAGTCCACCACGATCCGGGTCCTGCTCGGCCTGCTGCGCGCCGACTCCGGCGCCGCGCGGGTGCTGGGCCGCGACCCGTGGGCGGACGCCGTGGAACTGCACCGCCGGGTCGCGTACGTCCCCGGCGACGTCACCCTGTGGCGCAACCTCTCCGGCGGCGAGGTCATCGACCTGTACGGACGGCTGCGCGGCGGCCTGGACGCACGGCGCCGGGCGGAACTGATCGAGCGGTTCGAGCTGGACCCGACGAAGAAGGGGCGGACGTACTCGAAGGGCAACCGCCAGAAGGTCGCCCTCGTCGCCGCCTTCGCCTCGGACGTCGACCTGCTGATCCTGGACGAGCCGACCTCGGGCCTCGACCCGCTGATGGAGGAGGTCTTCCAGCGCTGCGTCACGGAGGAGCGCGACCGGGGCCGGACCATCCTGCTGTCGAGCCACCTCCTCAGCGAGGTCGAGGAACTCTGCGACCGCGTCAGCATCATCCGCAAGGGCCGGACCGTGGAGAGCGGTTCGCTCGCCGACCTGCGCCATCTGACCCGTACGAGCGTCACGGCCGAACTCGCCGGCCCGCCCAACGGCTTGTCCCGGCTGCCGGGCGTCCACGGCCTCGACGTCCGGGGAAGGCGCGTCCGGCTCCAGGTCGACACGGACAAGCTGGACGCGGTGCTGCGCTCGCTCACCGAGTCCGGCGTACGGTCGCTGACCTCGACCCCGCCGACGCTGGAGGAACTGTTCCTGCGGCACTACCAGGACGAGCTCGCAGAGCGGCCGGAAGGGGCGGTGGCCCGATGACCGCCATGGCCTCCGCGTACACCCCCAGGGCCGGGGGCTCGCGTCAACTCGCCGGTACGGGCGCCCTGTTGCGGCTCGCGCTGCGTCGGGACCGTGTGGTGATACCGGTGTGGGTGGGGGTCGTCGCGCTGATGGTGCTCTCCATGCCGGGCGCGCTGGAGGGCGTGTACGGGACCGCCGCCGAACGCGCCGAGGTCGCGCGGCAGATCCTCGCCAACAGCTCGCTGCGCGCCATGTACGGGCCTGTGTTCAGCGACTCGCTCGGCGGGCTCGTGGCCTGGCGCATCGGCGCGTTCGCCGGGGTGTTCGCCGCGATCATGAGCCTGGTGATCGTCGTCCGGCACACCCGGGACGAGGAGGAGAGCGGGCGGCAGGAGATGCTCTCGGCGGGCATGGTGGGACGGCGGGCGCCGCTCACCGCGGCCCTGCTGGCGGCGTTCACCGCGAACGCCGTACTCGCGCTGCTGATCGCGGGCGGGCTCGCCGGGCAGGGCGCGGCGGGTGCGCTGGCCCTGGGGCTGGGGACGGCCGGGGTCGGGATGGTGTTCGCGACGATGGCGGCGATCGTCGCGCAGCTGACGGAGAGCGCACGGCTGGCGAAGGGCCTGACGGGCGGGCTGCTGGGCGCGGCGTTCGTACTCCGCGCGGCGGGCGACGCCTCGGTCGGCGACGGTTCGTCCCTGCTGACCTGGGCGTCGCCGGTGGGGTGGCTGGAGAACCAGCGCGCGTTCGCGGACGAGCGCTGGTGGGTGCTGATCCTGTTCGTCGCGGCGATCGTGATCCAGGGCGCGGTGGCGTACGAGCTCGCCGGGCGCCGTGATGTGGGGATGAGTTTCCTGCCCACCCGGCCGGGCCCGGCCACCGGTCGCCTCGGTACGGCGGGGGCGCTCGCCTGGCGCCTCCAGCGGGGCTCCGTACTCGGCTGGAGTCTCGGCTTCCTCGCCGCCGGGCTGGCCTTCGGCGGCATCACCCAGGGGGCGGCGGATCTGGTCGGGGACAACGAGCGGACCCGCGAGATCATCGAGCGGATGGGCGGGCAGTCCGGGATCACGGACGCCTTCCTCGCCACGATGGCCGGCATGCTCGGCATGGTCGCCGCGCTGTACGTCGTGCAGTCCGTGCTGCGGCTGCACTTTGAGGAGACCTCACAGCGGGCCGAGCCGGTGCTGGCGAACGCGGTGGGACGGCTGCGCTGGGCCTCCGGCCATCTGGTCGTCGCCTTCGGCGGCGCCGCACTGATCATGCTGCTCGGCGGCCTGGGCCTGGCGGCCGGGTACGGCGGTGATCTCGCCCCCGTCCTGGGTGCCTGTCTGGTCCAGCTCCCGGCGATCTGGACCATCGGCGCCGCCGCGGTCCTGCTCCACGGCGCGTCACCGCGGCTGGCTCCGGGCGCATGGGGCGTGGCGGGTGCGACGCTGCTCCTGGGCTGGATCGGCCCGGCCCTGAATCTCCCCGGGTCCGTGATGGACCTCTCCCCCTTCGGCCACCTCCCGAAGCTGCCGGGTGCAGGGATGACCTGGACTCCGGTACTGATCCTGACGGCGGTCGCCGCCGCACTGGTGGCGGTGGGCCTGGGGGCACTGAAACGCCGGGACCTCATAATGTGAGCTGAGTCAAACAGGGGCGCGGGGAACTGCGCGACAAGCCACCACGCCGCCGCAGCCCGCCCCACAACAGAAC
>NZ_VJZE01000135.1 GCF_009377205.1 Streptomyces phyllanthi
GGTCTGACGGGGCGGGTCTGACGGGCTGGTCTGACGGTGAGCCGGTGGGGACGGCGGCGAACAAAATAGCGAAGACCGGTGGTGGGAGGGAGAGACGGGTCCGCCGTGGCGTAGCCTCAGCCGTCCCGCACCGCGTCGAAAAGGGGGAGGCCGGTATGGCCGCGATCAGCCTCAGCAAGGTGGAGGAGACCGCGCCCGCGCTGGTCAGCCTCTACAAGACCGCCGGAGTCTCCCTCACCAAACGCGGGCTGGACGGGCAGCGGGCGGCGGTGTACCTCGTCGTCGACTACTCGGGGTCCATGCGCCCGTACTACAAGGACGGCACCGTGCAGGCCCTCGCCGACCGGGTGCTAGGGCTGTCCGCGCACCTCGACGACGACGGGACCGTGCCCGTCGTCTTCTTCTCCACGGACGTCGACGCCGTCACCGACATCGCCCTCGCCGGCCACCAGGGCCGGATCGAGGGGATCGTGGCCGGACTCGGGCACATGGGCAAGACCAGCTACCACCTGGCCATGGACGCCGTCATCGACCACTACCTGGACAGCGGCTCCAGGAACCCCGCCCTCGTCGTCTTCCAGACCGACGGCGGGCCGATCAACAGGCTCGCCGCCGAACGGTATCTGTGCAAGGCGGCCCGGCTCCCGCTGTTCTGGCAGTTCATCGGGTTCGGGGACCCGGACAGCAAGCAGTTCGACTTCCTGCGCAAGCTCGACGAGCTGGCGGTGCCGGGCAAGCGGGTGGTCGACAACGCCGGGTTCTTCCACGCCGGCGAGGATCCCCGCGCGGTGTCCGACGGCGAGCTGTACGACCGGCTGCTGGGCGAGTTCCCGGCGTGGCTGGCGGCGGCCCGTGGCCTGGGAATCGTCGGCTGAGGACCGACCGCCGACCGCCCACCGCATACCGCGACCGCATACCGCCGACCGCATACCGCCAGCCGCCGGGCCGCGGCCGAGGGCCTGATCCCTGGCCATCACCCGCTGACGACCACCGCCCTGCACTCGCCCGGAGTGCCCCACGCCGTGCGCAGGGCACGGGCCTTGGTCAGCCAGAGCGAGAGGTCGTACTCCGCCGTGTAGCCGATCGCGCCGTGCAGCTGCAGGGCCGTGCGCGCGGTGGTGTACGCGGCCTCGCAGGCGGTGACCTTGGCGGCGGCCACGTCGGCCGGGTCCAGGGTCGCGGCGGCACCCAGGACCAGCGGGCGCGCGAACTCCAGGGCCACCTTGGCGTCCGCCAGCCGGTGCTTCACCGCCTGGAACGAGCCTATGGGGACCCCGAACTGCGTCCGCTGCCGTACGTACGCCACGGTCCGGTCGAGCAGCGCGAGCCCGACGCCGAGCGCCTGGGCGGCCGTGGCGAGCCGTGCCCAGAGGAGGGCGGTGGCGAAGGGCGGGGCGGTGGCGAGGAGTTCACCGCCCGGGTGCAGGTGCGTGCGGCGCCGGGCCGGGTCCAGGGAGGCGCGGACCGGGCCGTGACCGGGGGAGAGGCGCACCTCCCCGTCGGTCAGGGACAGACGGACCGCGACCGCGTCGCCGTCGAGGGCATACGACCCCCGCCGCGCGACGGTCGCCATCGACTCGCCCGAGGCCAGGGCCGGGAGCAGGCGTTTCGCCGGGGCCGGGTCGCCCAGCTCCGAGAGAAGAGCCGCCGCGGTGACCGTCTCCACCAGCGGGCCGGGTACCGCGTGCCGACCCAGCTCGACGAAGGCGACGGCCAGGTCGAGGGGAAGACGGCCCACCCCCTCGTACTCCTCCGGGACCGCCAGGGCGAACACCCCCGCCCCGGCGACACGGGACCACAGCGCACGGCCCTTCGCGTGGTCACCGCGACTCCAGTCCCGTACGACCGACGGTGTGTCCGCGGCCGTCAGCATCGCGTCCAGCGAGCCGGCGAACGCCCGCTGCTCGGTGTCGAGGAGGAAGCGCATCAGGAGGGCCCTTTCGAGCGGTGGACTCGCGCGTGGTGGACTCGTACGTGGTGGACTCGTGCGTGGTGGAGTCGCGTGCGGAGAGCGGGGCTCATCAGCGGCGGCCCCTCGGCAGGCCGAGGAGGCGCTCGGCGATGATGTCGCGCTGGATCTCGTTCGTACCGGCGTAGACGGGGCCCGCCAGGGAGAACACATAACTCTCCGACCAGCCCGTGTCCGCCGACTCGCCCTCCTCGCCCAGGAGGTCCAGCGCCGTCTCGTGCAGCGCGATGTCGTACTCGGACCAGAAGACCTTGTTCAGGCTGGACTCCGGGCCGAGCCGCTCGCCCGCGGCGGAGCGGGAGGCCGCGGCGTACGTGAAGAGCTGGTACGCGCGGGCACCGATCAGGGCGTCGGCCACGCGGTCCCGGGTGAACGGATCCTCGCCGCCCTCACGCCAGAGCGCGGCCAGGCGGTCGGCGGCGGCGAGGAAGCGGCCGGGGGAGCGGAGCGTGAGCCCGCGCTCCTCGGCCGTGGTCGACATGGCGATGCGCCAGCCCTGCCCGGGCTCGCCGATCACGTCCTCGTCGGGGACGAGGACCTCGTCCAGGAACAGCTCGGCGAAGGCGGGCTTGCCGTCGAGGCGCCCTATGGGCCGGACCGTGACCCCGGGTGCGTGGAGGTCGAACATCAGGTAGGTGAGGCCCTGGTGGGGTCTCGGGGTGCCCGGCTCGCTGCGGAACAGGCCGAACGCCCGGTCCGCGAACGCCGCCCGCGACGACCACGTCTTCTGCCCGCTCAGGAGCCAGCCGCCGTCGGTGCGCACCGCGCGCGAGGTGAGCGAGGCCAGGTCCGACCCCGCCTCCGGCTCCGACCAGGCCTGCGCCCAGACCGTCTCGCCGGTCGCCATCGACGGCAGCACGCGCGCGCGCTGCTCCTCGGTGCCGTGTTCGAAGAGCGTCGGGGCCAGGAGGCTGATGCCGTTCTGACCGACCCGGCCCGGGGCGCCCGCCGCGTAGTACTCCTCCTCGAAGACCAGCCACCGGAAGACGTCGGCGCCCCGGCCGCCGAACTCCTCGGGCCAGGACACCACCGACCAGCGGTCCGCCGCGAGCTCGGCCTCCCAGGCGCGGTGGGCCGCGAAGCCCTCCTCGGTCTCCAGGGAGGGCAGCGGCTCAGCCGGCACATGGGCGTCGAGCCAGGCCCGGGCCTCGGCGCGGAACGCCTCGTCGGCGGGGGAGTTCGTGAGATCCACCGGGCACCGTCCTTCGCTGCCGTTCTTCCCTAACAAGTGTTTGGTAGGTTAGCGTGGGCGTATGACAGACGTCGAGGGGCCGGCCTACGTGCCCGGTCACGGACTGTTGCGGGGGCGCGCCGCCGTCATCACCGCAGCGGCCGGTGCGGGGATCGGCGGGGCCACCGCGCGCCGGTTCCTCGAAGAGGGCGCCCGCGTGCTGATCAGCGACGCCCACGCACGCCGCCTCAAGGAGTACGAGACCGAGCTGGCCGCGGAGTTCGGGGCGCCCTCGGTCGCCTCGCTGCCCTGCGACGTGACGGACGAGACCCAGGTGCGGACGCTGTTCGAGGAGGCGCTCCGCGCGCACGGCGGTCTCGACATCGTCGTCAACAACGCGGGCCTCGGCGGCACCTCGGCCCTCGTGGACATGACGGACGAGCAGTGGTCGAAGGTGCTCGACGTGACACTGAACGGCACCTTCCGGTGCACCCGGGCGGCCCTGCGGATCTTTCGCGAGCAGGGCGCCACGAGCGACCGCGGCGGAGTGATCGTCAACAACGCGTCCGTCGTGGGCTGGCGCGCCCAGGCCGGCCAGGCGCACTACGCGGCGGCGAAGGCGGGCGTCATGGCGCTGACCCGGTGTGCCGCCCTCGAGGCCACCGAGTACGGGGTGCGGGTCAACGCGGTGTCGCCGAGCCTCGCGATGCACCCCCACCTGGTGAAGGTGACGTCGGCCGACCTGCTGGAGGAGTTGACCTCGCGCGAGGCCTTCGGGCGGTACGCCGAACCCTGGGAGGTGGCCAACGTGATCGTTTTCCTGGCCTCCGGCTACTCCTCGTACATGACCGGCGAGGTCGTCGCCGTCAGCAGTCGGCACCCTTAGCCCCGGGACCACAATGTGACCGTGCCTACCAACAAGAAGCCCCAGGTGACCGCCCCGAAGAAGTCCACGGCGCCAGCACCGCAGCGGCGGCGCGAACTCCTCGACACCGCCGCCGAGGTCTTCGCCGAGCAGGGCTACAACGCCACCACCGTCCGCAAGATCGCGGACCACGCCGGGATGCTCGCGGGCAGCCTCTACTACCACTTCGACTCCAAGGAGTCGATGCTGGAGGAGATCCTGCGGTCCTTCCTCGACGAGCTCTGGGACGGCTACGACGCGGTCCTGGACGCCGGGCTCGGGCCCCGGGAGACCCTGGAGGCCCTGGTCACCGAATCCTTCCGGGAGATCGACCGGCACCGCGCGGCCGTCGCCATCTACCAGAAGGAGTCCAAACAGCTCGCCCCGCAGGAACGCTTCGCGTTCCTCGCCGAGTCACAGCGCAAGTTCCAGAAGGCGTGGCTGTCCACGCTGGAGCGCGGGGTCGCCGCCCGGGTCTTCCGGGCCGACCTGGACGTCCGGCTCACCTACCGGTTCGTCCGCGACACCGTGTGGGTCGCGGCGTCCTGGTACCGGCCCGGCGGACAGCACAGCCCGGAGGAGATCGCCCGCCAGTACCTGTCGATGGTGCTGGACGGAATCGCCGTACGCGAAGAGCCGTTGTAGCTGTTGAAACCAGGGAGTCGACATGGCCGAGGCCTACATCGTCGAAGCGGTCCGCACGCCCGTCGGGCGGCGCGGGGGAGGACTGGCCGGGGTCCACCCGGCGGACCTCGGAGCGCACGTCCTGAAGGAGCTGGTCACACGTTCCGGCATCGACCCGTCCGCGGTCGAGGACGTGGTGTTCGGCTGTCTGGACACGGTGGGGCCGCAGGCCGGGGACATCGCCCGCACCTGCTGGCTGGCCGCCGGACTGCCCGAGGAGGTGCCGGGCGTGACCGTCGACCGGCAGTGCGGCTCCTCCCAACAGGCCGTGCACTTCGCCGCACAGGCCGTGCTGTCCGGAACCCAGGACCTGGTCGTCGCGGGCGGCGTCCAGAACATGTCGATGATCCCCATCGCCTTCGCCTCCCGTCAGGCCGCCGTACCGCTCGGCCTCACCGAGGGCCCCTTCGCGGGCAGCGAGGGCTGGCGCGCCCGCTACGGGGACCGGCCCGTGAACCAGTTCGCCGGCGCCGAGATGATCGCCGCCAAGTGGGGCATCAGCCGCCGCGACCAGGAGGAGTACGCCCTGCGCTCCCACCAGCGGGCGGTCCGGGCCATCGACGAGGGCCGCTTCGAGCGCGAGACCGTCCCGTACGGGGACGTGACGGCCGACGAGGGCCCGCGCCGTGACACCTCACTGGAGAAGATGGCCGCCCTGAAGCCGGTGATCGACGGCGGCACGATCACCGCCGCCTGCTCCTCCCAGGTCTCCGACGGCGCCGCCGCACTGCTGCTCGCCTCCGAACAGGCCGTACGGGAACACGGGCTGACCCCGCGCGCCCGCGTCCACCACCTCTCCGTCCGCGGCGAGGACCCCATCCGGATGCTCACCGCCCCCATCCCGGCGACCGCGCACGCCCTGAAGAAGACCGGTCTCGCCCTGGACGACATCGACCTCGTCGAGATCAACGAGGCCTTCGCACCCGTCATCCTGGCCTGGCTGAAGGAGACCGGCGCCGACCCGGACAAGGTCAACGTCAACGGCGGCGCCATCGCCCTCGGCCACCCCCTCGGCGCCACCGGCGTCAAGCTGATGACGACCCTCCTCCACGAGCTGGAACGCACGGGCGCCCGCTACGGCCTGCAGACCATGTGCGAGGGCGGCGGCCAGGCGAACGTGACGATCATCGAGCGACTCTGAGCTGACCATCGAGCGGCTCCGAGCGGATCATGAGCGGAGAAGCGACGGTCACCGGACGGCTCCGAGCGCCTCCAGGGTCTTCAGCGTCTCCTCCGCCTCCGCCATGATCCGGTCCATCAGCTCCACGCACGACGGCAGGTCGTCGATCACCCCGGCGACCTGCCCGGACGCCATCACACCGAGATCCGTACGACCCTCCACCATCGACGCCTTGAGGAGCATCGGGGTGTTGGCGGCGAGCAGGACCTGACTCCAGGAGAGGTCCTTGCCGTGCCGCATGGCGAGCCCGTCGCGGACCATCCGGAGCCAGGACAGCCCGGACACCCTGCGGAAACCGGCAGCATGGCGGACCGCCCGAAGCAGCGCTCTCGAGCGCCCGGACCTCTCCAGGGCGTCCACGAACTCCGTCCGCAGCATCCGGTGCGGCAGCCCGTCCACCGCTGTCGTGACCGTGACGTCCCGGACCGTCGCCGTGAGGTATCTCGCCTTCACCGCGTCGGGAACCGTCGAGTCGGAGGTCAGCAGAAACCGCGTGCCCATGGCGATCCCCGCCGCCCCCAACGCCAGCGCCGCCACCAGACCGCGCCCGTCGCGGAAGCCGCCCGCCGCCACCACCGGTAGGTCCACCGCGTCGACGACCTGGGGGAGCAGCACGGTCGTCGCCACCTCGCCCGTGTGCCCGCCACCCTCGCCGCCCTGCACGATCACCGCGTCCGCACCCCACGCGGCCACCTTCTCGGCGTGCCGGCGGGCGCCTATGGACGGGATCACGACCACACCGGCGTCCTTGAGCTCGGTGATCAGCTCCCTGGAGGGCGCCAGCGCGAAGGACGCCACATGGACCCCCTCCTCGATGATGATCCGCACCCGGTCATGGGCGTCCCCCGCGTCGGCACGCAGATTCACCCCGAACGGCGCGTCCGTACGGGACCTCACCTCCCTTGTCGCGTCCCGGAGCTGGTCGAGCGTCATGGTCGCGGAGGCAAGGATGCCGAGCGCGCCCGCGTTCGCCGTGGCGGAGACCAGGCGGGGGCCCGCCACCCAGCCCATACCGGTCTGCACCACGGGGTGACGGACACCGACGAGCCGGGTGAGCGCGGTGTCCATCAGCTCCCCGTCCTCTGGACCGCCACGGGGGCAGGGACCTCCCGCTCCCGGGCGCCCCCGGGGTCGAGTACCTCGCGGATCAACCGCAGCTCCTCCGGCGTCGGTTCGCGGGTGTGGGGCACCTCTTCGGGGACGGTCAGCTCGAACCCCGTCGCCTCCTTCACCCGCTCGATCGTGACCCCCGGGTGGAGCGAGGCCAGCCGCATCGAGCGGTCGGGTGTGGCGAAGTCGAAGACCCCCAGATCGGACACCACGCGCGGGATCCTGTGGAAACGGGCCGTCCCCGGATGCTCGGCCGCCCGGTCGTACCCCACCCCGCACACCATGTCGACCTTCTCGACGAAGACCCGCCGCGAATGCCTGGGTATCCAGTAACTGACCGGGTTGTTCAGCGTGTTGACCGGCGCCCCCCGCACACCGAGCAGCTGGCGGCTGGGACGGGCCCAGTCTCCGATGCACGAGATGTTCTGGTTGCCGTGGCGGTCGATCTGGCTCGCGCCCATCATCACGTGCCGTCTGCCGCCGGTGACCAGGGTCAGGTGCCTGCGGTACGGCAGCCAGCCCTCCGGTGTCCCGTCCGGACCGACGAGCATCGCCTCGCCGTCCGTGAGCAGCAGCTCCGGGGCGAAGGTCAGCCTGGCCAGCCGCGCGCCCACGGACGGGATCAGGCCCATGGGGCTCGCGAGGATCTCCCCGGCACCGCGCCACGCCTCGGCACAGGCGATCACGCAGTAGTCGGCGCGGGTCGCTCCGCTCATGGGCCCACCTTCCCCTCGCGCTCGGGGTTCTCCTCGCGCTCCTTGTGCCAGGCCTGCACGGCCCGCTGGTAGTCCTGCTCGTCCCCGTCGAGGAACCGCTCGGCGAACTCCGGCCAGGGCGTGCTCGCGTAGTGCCTCTGGAAGGCCTCGTCCCGGGCATAGTCCGGTACACACGACGTGAAGTGCGCGCCGTTCGGGGCCTCCACCACGCCGGTCACCGTGTGCCGGCCGACCAGCAGCGTCTGCGGTGCCGCCTCCTTCGTCAGCTCCGCCGTGTCCACGATGCGCTCGCACGAGACATACGCGCTGTCGGCGGCCTCGCAGAACAGGTCGTCGAAGTACGGGTCCGGGCCCAGGTACTGTCCGTTGCCGAGCCGGTCGGCGCGGTTCAGATGGACCAGGGCGGCGTCCATCCGCAGCGCGGGCACGGCGACGAGCGTCTCCCCGTCCTCGTACGGCGAACGCACCGTCCGCAACCCGGGGTTGACCCGCATCACATCCGAACCGACGCCCGCCCGCACCGGTATGAACGGCAGCCTGTTCGCGGCCGCGTGCAGCCCCCACATGAACATCGCCTCGTCGATCTCCATCAGCTCGAAGGCCCCGCGCTCGCGGGCCGCGCGGAAGTGCGGCTCCAGCGGTATCGAGTCGAGCGTCGCGAACGCCGCGACCAGCTTCCGTATCCGCCCGGCGGCCGCCAGCATGCCCACGTCCGGGCCGCCGTACGACACGACGGTGAGGTCGGTGATCCCTGAGCGCAGCAGCGCCCGCACCAGGGCCATCGGCTTGCGGCGCGAACCCCAGCCGCCGATGCCGAGGGTCATCCCGCTCTCCAGCCGCGAGACGGCCTCGTCGGCGGTCATCGTCTTGTCAGCCATGGTCACCCACCTGTGCCCCCTCCTTCCCCGAGGTGTCGTTCTTCCCGAAGGTGTTCCGGACCCGGTCGCCCGCCCCGCTGAGGCTCGCCTCGAAGGTGAATCCCTGCTCGAAGCGGTAGCTGCGGCGGACGTCGACGGGGTCGATGCCGTTGATGGCGGCCTTGGCCAGGCGGATCAACCTGCCGTCCTTGGCGGCTATCTCGCGGGCCAGCTCCAGGGCCGCGGACCGCAGCGCGTCGCGCGGCACGACCCGCCACACCGACCCGTGCGCGTGCAGCTCGGCCGCGGTCGCCGTGCGCGACGTGTAGTACAGCGCGCGCATCAGATGCCGGGGGACCAGCCGGGCCAGGTGCGTGGCCGCGCCCAGCGCGCCCCGGTCCAGCTCGGGCAGACCGAACGTGGCGTCGTCGCTCGCCACGATCGCGTCCGCGTTGCCCACCAGGCCTATCCCGCCCCCCAGACAGAACCCGTGCACCGCCGCGACCACGGGCACCTCGCACTCGTACACCGCGGCGAAGGCCTCGGCGCACCCCTGGTTGGCGCCCACCAGGGCCGTCCCGCCCTCCGCCTGTATCTCCTTGATGTCCACCCCCGCGTTGAACCCGCGCCCCTCCGCCGCCAGCACCACACAGCGGACATCGGCGTCACGCCCCGCCGCGTTCACGGCATCGGCCAGCTGGAACCAGCCGTGCACCGGCAGCGCGTTCACGGGCGGGAAGTCGACCGTGACGACGGAAATCCCCTTCTCCGGGGACGAGGTGGAGACACCCATCAGCTCATCAGCTACCTTTCCACCAAACGTTTGTTAGGTGCGATCGATGTCGAAGGTAGCAGCGAACGGAAGCCCGCGGGAGAGCCTGTGGATAACTCCGGACAGCGAGCCGGGCAGCAAGACAGCCGGCGGCTGAGGGGAAAGCTCGTCGTCGTCACCGGGGGCACGCGCGGTGTCGGCGCCGGAATCGCGCGCGCCTTCGTGGGGGCGGGAGCCGAGGTCGTGGTCTGTGCCCGCAGACCGCCCGAAGTGCCGGTCGACGGCGCCCGGTTCACAGCGGTGGACCTGCGCGACCCCACCGCCGTGCACCGGTTCTTCGCCGCGCTGCCCCGCCTCGACGTCCTGGTCAACAACGCCGGCGGCAGCCCCTACCGGCCCCTCGCCGACGACACCGGCACCGACATCCGCCGCCACGCCCGCGTCATCGAACTCAACCTCACCACACCGCTCACCGCCTCTCTCGCCGCGTACGAGTACCTCAAGCGGTCCAGGGGGGCCATCGTGATGATCGGCAGCGTGAGCGGGGCCCGTCCCTCGCCCGGGACCGCGGCGTACGGCGCGGCCAAGGCGGGGCTGGAGCATCTGGCCCGTTCGATGGCCGTGGAGTGGGCCCCGTACATCCGCGTCAACACGCTCGTCCTCGGCATGGTCCGCACCGAGCTCTCCCACCTCCACTACGGCGACGAGGACGGCATCGCGGCCGTCGCCCGCACGGTTCCGCTGGGCCGCCTCGCCGAGCCGTCCGACATCGGCGAGGCCGCCGTCTTCCTCGCCTCCGACGCGGCCGCGTACATCACCGGGGCCTCGCTCCTCGTCCACGGCGGCGGCGAGCGGCCCGCGTTCCTCGACGCGGCGTCCGCCAACAAGCAAGCCGTCGACGAAGCAACCAGCGGAGCCGTCGACGAAGCAATCACCGGAGCCGTCGACGAACCCGCCGCAGGAGCTGCCACTGAAGTCACCGGGGAACCCACCAGGCAAGCCACCAAGGGAGGAGAACAAGGATGAGCTCACGCCGGCTCTGTGAGGAGCGCGTCGTCATCGTCACCGGCGCGGGGCGCGGACTGGGGCGCGCCCACGCCCTCGCGTACGCCGCGGAGGGCGCCCGAGTCGTCGTCAACGACCTGGGCGTCGGCCTCGACGGGACGCCGGGCCCCGACAGCCCGGCGGCCCAGGTCGCCGACGAGATCCGCGCGGCCGGCGGAGAGGCGGTCGCCCATGGCGGCGACATCGCCACGAACGAGGGCGCCGCGTCCCTCGTCCGCACCGCGCTGGAGACGTACGGCCGGCTCGACACCCTCGTCAACAACGCGGGGTTCCTGCGCGACCGGATGCTCGTCAACCTCGACGAGGACGACTGGGACGCCGTGATGCGCGTCCATCTGAAGGGGCACTTCCTGCCGCTGAGGCACGCGGCGGCGCACTGGAGGGCCGAGACCAAGGCCGGGCGGACCCCGGTCGCCCGGGTCGTCAACACCAGTAGCGGGGCGGGCCTCGCGGGCTCGGTCGGGCAGGGCAACTACAGTGCCGCGAAGGCCGGGATCGTCGGGCTGACCCTGGTCGCGGCGGCCGAGCTGGGCCGGTACGGGGTCCACGTCAACGCGATCGCTCCGGCGGCCCGTACCCGTATGACGGAGCGCGCCTTCGCCGACACGATGGCCGCGCCCGGCACCGGCTTCGACGCCATGGCGCCGGAGAACGTCTCGCCGCTGGTGGTGTGGCTGGGCTCCGCGGCGAGCGCGGGTGTGACCGGGCGGGTCTTCGAGACCGAGGGCGGGCGCATCACGGTCATGGAGGGCTGGCGACCGGGACCGACCGCCGACAAGGGAGCCCGCCGGACCCCGGCCGAGGCGGGCGAGACCGCGCTCAAGCTCGTCGCCGAGGCGGAGCTACCGCGACCGGTGTACGGGGCGGGGTGACACGGCCGCGGACCCGGCGGCCCGGCCGTCGAACCCGCGCAACGCCACCATGACGGCCGAGAGTTGCCCTCAAAGCCGTCAACGGCCGAAGCCACTGGCCGCCGAAGCGCCGGGCGCCGGAGCGGTCGGCCGTCGGAGCGGTCGGGAGTCGCAGCCGTCGGCCATCGAGGCTGCTGGTCGTCGGAGCCGCTGGGCGCCGAGGCTGCTGGCCGTCGGAGCCGCTGGCCGCCGAAGCGTTGGGCGCTGGAGGGGTCGGGCGTCGGAGCGGCTGGGCGCCGAGGTCGCTGGCCGCTGAAGCGTCGGGCGCCGGAGTGGTCGGGCGTCGGAGCGGTCGGGTGCCGCAGCCGCTGGCCGCCGAGGTCGCTGGCGTCGGAGCCGCTGGGCGCCGAAGTCGCTGGGCGCCGGAGTGGTCGGGCGTCGGAGCGGCTGGGCATCGAGGCTGCTGGCCGCCGAAGCGTCGGGCGCCGGAGCGGTCGGGCGCCGAGGCCGCTGGTCATCGAGGCTGCTGGCCGCCGAAGCGTCGGGCGCCGGAGCGGTCGGCCGTCGGAGCCGCTGGGCACCGAGGCTGCTGGCCGCTGAAGCGTCGGGCGCCGGAGCGGTCGGCCGTCGGAGCCGCTGGCCGCCGAAGTCGCTGGGCGCCGGAGGGGGCGGCCGCAGGAGCCGCTGGCCACCGAGGCTGCTGGCCGGTGGAGCGGTCGGGCGCCGAGGTCGCTGGGCGCCGAGGCCGCTGGCCGCCGAAGCCCCCGGTTACCGAAGCCACATGGGGCAGCCGGCACCGCCTTCGCCGCAGGTGTGGCCTTGGCCGTAGTCAGGGCCTTCCGCCGGCGCGGGCCTCCAAGAGCCCCACGATCTCCGCATGCCCAGTCTGCTGGTCGTTGCCCGCCACTGCCCGGCTGCTCGTGTGGAGTTCGACCACGACCGTGATTCCGCCGTCCTCCGGGACGCGCTGGACAGTCACTTCGTGGCCCGGCCCGTACGTCTGTTCAAGGCCCGCTCGGAGCTCAGCGGCGATGTCCACAGTCAGCCAGCGTCGCGCCTCCGCCAGGGCCTCCACGCGCGCGTGGGCACCGTGGTCCAGGAGGGCCCGTACACAGGACAGGGAGCCTCGGCGGGCGGCTGCCACGAGCGGGGGTTCGCCCGTCGGGCCGGGGCGGTTCGGGTCCGCGCCGGACTCGAGGAGGGCCACCAGTACGCCGGTGTTGCCCCGCTGTACCGCCCACGTCAGCGCGGTGAAGCCCAGCTCCTCCTCCAGATCGGGTGTCGCCCCGGCCGTCAGCAGGGCGCGTACGACCTCCGTGTGGCCCCCGCAGGCCGCGCCGCACAGCGGGGAGTCCGCGCCCGCGCTGAGGCGGTCGGGGTCGGCGCCCGCCGCCAGGAGCAGGCGCGCGATGGCGGGATCGTCTCTCAGGGCCGCCAGGTACAGGACGGACTGGCCGTCCTCGTCCGTCGCCTCCGGGCTCGCGCCGTCGCGCAGCAGCCGTACCACCGCGTCCTCGGCCCTCTCGTACACCGCCGTGAAGAGGCCCGCATCCTTGCCTGCGTCCCTGGCTGGTCCGTGCTCGTTCATCCTTACGAGCGTCACCCGCGCAGCCCGGTTGACGCAAAGGGTTAGTTGGCGCGAAGGGTTGGTTGGCGCGAAGGGTTTGGTTGACGCGGGCCCGGCACCGAGGTCTGCGCCGCCACCGTCATACCGTCCCCTGGGTGTCGCACTTACGAAACCGCCTAGGTGTCGCACTCCAGCACCGTCCGGCACAGCCCGCAGCGGGCGCGGACCCGGCCCCGGACCGGGACCCTGATCCGCTGGTGGCACGTGGGGCAGGGGAAGGAGACCCGCAGTGGGCCCCGGCCGTCGGGCGTGAACCTGTACGGCACCCCCGGCTGCGGGCCCGGCGGGTGGTCCTGGGCGTAGGGGTGGTCCTGGACGGAGCGGCCGTCCTGGGCCGAGCGGCGGTCCTTGGCGTAGCGGCGGCGGCCCGCCCATCCGGCGGCCGTCAGCGGGGGCTGCTGCTCGTCGTGGCGGGCCCTGGCCGCGCCCCGGGTGTACGCGGTGTGCGCCTGCGGGCTGGTGAACCAGATCGACGGGTCCTCGCCGAAGAGCGCCGCCCGCTTCGCGAGCACGTAGCCGAACTCCTCCGGGGTGAGGTAGCCCAGCTTCTGCGAGGAGACCTGGTCCTCCCGGTAGGCGTCCAGCAGGAGCCAGCCCGCGCCCAGGTACGTCGTCGCCGTGTCCGTGAGGATCTCGTTGTCACGGGTGCCGGGGAAAGACAGGCCGAGGCGGTGCAGATAGACGTGCATGACCTCGTGGGCGAGGGCCGCGCCGATGTCCCGGCGGTGGGTGCGGAAGCGGTCGTTGAGCTCGATGAAGTACTCGGGGCCCGACGTCAGTTCGACATTGGCCGCGTGGGTCATCTCGCGGAAGCTGATGATCATCCGGGCGTCGGGCAGCCGGTAGTGCAGCACCAGCTCGCGGGCCACGCGCTGTGCGCCCAGGTGGAGGTCGTCCGTGTCGCAGAAGGCCACGTCGGCGGGGGCCACGCTGGTGGCGAACGTGCTGATCGTGTCGTGGGAGAGCCGCTTGTACAGCGCGGTGATCGCCGCCCGCACCGTGTCCAGGTGCGGAAAGCCGTGCTCGACCGGTCCGCCGTTCGCCACGTCCGTACCCCCTCGGAGGTCTCCACTGTAAGTGGATGTGCGCCCATTTTCGCCGGTTGCGGACACCAGGGTGCAGTCCGTCGGGGCCGTCCCGTGGCCGGAATGCGGTCCTTGTCGCCCGTGATGGCGGATCTTCATACTTCACAGACGTGTTGACGGGGTCATGTCTCCTGCTGGTTGGCATGAACCTGTCATGCGTGTTTCACCCCCCACGAAAGGAAATCCGTTGAACAAGCTGATCTCCTGGCTCAAGAGAGCCGCGGCCACCGGTGCCGCCGCCCTCGCCGTCGCCAGCCTCCAGCCCGTCAGCGCACATGCCGCGCCCGCACCGGTCGTGGGCGGAACCCGCGCCGCGCAGGGCGAGTTCCCGTTCATGGTCCGGCTCTCCATGGGCTGCGGCGGCTCCCTGCTCACCCAGCAGATCGTGCTCACCGCCGCCCACTGCGTGAACGGCTCCGGCAACAACACCAGCATCACCGCCACCGCCGGTGTCGTGGACCTCCAGTCCACCACCGGCCGTGTCCAGGTCCGTTCCACCAAGGTCCTCCAGGCCCCCGGCTACAACGGCACCGGCAAGGACTGGGCGCTCATCAAGCTCGCCCAGCCCATCAACCTGCCCACGCTGAAGATCGCCACCACCACGCAGTACAACACCGGTGACTTCACCGTCGCCGGCTGGGGCGCGGCTCGCGAGGGCGGAGCCCAGCAGCGCTACCTCCTCAAGGCGACCGTGCCGTTCGTCGACGACGCCACCTGCGAGGCCTCCGGCGGCATCTACAGCGACCTGGTCCCCGGCGAGGAGATCTGCGCCGGCTTCGAGGAGGGCGGCGTCGACACCTGCCAGGGCGACTCCGGCGGCCCGATGTTCCGCAAGGACGACACCGGTGCCTGGATCCAGGTCGGCATCGTCAGCTGGGGCGAGGGCTGCGCCCGTCCCGACGCCCCCGGCGTCTACACCGAGGTGTCGACCTTCGCCACGGCCATAACCCAGGCGGCCGCCACCCTGTGACACCCGCTGTACGGCTCTCTCCGCAGCGCCCATAGCGTCCACCGCACGGCTGCCTCCTCGGCAGCTTCCGTACGGAGAACGCCTTTACCACCCGGCATCCGCTGCACGGGCGTCCGCGGTGCACGACCGCCGCGGACGCCCAGGGCCTGTCCGAACCCGATCCGCCGGACAGGCCCTCGCCCGGTCACGGCCGCCGCAGCACCAGCGCGTCACCCGCCGTCTCGAACTCCAGCACCCACACGTCGTTCCCGCCCTCGCGCAGCACCGGGCCCGGCACGTACAGCGCGTCCTGCGGACCCACGGACCAGTAGCGGCCCAGGTTGCAGCCGTTGACCCAGACGAAGCCACGTGTCCAGCCCGGCAGCGCCAGATACGCGTCCCCGGCCCCGCGCACCTCGAACACGCCGCGGTACAGCCCGGGGGCACCCTCCCCGGACAGCTCACGCAGCGGCACGCCGTCCACGTCGTCCAGCGCGTCGAGACGCAGCCCACGCGCGCGTACACCCTGCACGAACGCCCGCTCGTGCAGGACACCCCCGGTGATGCCCTTCGGCTCGCCGAGCCGCGGCCCGTAATTGGCCCTGCCCAGGGACTCCACCCACAGCTCCACGCGCGCGGGACCCGCGACGGGCTCCTTCAGCTGGGGCTCCTCCTCGGTGAGCACCCCGGCCCGCTCCCCGTCGACGTACACCACCGCCAGATCACGCAGCCCGCGCGCGAGCAGCGGGTACGGCTCACGGGGGCCCGGAATCTCCACGGAGTAGCGCACCAGGCCCCGGTCCACGTCCAGTTCCTCGAACGTGGGCGGCATCGGCGACTCGACCGCCGGGCCGCCGCGCGCCTCCAGTACCTCGTCCAGGGGCGCCCACGCGGTGAGTTCCGCCGGCGAGGCCTCACCCAGGGACGCCGGCGGGGGCGGGACATCGGGCAGGGGGCCGTCCGCGTACTCCGCGAGGATCTCCCGGAAACGCCAGAACTTGTCCGTGGGGCGCCCGATCTCGTCGATCGGCGCGTCGTAGTCGTACGACGTGACATCCGGGAACAGCGGACCGTCGTGCAGGACGCCGCCACCCCGGTTCGCGCCCGCCCAGCCCGCGAAGTTCGTGCCGCCGTGCGCCATGTACAGGTTCACCGACGCACCGCACTCCAGGATCTCGCGCAGCGACCCCGCGGCGTCCTCGGCGTCACGCGCCGCCGGTTCCCCGTCCCAGTGGGTGAACCAGCCGCACCACCACTCCATGCACATCAGCGGACCCGTGGGACGGTGCCTGCGCAGCACGTCGAACGCCTCACGCGCGCGGGAGCCGAACGTGGCCGTCGCGAGCAGCCCCGGGACCGACCCGCCGGTGAGCATGTGGTCCTCCGGACCGTCCGCCGTGAACAGCGGCACCGTCACACCCTCGGCACGCAACAGGTCGACCAGCCGGCCCAGGTACACCTGGTCGGTGCCGTAGCTGCCGTACTCGTTCTCGACCTGCACCATGATCACCGGCCCGCCCCGGTCGATCTGCCGCGGCACGACCTCGCCCAGCAGATGCCGGAACCAGCGCTCCACCGGCTCCAGGAAACGCTCGTCCCGTGTGCGCAGCTGCCCCGTCACCCAGTGCGGCAGCCCGCCGTTCTCCCACTCCGCGCAGATGTACGGCCCCGGGCGCACGATCGCCCACAGCCCCGCCTCCCGCGCCGCGTCCAGGAACCGGCCCAGCTGCCCCACCTCACGGAACTCGCCCGGCCGCGGCTCGTGCAGGTTCCACGGCACGTACGTCTCCACGCAGTTGAGGCCCATCGCCCGCAGCATCGCCAGACGGTGGCCCCAGTGCTCCTCCGGCACCCGGAAGTAGTGCACCGCACCCGACAGCAGTCGCACCGGGCGCCCGTCCAGCAGGAAGTCCGTGTCCCCGACCGTGAATTCACTCATGAAGCCACCCTCGCCCCTGGCGGCGAAACCGTCCATGGACAAAGATCGACGACGGTTGGACGAAAGTGAGGGCCCGGTGGACGGAAGGAGACACGCCTACCACACCTGGATGCGGTACTTCACGCCCGGCCCCGAGCTCCACCGGCTCGGCCTCGCCTGCCTCGGCGTCGGACTGCAGTACGGCGAGCTGCCCACCGTCGGACCACGCACCCTCGACCACCACGTGGCCGTCGTGATCAGCGCGGGCGGCGGCTGGTTCCGGGCCGCCGACGGACCCCGCATCCAAGTCACCGCACCCGTCCTGCTCTGGCTCACCCCCGGCGTACCACACCACTACGGGCCCGACCCGCACTGGGACGAGAGCTGGGTCGCCTTCACCGGACCCGCCACCGAGGCCTACACCGAACTCGGCTGCATCGAACCCGACCGCCCCGTCGTACCCCTCTCCGACGCCTCCGGCGCCCGCGCCGTCATCGGCCGCATCGCCCGCACCGTCCAACGCGACACCCCCCTGCCCGAGGTGGAGGCGGGCGCCGCCCTCCACGAACTCCTCGTGACCCTGCGCGGCGCCCGCGCCGACCTGGCCCCCGACGGCGACCGGCTCCTGCAGGCCCTCGCCCGCGACGCCTGCCGGCCCCTGTCGGTCGCCGAACACGCCGCCCGGCACGGCATGACCACCGCCGAACTGCGCACCGCCGTCCGACGCGGCGCCGGCTGCAGCCCCAAGGACTACCTCCTGCGCATCCGCCTCGACCGCGCCAAGGAACTGCTCGCCGCCACCGACCTCCCCGTCGCCGCCGTGGCCCGCCGCGTCGGATACGACGACCCCGCCTACTTCTCACGCCTGTTCACACGCCGCGTCGGCCTCGCCCCGATCCACTTCCGCGCCCAGCAGAGCCGCCCGAGAGCCGACCAGCCGTACACCCCGTAGGGTGACGCCCATGACCACCAGCAGCACCGCCACCGGTGACGTCGACCCGGCGATCCGCGCCGAGCTCGCCCGGCTGCGGGAGAGCATCGACAACATCGACGCCGCCGTCGTCCACATGCTCGCCGAGCGCTTCAAATGCACCCAGCAGGTCGGCCACCTCAAGGCCGCCCACCAACTGCCACCCGCAGACCCCGCACGCGAGGCCCAGCAGATCGCCCGCCTGCGCAGCCTCGCCGAGAACGCCCGACTGGACCCGGCGTTCGCCGAGAAACTCCTCAACTTCATCATCGCCGAGGTGATCCGCCACCACGAACGGATCGCGGACGGCACCGTGAACGGCGCGACCGGTCCCAGGGAGTGACACCACGCCCACCAGGAGGCATCCTGCGTGAGCACTCTTCGTCAGGCCGCGGGTACGCGCGGTGAGGTATCCGGGCCTAAGCTGAGGTGGCCTAAACGAGGGGACGCCAGGCCATGCCGTCGGATGCCAAGATCCTCATTGTCGACGACCATGAGGACACGCTGTACGCCCTGGAGAGCGCACTCGCGCCCCTGGGCTACCGGCTGACGCGAGCCACCAGTGGCGACGCGGCACTCAAAGAGGTCCTGCGCGGCCAGGTCGGACTGCTGCTCCTGGACGTCCGCATGCCCGGCGTCAGCGGCCTCGACGTCGTGCACTACCTGCGGCGCCTGGAACAGACCCAGCACATACCCGTCATCCTGCTCACCGGCTTCGGCCCCGACGCGGAACTCGCCACCAGCGCCTTCACACTCGGCGTCGCCGACCTCGTCATGAAACCCGTCGACCCCTGGGCCCTGCGCACCAAGGTGCGCTACCTCTACGACGCCCACCAGCGCAGCCGAGCCCTGGAACGGGAGATACAGGACCTGCGCGCCCGCCTCAGGGACCAGACCCCCCAGCCCGACGCCGAGCTGGTCCCGCCCCACGCCGACAGACGGATCCCCGTCCCGCGCCTGGGCCACGGCACCCACGACGACGTGGAGGACGAAAAACCCACGGAGGACTGGTCGGCCTGAGACCACGGCACTGAAGCAGACGCGCGAGCATCGCACGCACAACTGGACGACGGCCGCAGGTACGCCCGGACAAAAGCCATGTAACGACCTGCCCCTGTGCCTGGTCAGCGCCATCAGGCAGCATTGCCCCATGTCCGTTCTGACGCGCGACGAAGCGCAGACCCGTGCCAAGCTCCTCGACGTCCACCGGTACGAGATCGACCTCGACCTGACACACGGCGACGAGCTGTTCCACTCCCGCACCGCCATCCACTTCACCGTACGCGGGAACCAGGAAACCACGGACACCTTCGTCGAGCTCAAGCCCGCCGAACTGCGATCCGTCACCCTCGACGGCAAGCCACTCGACCCCGACTCCCTCACCCTGGACGAGAACCGGCTGCCCCTCAAGGACCTGACAGCGGGCAACCACGAACTGCGCATCGACACCACCATGCGCTACTCGCGCACCGGCGAGGGCATGCACCGCTTCACCGACCCCACCGACGGCGAGACCTACGTCTACACACAGCTGTTCATGGACGACGTGCAGCGCGTCTTCCCGGCCTTCGACCAACCCGACCTCAAGGCCGTCTTCGAACTCACCGTGAAAGCCCCCGAAGGCTGGACCGTGCTCGCCAACGGGATCACCGAACAGCAGGACGACGGCAGCTGGCGCGCCGCCCCCACACCACCCATCTCCACCTACCTGGTCGCCGCCGCCGCCGGCCCCTGGCACTCCGTACGCACCGAACACCGCGGCCTGCCCTTCGGCATCCACTGCCGCCGCTCCCTCGCCCCCCACCTCGACGCCGACGCCGACGAGATCCTCGACACCACCCGCGCCTGCTTCGACCGCTACCACGAGAAGTTCGAGGAGCCGTACCCCTTCGACTCCTACGACCAGGCATTCGTCCCCGAGTTCAACGCGGGCGCCATGGAGAACCCCGGACTCGTCACCTTCCGCGACGAGTTCGTCTACCGCTCCGCCGTCACCGACACCGAGCGGCAGACCCGCGCCGTGGTCATCGCCCACGAGATGGCCCACATGTGGTTCGGCGACCTCGTCACCCTCAAGTGGTGGGACGACATCTGGCTGAACGAGTCCTTCGCCGAGTACATGGGCTACCAGACACTCACCGAAGCCACCCGCTTCACCGGCACCTGGGTCGACTTCGGCGTCACCCGCAAGGGCTGGGGA
>NZ_VJZE01000136.1 GCF_009377205.1 Streptomyces phyllanthi
GGGCGGGCCGGGTGTGCACCACGTGCAGGGGTGCCGATCGGGTCGCGGCCGTGTCGAAGGCGAAGCCGAGGAGTTCGTCGGCCGGACGCTCCAGGTCCAGGCCGAGGACAACCGGCAGGTAGGCGGCGTGGTGCGGCGAGGTGCCGTCGACGACGGGCAGCCGTTCGTCCTCGGGCAGCTCGCCCGCACGCACCACCACGACGGGACGTTCGGCGCCGGCCGCGACGGCGAGGACGACCGAGCCGACGGGGAACCCCGCGAAGCCGGTGGAACCCCGTGAGCCGAGCACCAGTTCCTCCGCCTCCGCCGCCGCCTCGATCAGCGCCGTGACCGCAGGCGCCGCAGTACGGTCGGCGACGATGGGCAGCGCCGGGTGGGCGTACGCCAGCTGGATCGCGGCGCGGTCGAGCGTGCCGTCGGCCGGAAGGCCGGGGCCCGGTGGCGCCGTCGCGGACGCTTCGGCTGTGGACGGTTCGGATGCGTGCGGCCGGGCTGCGGGCTGTTCGGCCCCCGCGTGCAGCAGCCGCAGGGTGAGGTGGCGCCGTTCCGCCTCGCGGGCGGCCCAGTCGGCGGCGTCGAGGCTGGTGCGCGAGCCGTCGATGCCCGCGGTGACGGTGCGGGTGCCGGAGATCATGGCCCCTGCCTTTCCGGTGCCGGTGGCGCGGGGGCCCGGGTTTCGGGGTGATCCCACTGGGAACTCCGGCGGCAGAGGGGGACCGCGGGCACCGTCGCCCGGGACCCCGAGGCCCGCCGTACGCGGGTCACGGCGCCCGGCGGACGCCCGGTGAGGCCGCCGGGTACGGAAACGCTCGGGCGCCTCGCGAGCGGGTGCGCGTCGGGTGGGGCGGCGCGGCGCTGCGTCATGGGGCTCCTCCTCGGACACGTGCACGGTCCTCGGTACGCGGGTTCCACAGGGGGCGCGGATCAGTCGTACGGGGCCGCGGAAGGGGCACGCGCCGGTGGGCGCCGGCAGAGGGAGGTGGAGATGCGTACCCGAGTGCGTGGCTGGCGTTGGCGCGCCAATCCGCTGCGCCGCCGCTCGGACGTGGTCGAGGCGTGGGCCGCTCTCGTCACCACGGTCCTGCTCGTCGTCGGGGCGCCCCTGGCAGGGGTCGCCGCGGGTTCGTGGGCGCACGCGGCCGCGCGCTCCGAGGTGGCGGCGCAGCGGGCCGAGTTGCACCGGGTGCGTGGCGTGGTGGTGACCGACGCCCCGCCCGCGGCCCCCGCCGCGCGGGGCGACCGGCAGCCCACGCACCATGTGAGGGCACGCTGGACCGAATCCGGCGAGGACGCCCGGACCGGGGTGGCCCGGGTGCCTGCGGGCACCCGGCGCGGTGAGTTCACCGACGTCTGGCTGGACCCCCGCGGCCGTAGCGTCGACCCGCCCCTGACGGGCGCGGCGGTCGTGCAGCACGCGCTGGCGGTCGGAGCGTGCACCACGGGCGGAGCCGTCGCCGTCGTCCTCGCGGGGCGCCTCGCCGTACGCCGTGTGTTCCTCCGGCACCGCCTGGCCGAGTGGGAGCGGGAGTGGGCCCGCACGGGGCCCGAGTGGGCGCGCCGTTGGGCCTGAGCCGCCGAGGCGGCAGTCCTCAGGGGCGCGAGCCGGGCCTGAAGGACTCTGCGCGGACGCCGCGCGGAATCGGTGTTCGCGATCTTCACTTCATCCGAACTCGGCGTGCATAGAGAGCGGTTGTGAGGGATCACGACGCTCCGTAGGCTGTGGCTCACGCTGATCGCACCGGGGGCGCCGTCCGTGTTCTCGGAGCAGTCACCGATGCCCTGTCTTCGGATGTCCGACGCAGATATCCGGAGAGGTGCATTTTCCGTTCAGCGAGGCTGTTGATGCTCCAACGGCCGCACTGCAATACTCCTGTACTCCGTTCTCCCTTCCCCCACGGTTCGCAGGAAATCGCGGTTCCCGGCCTTGTCGGCGGCCCTTGCGGAACTTTTCCCGGCTCGGCGGAGTCACGTACGCGACATGAGGCAGCGAAGAAGGTGCTGATGTCCCAGAATCCACCGCTGCATGGTGGTTTTCCCTCACCTCCCCCCACAGGAATGGAACCCCCCGGCCCGCAGGCGATACATCACGACCCCGAATTCCATGCAATGCGCCGCGCCTATGGCTCCTTCGGCACGGTGGCAGTCCTTCTCGCGGCCGGTGGATTTCTGTCGTACGTGCTGCTGTCGAGTTTCGCTCCGGACCTGATGAACCTGCGGCTGGTCGGCCATCTGACCGTCGGACTGACCCTCGGACTCGCCCAGTTCGTCGTCATGGGCGTGGCGGCCTGGCGTTATACGCGGCACATGAGCAAGCGGATCGACCCGACCGTCCGCCGGCTGCGCGCCCAGCAGCGCCAGCGGGAACAGCAGCAGACCCGTGTCCCGGCCGGAAGGCGGTTCCGTACGTGGTGACGCAAGCGGCGGCCGTCGTCGACGACTTCAGCCTGCAGCTGACGCTTGTCCTGTTCATCACCGTCGTCGTGGTCACCCTGTTCACAGTGTTGCTGACGGCCCCGCAGCACGACGAGATCAGCGAGTTCTACCTCGGCAACCGCGACATGTCGCCGTTGCGCAACGGGCTCGCGATGTGCGGTGACTACCTGTCCGCCGCGACGCTGCTGGGCAGTACCGGACTGGTGGCGCTGACCGGGTACGACGGTCTCCTCCAACTGGGCGGCACGGTGGTCGCCTGGATGATGGTGCTGCTGTTGATCGCGGAACCCCTGCGGAACTCCGGCAAGTTCACCCTGGGCGACACCCTGGCACTACGGCTGCCGCGCGGACAGCGATCGGTCCGGCTGGCGCTCGCCCTGTGCACGCTGGTCGTGTGCCTCCTGTACCTGGTCGCCCAGCTCGTAGGCAGCGTCGCCCTGTTGACGCAGTTCATCGGCGACCCGAGCAGGACGGCCCGGGCGATGTGCGTGGTGGTCATCGGCACCATAGTCGTGGTGTACGCGGCGATCGGCGGTATGCCGGGTGCTACGACCATCCAGGTGGTCAAGGCCGTGATGCTGGTCGCCGGGGTGGGGATCACCGCCGTCATGGTGATGCAGCACTTCAGCTGGAACATCGACAGGCTCCTGTCCTCCGCCGCCGACAACAGCAACCTGGGCGACGAATTTCTCGGCCCCGGGCTGCGGTATGGCGGGACCACCGCCAACAAGCTGGACTTCTTCAGCCTGCAACTGGCCATCGTGCTCGGGCTCGCCGCGCTGCCGCACATCATGATGCGACTGCTCGCCCCGCGCACCACACAGGTCCTGCGCGGCTCGGTGGTGTGGGCCGTGGGACTGGTCGGCTTCGTCTGCCTGATGGCGGGCGTGCTGGGCCTGGGTGCCACGGCGATCGTGGGCCGGGAGCAGATCGCGGAGGTCGACCCCAGGGGTGACGCGGCGATCCTCCTGCTCGCGCACCAGCTCGGCGGCGCCGTGCTCGAGGCGCTCCTGTCCAGCCTGGCCTTCATCACGCTGCTCGGCGTGGCCGGCGGGCTCACGCTCGCCGCGGCCTCCTCGCTCGCCCACGACCTCTGGAGCGAAGTGATCCGCAAGGGGAAGGCGAAACAGACGGAGGAGCTGGCCGTCGCCCGGCTCGCCGCGGTCGTCATCGGCGTCCTGGGCATGATGCTGGCCCTGCTGTCGTGGGGGACGAGCACGGCCACGCTGGCGTTCCTGGCGTTCGCGATCGCCGCGTCCGCCATCCTGCCGACGATCGTCTACAGCTTCTTCTGGCGCGGCTTCACCGGGCGTGGCGCGCTGCTCAGCCTGTACGGCGGACTGCTGTGCTCGGTGCTGCTCGTGGTGTTCTCCCCGATCATCTCCTCGCACCCCACCTCGGTGTACCCGGACGCGGACTTCGCCTGGTTCCCGCTGCAGAACCCCGGCATCGTGTCCATCCCGGCGGGCTTCCTGCTGGGCTGGCTCGGCTCCCTGGCGGGCGGGCGCGAGGAGCCCGCCGCGGCCGCGACAGGCACTTCGGCGTTCGACGAGTTCCAGGTCCGCGCCCTGGTCGGCACCGACCAGGGCTGAGACGTCGGGCCGGGGACGGCCGCGGGGCCGGGTGTCCGGAAGGGACTGCCCGGCTCTGGCGGCGCACGGCGGGCGCACGTACGGTGTGATCATCCGCATCCATGACCTCCGAGGTGGACATACATGGCCCTGTTCGACCTGCCCCTGGACGAGCTTCGCGGTTATCGAAGCGCTTCAACGGAACCCGGGGACTTCGACGCGTTCTGGGCGAAAACGCTCCAGGAGGCCCGCGAACACGACCTCGACGCCCACTTCGAACCGGTCGAGACGCATCTGAAGACGGTCAAGGTCCACGACGTCACGTTCGCCGGGTTCGGCGGGCACCCGGTGAAGGGCTGGCTGATCCTGCCGGCCTGGGCGGACACCCCGCGTCCCACGGTGGTCGAGTTCATCGGGTACGGCGGCGGCCGGGGCCTGCCCCACACCCATCTGCTGTGGGCGTCGGCGGGCTTCGCGCACTTCGTCATGGACACCCGGGGCCAGGGCAGCGCCTGGGGCGGAGGCGGTGACACACCGGACCCGGTGGGCGGCGCCCCCGCGTACCCCGGCTTCATGACCCGTGGCGTCGACGCCCCCGAGAACTACTACTACCGGCGGGTGTTCACGGACGCCGTACGGGCCGTGGAGGCGGCCCGCTCCCACCCGCTGGCCGACGCGGCGAGGACGGCGGTCGTCGGCTCCAGCCAGGGCGGCGGCATCAGCATCGCCGTCGGCGGTCTGGTGCCCGACCTGGCCGCGGTCGCTCCGGACGTGCCGTTCCTGTGCGACTTCCCGCGCGCGACGACGCTGACGGACCGCGACCCGTACCGGGAGATCGGCAACTACCTCAAGACCCATCGCGGTCGCTCGGAGCAGGTCCAGCGCACGCTCGCCTACTTCGACGGGGTCCACTTCGCCGCGCGCGGCCGGGCACCCGCCCTGTTCTCGGCGGCCCTGGAGGACCAGACGTGCCCGCCCTCGACGGTCTTCGCGGCCTTCAACGCCTGGGCACACGACGACCGTCGCATCGAGGTCTACGAGTTCAACGACCACGAGGGCGGCGGCCCGTTCCAGGAAGCGGCCAAGCTGGAGTGGCTGGCCGCGCGCCTCTGAGGGACACGGGGACCACATGCAGACGGCCGAGGCCGCCCGGCGCTTCGTCCGGGTCTGGGAGCGGGCGTGGGCGGCACACGACGTCGACGCCCTGCTCGAGTTGTACGCGGAGGACTGCGTCCACCGCTCGATGCCCTTCCGCGCGCCGCACCGGGGGCGCGCGGAACTCGCGGCCTACCTCCGCTGGTCGTTCACCGGCGAGCGCGTGGCCGACGTCCGCTTCGGTCCGCCCGTGATCGGGCAGGACGGCCTCGCCGTCGCCGAGTTCCGGGTGCTGGCCGAGGACACCGAGGAGGACGGCCGGCCGTCGACGCTCGCCGGCTGCGTCTTCGTACGGTTCGACGCGGAGGGGCTGGCCGTGGAGTCCCGTGACTACTGGCACACGGTCACGGGCCACCAGGAGCCGGCCGGGCCGTTGTTCATCGGCTAGCCCGGAGGGCAGACACCTTCCCTCCTGTCCGACCAGTCGGTATGTTCGGGTGGCCCGGAGTCGCCTCCGGGTCTCCCGCGCGACGTACGACGGAGGGCTCATGTCCCAGGTTCACGGCTACTGCGACCCACGGTTCGAGGCGGTGCGCACCGCGTTCGAGGACAACTTCCAAGGCCGCGGCGAGCTGGGCGCGGCGGTGGCCGTGACGCTCGGCGGCGAGACCGTGGTGGACCTGTGGGGCGGCTGGGCCGACGCGGCGCGCACCCGGCCGTGGGAGCGGGAGACCCTGGTCAACGTGTGGTCGACGTCCAAGGGGCCGACCTCGCTGTGCGCGCACGTCCTCGCCGACCGCGGGCTGCTCGACCTGGACGCGCCGGTGGCCGCGTACTGGCCGGAGTTCGCCGCGGCGGGCAAGGAGCGTGTGCTCGTACGGCATCTGCTGTCGCACCGCTCGGGTCTGTCCGGGCCGCGTGAGCCGCACTCGTTCGAGCAGCTCTGCGACTGGGAGCTGACCGTCGGGCGCCTCGCGGCCCAGGAGCCGTGGTGGGAGCCGGGAACGGAGTCCGGGTACCACGCGTTCACGTTCGGATTCCTGGTGGGTGAGGTGGTCCGGCGGATCACGGGGCTGCTGCCGGGGGCGTTCCTGGAGCGGGAGGTGACCGGGCCGCTCGGGATCGACTTCACGATCGGGCTGCCGGAGAAAGAGTCCGGCCGGGTGGCGGAGCTGGTGCACCCACCGGTCGCCGACGCCAGTGAACAGGCCGCGGTCTTCGCCCAGTTGTCGCCCGCCGCGATCGCCGCCCTCGCCAACCCGATGGTCGGAGCCGCCGAGGCCAACACATCGCGGTGGCGGGCCGCGGAAATCCCGGCCGCCAACGGGCACGGCACGGCACGGGCGGTCGCCTCGCTGTACGGGATCCTCGCCGGGCGCGGGTCGTGGGGCGGGCACCGGGTGCTGTCGCCGGAGGCGGCGGAGCGGGTGCGCGAGGGGCAGGGTGCCTGCCGTGACCTGGTGCTCGGCGCCGGGCTCGGGCGCGATACGGAGATCGGGCTCGGGCTGTGGCTCAGCGGCCCCGGCGGCTCGTACGGGCCCAACCCGAGGGCGTTCGGCCACGACGGCTACGGCGGCTCCTGCGGTCTCGCCGACCCCGAGGCGGGGGTCTCGCTCGGCTACGTCATGAACCGTATGGGCCCGCACATCGCCGACGACCCACGGAAGACGGCACTCGTGGAGGCGCTGTACAGCGCGCTGTGAGGGGGCGCTGCCCGGCCGGCATGGTGGCCCCGACCGAGATCTCCCGGCTGCGGCTGGACGACGCGGCGTTGGCCTATCTGTCCGCCTGCGGTACCGGTCTGGGCGGACACCGGCTGCCGAGCGAGGCACTGCACGTCGGCGCCGTGTTCCACCTCGCCGGTTTCTCCGATGTGGTCGCCTCCCTCTGGCCGCTCGCGGACGCCTTCGCCGTACGTGCCGCGAAGGAGTTCTACCGCGACGCCGCGGCACCCGGCCATCCCGGGGCGCTGGCCCTGCACACGGCCCTGCACGCCCTGCGGGATCCCATGAACCCGAGCGTGTGGGCGGGGTTGATGCACATCGGCCGGGGCTGACGATCCGGCACGGCGTCCGCCGCACGGACACGCACGGCGAGTCGCCGAAGAAGAAGCCGTACAGCGCCCAGTGGCCGAACCTCAGCGGGGTTGCGCCCCACACGGAGCGGCCGACCGCCCGGCCGGAGATGTGCCGCCGACGGTACCTGCCGCTTCGTGCCGGCCGTTCGCCCTCGGGCCGGGACCAACCGGGTCCGAACACAAAGGCGAGAGCCGCTATGATCTCCGCGGCAAGGCTGTAGCGCAGAGGTCGTCGCGCCCAAGCAACAAGCTGGAGGACGTCGGTTCGAATCCGACCAGTCTTGCCGCCCTTGTCGTGGAGGAAAGTCGATTGGCGTCGGTTCGTCCTGGGCGGGCGGAGGGCGATGCCGCTCTCGGTGAGCCGGGCACCGGCGATGGACCGCTGGAGTGGTGATGACGCAGCCGACACCCGTACGCTGCCCCGCGATCGAGCATCCGGACATCCCGATCAGCGATCCCGCCGGTCTGGAGCCGTTGCTCGACCGGCTGCGGTCCGGGCAGCCGGTCGAGGACGACGAGACGTTCCTGCTCGGTACCGTGCGCGCGGACGGGCGTATCGACCTGTGCAAGCAGGGCCTCGGAGCGGTCGGCGCCACCCGGCTGATGCCCGTCGCCGCCGCCTCTCCGCACGCCGCGCATGTCCTGCTGGGCACCAACGCCATCGGGGACGAGGGAGCCTGCGCGGTCGCCGACGCGCTTGTCGACGGCCATGGCCTGCACACGCTCTACCTCGGCTGCAACCGCATCGGCCCGGAGGGCGTCACCGCGCTCGCCGACGCGCTGACGACGGACGGCGCCGTCCGTGCCCTGTGGCTCAAGCGCAACCCGGTGGGCGACGACGGCGCCCGGGCACTCGCCGCGATGCTCCGCCGCAACACCACGCTGCGCACCCTCGACCTGGTCAACACCGGTCTGACCACCGACGGTCTGCGGGCCCTGTTCGACGCCCTCACCAGCCGGCCCAGCCCGGTGGAGCGCCTCTTCCTCGGCGGCAACGGCCTGACTGCCGACGCCGCCCCGCTGCTGGCGGCGCTGATCCGTGAGGCGGGTGTGCGCGAGCTGTACCTCTCTGCCAACCACCTCGGAGACGAAGGCGCCGCGATCCTCGCCGCCGCGGCCGACCCCGCACGGCCGGTGCGCCTCGGCCTCGGCGGCAACGGGATCGGCCCCGTCGGTGCCCGGGCCCTCGCCGGCTCCCTCGGAGGGATCGAGGCACTCGACCTGGGCCGGCCACCGTCGGAACGCAGCCTCCACGCCCCCGCCAACACCACCGGCGACGAAGGCGCCCACGCGCTGGCCGCCGCCCTGCCGGGCAGCCCACTGCGCCGACTGGAGTTGCGGCACACCGGCCTGACCGGCCGGGGCGCGAAGACACTGCTGGCAGCGGTGCCCGACAACTCGCCCCTGGAGTACGTCGGTCTGGGGCCCGGCCTGCCCCGCAAGGTGAAGCGGTCCTTCACCCGGCGTCTGAGGCCCGTCGGCAGGACGCATCCCGACATGCGCGCGATAGGGAGTGTCTACCGTTGAGCTCTCGTAGCGAACTCCGCTGCTTCCGCCCGGACGAGGCGGCAAGCCGACGTCGGATCCGTCGGTACGCGGTGCCCCGCTGGATAATCGAGCGTGCGACCGAGTGCCGTGTGGCCGGTGACTGGCGCGGTGCCTGCGCGGCGGCGAACGTCGACGTCACCTTCGACCTGTCCGATGTCGCCGACCGCTGCGGCAACGACGTCGCCGCGGCCCTGGAGGACGACCTCCGCCACTTCGCCCCCGACCTGCTGCGCTGGCACCTGCCGCGCATGCTCGGCGGGCGGACCACGCTCGCCACGGACACGACGGTCGTCCTCGCGCGCCACCACCCGAAGGCACCGGACGAGGGCCGCCGGGCCACCCCGTACCTGCACATCACCACTCCTGCGATGATCGACGGACCGCAGCGGATCGCCCTGCGCTTCGGGACGGTCACGGACGAGCGGGCCCCAGGCGTCTTCGGGCGGACCACGCAGGACTGGCGGTCCGCGCGACACCTGTGGGACGCACGGCACGCCGCCGAACTGCGTGAACGGTGCGGTGGCGGCACGGAGAGGCCACCGTTCTTCCACGCCGACGCCACCCCACGCGGCACGGACGAACTGCCGGCGGCCGATCCCGGCGACGGCGACCCGGCGGCGCGGGCCGAGTGGGCCACGCTGCTGCACCAGAACGGCGAGACACACGCAGCCTTCGCCGCCGCCCGCATCGAGCTGGACCTGACACCCCCGCAGAAGTCGGGCTGGTACCGCGCGGACCCGGAGGGGCTCCTGGGCGGGATCGCGCTCAACCACACCCGCCTGGAGCCGGAAATCCGCCGGCAGACGGCCGAGGGCGTGGCCGACCGCTTCCTCATCGCCGCGCACTGGCGGACCTTCGTCCTGCTGGAGCCCACGGACACCGGCGGGCTGCTGACGCGAGCCGTCGACCGGGACGACGTCAAGGGCGAGCCCTTCCTCGCCGAGGCCCTGTGGCGCAGGCTCCCCGACCTCGACCTGATGCGCGTCGGGGGCCTCGCGCCAGAGCATCTGCATCCGCTCGTCCGCGAGGCTCTGTTCCCGGCCCTCCAGGTCCCGGAAGGCCCGGTCGGCCCGCCGCGGCCGACGGCTCCCGCACCCGTGCGGGTCAGGTGCCGCGGGGAATGGCACGAGGTGGCCTTCCGGCCCGGCGGCCTGCTGCACGTGCCGCACAGCGACGAGGAACAGCAGCGCGAACGCGCCATGCGGGCCTTCGGCGGTGCCGTCGCCGGATGCTTCGCCGTGGAGCAGACGTGGACCTCCGGAGAAGGCCGCCTGCCGAAGGCGCTGCGGGCGCAACGCCACGACCTGTTCCTGCGTGCCCAGCACGGTGACACCCCCGGCGTGCTGGAGCTCCTGGACGCGGGTGTGGATCCCCGCGTGCGGGACGCCTCCGGGCGCACCTTGCTCCACGTACTGAACCTTCTCGACCATGAGGCGCTGCTGCCGCGGCTGCTGGCGGAGGGGCTGGACCTCGAGGCCCGTGACCGGAGGGAGCGTACGCCGCTGTTCGTGGCGGTCAACGACCTCGGTTCGAAGGCACTGGTGGAGGCGCTCGTCGCCGCCGGGGCGCGGCTCGACGTGATCGACCAGTCCGAGTTGTCGCTCGCCCAGCTCGTCCGCCGGTACAAGCGGCCCGACCTGGCCTTCCTCCGGGAACGCGTCCAGGAGGAGCATCCAGGCGTCGGCGCCGACTGGTGGGACGAATGGCTTGACGAGCAGGAGCAGTACTCCGAGGACAACCCCGACGACGAGGAAGAGCTGCCCTTTTGAGCACCGACCGTACCGCCCCTGCCGCGCCGTCCGGCCCGCTGGCGGCCGCGGACGACCTCAACCGCAGGCTGCGCACACGACGGACCGAGCCCGCCGCGAACCCCCAGCTGGAGGCGCTCGCCCTCGCCGTGACGGCCAATCAGCCCGTGCTGCTGTGGGGAGAGCCGGGCATCGGCAAGTCGGCCGGCCTGGAGCAGCTCGCCGCCGGGCTCGGCCTGCCGCTGGAGACGGTCATCGCCAGCGTGCACGAGCCCTCCGACTTCGCCGGACTGCCCGTCGTCGGTGACGACCCGGCCGTGACCGGTGTGCCGATGGCCCCGCCCGACTGGGCGGTCCGTCTCGCCCGGGCCGGGCAGGGCCTGCTCTTCTTCGACGAGCTGTCCTCCGCACCGCCGGCCGTGCAGGCGGCGCTGCTGCGGGTGGTGCTCGAACGACGGGTCGGCAGCCTGGTCCTGCCGGAGGCGGTGCGTATCGTCGCCGCCGCGAACCCGCCTTCCAGCGCGGCGGACGGCTGGCATCTCAGCCCACCGCTCGCCAACCGGTTCGTCCACCTCGAGTGGACCCACGACCCCCGGACGGTTGCCCGCGGCATGGCCGGCACCTGGCCGGAGGTGACCGTGCCCGTCGTCGATGCCGCCAAGGTGCCCGGTGCGGTCGCACGGGCCCGCGGCGCGATCTCCGGTTTCCTCACGGCCCGGCCCGGCCTGGTCCACCACATCCCCGGTGACGCCGAGAGCCGGGGCCGGTCCTGGCCGTCTCCTCGGACCTGGGAGATGGCACTCAAGCTGCTCGCTGCCGGATACGCGGCCGGCGCCGGCCGCGAGGCGCTGGCCGCCGCGCTCACCGGCGCTGTCGGGGACGGCGCGGGCATCGAGCTGCTGTCGTATCTCGAACACCTCGATCTGCCCGACCCCGACCGTGTCCTCGCCGATCCGGACGCCTTCGCCCTGCCCGAACGCGGCGACCGGCAGCTGGCGTTCCTCATCGCGGTGGTCGCCGCCATCCAGAGCGACCTCACCCGGCCCCGGTGGGAGGCGGGCTGGGCGGTGCTGGCGAAGGCCGTGGACGCGGGCGTACCGGACGTGGCCGCCCGGGCCGCCACGGACCTCGCGGCGATGCGGCACCTCGACTGGCCGGTACCGCCCGGCATCGACGGGTTCCTGGACCTGCTGCGGATGTCCGGTGCGCTGTCCGGCCGCAGCCGGTGAGGTGTGCGGGGATGACGGAGGATTCCCGCCGCGACCTGGACATGACCAAACTGCTCGCTGCCCGTTACCGGGCGGCGAGCGACCGGCCGTACCTTGCGTCGGCGTTGTACGCCCTGACCGTCGTTCCGAGTACAGAGGTCCGGACGATGGGGGTGGACCGGCACTGGCGCTGCTATGTGTCCCCTGCCTTCGTCGACGCGACGCCGGTGCCCGAGCTCGCGGGCGTCTGGGTGCACGAGGCGGCGCACCTGCTGCGCGACCACCACGGCCGGGCCGACCGGCTCCCCGCCGCCGCCCAGCGCGACTGGCACCGCGTCAACGTCGCCCAGGACTGCGAGATCAACGACGACCTACTCGCTGACGGCCTGCGCCTGCCCGACGGGCGTATGGAGCCCCGCCTCTTCGGCCTCCCCGAGGGCCAGTTGTTCGAGGTGTACCTCGACCGGCTGCCGCCGCACGTGCGGGCGCCGGACTGCGGATCGGGCGCCCACGGCCGGCCCGCCCCCTGGGAACTCCCCGAGTCCGCCGGCCCCGCGCGGCTCGGCGAGGTCGAGGCGCAGGCCCTGCGGCGGCAGACCGCCGAGGCGATGCGCGCCCATCAGCGCGCCCGTGGCACCCTGCCCGCGGGCTGGCAGCGCTGGGCCGAGGAGGTCCTGGAACCCACGGTGGACTGGCGGCGGGCGCTGTCCGGCGCGGTCCGGGAAGCCGCCGCATGGGCCGGCGGAGCCGTCGACTACACCTATCGCCGCCCCTCGCGCCGTACCCCGGCGCTGCGCGGCGTCGTCCTGCCGAGCCTGCGCCGCCCGCTGCCGCGGGTGGCCGTCGTCATCGACACCTCCGGTTCGATGGGTGACGCCGAACTGGCCGCCGCCCTCGCGGAGGTGACGGGCGTCCTGCGCGAGGTGGGTGTACGGGGTAATCGCGTGACCGTGCTCGCGTGCGACGCCGACGTGCACGCCGTGTCCCGCGTGGTGGCCACCGAGCAGATCACGCTCGGCGGCGGTGGCGGCACGGACATGCGCGTCGGCATCGCGGCAGCGCTCGCGACGCGGGACCGCCCGAGCATCGTCGTCGTCCTCACCGACGGACTCACCCCCTGGCCCGAGGAGAACCCACCCTGCCGCGTCATCGCGGCTTTGATCGGCTCCGCCGCGTCACAGCCCCCGAACTGGGTGGAGACCGTACGCATTCCCACCTGACGCCGGGAGCCCGACGTACCCCGGCGGTCATCGCCGGTTCCGGCTCCCCCGACAGGGGCACCGACAACGCTCAGGGCCACGAGCCGGGTTCCGCTTGCCGGCTCCGCTGCACCACGCGGCGGTCCGCCATGTCCATGCAGGACGCAACGCACAGCAGAAGCGCCTCGGCCCGTGGAGCGAGGCACACCCGGCTGCCACACGCCGAGCGCGCGACCCCCATATGCCACATACCTTTCTTTCCTGAACATGTCTGAACATGATTCTCGGAAAGGACCGCACTCATGGGTACCTTCGCGACCTCCGACGGCACGGAGATCTTCTACAAGGACTGGGGCAGCGGGCAACCGGTCGTCTTCAGTCATGGCTGGCCGCTCAACGCCGACGCCTGGGACAGGCAGGCGCGGCTGGTCGCCGAGCACGGCTTCCGGACGATCGCGCACGACCGGCGCGGGCACGGCCGCTCCGCGCAGCCGTGGCGGGGCAACCACATGGACCGGTACGCCGACGACCTGGCCGAGCTCATCGAGGCGCTCAACCTCAGCGACGTGATCCTCGTGGGCCACTCGACCGGCGGCGGCGAGGTGGTCCGCTACATGGGCCGGCACGGGACGGCGCGGGTGGCCAAGGCGGTGCTGCTGGGCGCGGTGCCCCCGCTGATGCTGAAGACCGACGGCAACCCCGAGGGCACACCGGTCGAGGCGTTCGACGCCATCCGCGCGGGCGTCGAGTCGGACCGCTCGCAGTTCTACCGGGAGCTCAGCGCGGCCTTCTACGGCGCGAACCGGGTGGGCGCGACGGTCTCGCAGGGCAAGCTCGACGAGTTCTGGCTGCAGAGCATGCAGTGCGGGCTGAAGGGGGCGTACGACTGCGTCGAGCAGTTCTCCGAGAACGACTTCACCGAGGACCTGGCCCGCGTCGACGTGCCCGTGCTCGTCGCGCACGGTGATGACGACCAGATCGTGCCCATCGCGGCCTCGGCCCTCAAGACGGCACAGCTCGTCAAGGACGCCACGCTCAAGGTCTACCCGGGCGCCCCGCACGGTCTGACGGGCGACTTCGAACAGGCTTTCAATGCCGACCTTCTCGACTTCATCAGGACCTGACCCTGACCCCGTGCGCAGAAGCCACCTTCGTCAGCCGCCGACCGCCGCCGTGCCCAACGGTGGCAACCGCCGCCGCCCGCGCAGCGCCTGGCGGCCAGGCCCGACTCGGGGTGGACTCGTCCCACGGGGCGATGTCCCACCGAGGGCGGATGTCCCACCTAGGGCGCCGGACAAGGTGGTATCCCTGACCAAGTCGGCGGAGAGAGCGACACGTTGACGCCCGCTGGGCGAACAGGCAGGCCCGGCGCGGTCGCGCCGGAGGTCAGCCCGAAGCCGGGGCGTCGGCTCGGCGGGTCGCCACGAGCATGCGGCAGCGCGGGCTTCCGTCGGGGCGCCGTCCGAACTCGGACAGCGGGTACAGGTCGACGTCGAACCCCGCCCGGACCAGCTCGCGCCGTACGTCACCGAGCCGGAACGCCCTGTAGTACATGACGAACGGCGGCCGCCAGACCGCGTTGCGCACCCGCATCGCCGCGTCGAAGCCCAGCAGCGCCCAGTACCAGGGAGAGCTCGGCGGCGCGGGCGCCGGCAGCGGGAACGCGAAGCGTCCGCCCGGCCGCAGCACGGAGTGGACCTGCGCGAAAAGGCCCGGCAGCTCGCGCGGCAGGAAGTGCCCGAACGCCCCGAAGCTCACGACCAGGTCGAAGACCGGGCCGAAGGGCAGGGCGCGGGCGTCACCGCGCACCCACCCGACCCGCGGTCCGGCAAGGCGCGGCTCCCCGGGAGCCCGCTCCCTCCCCACGGCCAGCATCCCCGCGCTGATGTCGACCCCGGTCACGCTCTCCCGGCACACCGCGCGCAGGACGTCCATTCCCGCGCCCGTGCCGCAGCACAGATCGAGCCCGTGGTCGAAGGGCCCCGTCGCGCACAGCGCCCGCTCCACCGCTTCGAGGACCGGGGCGGGCGTACGGAACGGAGTGTGATCGAACTTGGGCGCGAGCAGGTCGTATCCGCGCTCCACGGAAGAGAGCGCCTGCACAGCCAGCTCTCGGAGGCTGGGACCTTGCGAAGTGAACATCGACTTCAGCTTACGGGCAGCGCCCGGCACGCGTGGTCACCTATCGTCACAGCATGACCTCGTTCCGTCCCGCCCCCTCCTGGCTGGCAGACGCCGTCTTCTACCAGATCTACCCGCAGTCGTACGCCGACTCAGGCGGCGACGGCATCGGCGACTTCAACGGGATCACCGGGCACCTCGACCACCTGGCCTGGCTGGGCGTCAACGCCGTCTGGCTCAATCCGTGCTTCGTCTCGCCGTTCCGCGACGCCGGGTACGACGTCTCCGACTATCTGAACGTCGCACCCCGCTACGGCTCCAACGACGAGCTCGGCAAACTCGTCGACGAGGCCGGCCGCCACGGCATCCGCGTCCTGCTGGACCTGGTCGCCGGCCACACCTCCGACGAGCACCCGTGGTTCACGGCGTCCGCCGACGACCCGGACGACCACCGCTACATCTGGGCGCCCGAGGGCCGCCCCGACGGGTTCGTCCCCTCCCCCGGCAGCCGCCCGGGCTCGTACCTCCCGAACTTCTTCGACTCCCAGCCCGCCCTCAACTTCGGCTACGCGCGCGAGAACCCGGCCGAGCCGTGGCGCCAGTCCGTGGACGCCGAGGGCCCGCGTGCCAACCGTGAGGCCCTCCGCTCGGTCATGGACCACTGGCTGCGTCTGGGCGTTGCCGGTTTCCGCGTCGACATGGCCTCGTCCCTCGTCAAGGACGACCCGGGCCGGCGGGAGACCTCCAGGCTCTGGTCCGAGCTGCGCGACTGGCTGGACACCGCCCATCCGGGGGCCGTGCTGCTGTCGGAGTGGGGAGAGCCCGAGGTGTCGGTACCGGCGGGCTTCCACGTGGACTTCTTCCTCCAGTTCGGCGGCCCCACCGACGGCCTCGCCATGCGCTCGCTGTGGAGCAACGGCGAGGGCACGGTCGACGAGAACTGGGACCCGCTCGACTGCTTCTTCGACCCGAGCGGCAGGGGTTCGCCCCGTCCGTTCCTGGATGCCTGGCGGCAGGCCTCCACCGCCACCCGTGGCAGCGGGTTCGTCTCCCTGCCCACCGCGAACCACGACTTCTCCCGCCTCAACTGCGGCCCGCGCACCGCCGAGCAGCTCCCCGCCGCCTTCGCCTTCCAGCTCACCTGGCCGACCCTCCCGGCGATCTACTACGGCGACGAGATCGGCATGCGCTATGCCGACGGTCTGCCCGACAAGGAGGGCAGCGTTCTCGGCCCCCGCTACAACCGCGCGGGTTCGCGCACACCGATGCAGTGGGACGACACCGAGAACGCCGGTTTCTCCACGGCGCCCGCCGACCAGCTGTACCTGCCGGTCGACCCGGCCCCGGACCGCCCCACCGTCGCCGCCCAGCGGTCCGACGAGACCTCCCTCCTCCACTTCGTACGCCGCCTCGTCCGCCTGCGCACCACCACACCCGAACTCGGCTCCGACGGCTCGGTGGAGGTGCTGCACGCGGGCTACCCGTTCGTGTACGTACGGGGCGGGCGGTACTTGGTGGTGGTCAACCCGCAGCGGAACGAGACGAGCTGCGCGTACGCCTCCGGCAGCGCCCGGCCGCTGGAGGTGTCGGGCGTGGAGCTCGACGGCGGCACGATCACCGCCCGGGGCTTCGGGTACGGGATCTTCGACCTCGGACACCAGGGGGCCGCGCTCAGGCGGGAGTGATCATCAGGTCGCCCGTACGGCGAGGACGTCGTGCTGTGGCTCGCCGAGCACCACCTTGAGGGCGCCGGTGTCGGCGGCGCGGGCGAACACGTCGTAGCCCTCCTCCATGAAGTCCAGCGGGAAGGCGTGGGTGACCAGCGGCGAGGTGGGCAGCCGGCCGGCGGCCGCCATCCGCAGGAGGGTGGGGGTGGAGTAGGTGTCCACGAGACCCGTGGTGATCGTCAGGTTCCTGCTCCACAGCTCCTCCAGGTGCAGGGTCGCGGGCTTCCCGTGCACGCCCACGTTGGCCACGTGCCCGCCGGGCCGCACCACGCGCGTGCACAGCTCGAAGGTCTCCGGTGTGCCGACCGCCTCGATGACCACGTCGGCGCCCAGCCCGTCGGTGAGGTCCTCGATCAGCTGCTCGGGGCCTTCGCGGGCGTCGGCCACGGCATCGGCGCCGAGCCCCTTGGCGGCGTCGAGGCGTGTGGCCGCCATGTCCACGGCGACGACCCGCTCGGGCGCGTACAGCTGGGCCGTGGCGATGGCCGCGAGGCCGACGGGGCCCGTGCCGACGACGGCGACGGTGTCTCCGGGCTGCACCCGCCCGTTGAGCACGCCCACCTCGTAGCCGGTGGGGAAGATGTCCGCCAGCAGCACCGCGTCCTTGCCGTCCAGCGCACCCGGCAGTGTGTGCACGGACAGGTCGGCGTACGGAACGCGGACGTACTCGGCCTGCGTGCCGTCGATCAGGTGGCCCAGGATCCAGCCCCCGCCTCCCCGGCACTGGCCGTAGGTCCGCTCCCAGCAGTAGCGGCAGCGGCCGCAGGCGGTGATGCAGGAGACCAGGACCCGGTCCCCCGGCCGCACGGCGTGCACCTCGCGGCCCGCCTCGACGATCTCGCCGACCGCCTCGTGCCCCAGCACCGTCCCCGGCTCCACCTCGGGCACGTGGCCCTTGAGGATGTGCAGATCCGTCCCGCAGACGGTGACCGCTTCGACGCGCACGATCGCGTCGGTGGGGTCCTTGATCCCAGGGTCCGGAACGCTCTCCCAGGAGGCCTGTCCGGGGCCGTGGAAGACGAAGCCCTTCATGACGATCCCCACCTTCCCAGATCCGTTGTACCTAGCTCCATCAAACGCACAAAGCTGACTTAGGGCACTTTTTGCATGGGTGAGGTGAGCCCGGATACCCGTTCTTCCATGGCACGGACGATGAAACGGCACGGGAAGCACGGCGAGGCAGTGCGGGACAGCCGCGCCGGGCCGGACGAGCAGGCGGAGCGGCGTGCGCCGGACGAGCCGTCCGACCTGCCCCGACAGTCCTGGCGAGCGGTGCTCAAGGGCACCTTCAAGGAGTTCAAGGACGACGAGCTCACCGACCGGGCCGCGGCACTGACCTACTACGGGGTGCTCTCGCTGTTCCCCGCCCTGCTGGTGCTCGTGTCGCTCCTCGGGATCGTCGGCCGGTCGGCCAGCCAGCAGGTGCTGGACAACATCCAGACCTTCGCGCCGGGCGCCGCGCGGGATGTCATCGGCAGCGCGGTGGAGCAGTTGCAGGGCAACGCCGGGACCGGATCGGTCATGGCGGTCGTGGGCCTGGTCCTCGCCGTGTGGTCGGCCTCCGGTTACGTCGCGGCGTTCATCCGCACGTCCAACGCCGTCTACGACATCCCCGAGGGCCGTCCGGTGTGGAAGGTGCTGCCGATCCGCGTCGGTGTCACGGTGGTCCTGATGGTCCTCACCATGATCAGTGCGGTGATCGTGGTGTTCACCGGTGCGCTGGCCCGCCAGGTCGGCGGTGCGCTGGGTATCGGCGACACGGCGCTGACGGTGTGGTCGATCGTGAAGTGGCCGGTCCTCGCGCTCCTGGTCACGATCATGATCGCGATCCTGTACTGGGCGACGCCCAACGCGCGGGTCCGCGGCTTCCGCTGGATCACGCCGGGGAGTCTTCTGGCTCTGGTGATCTGGATGATCGCCTCGGCGGGGTTCGCGCTGTACGTGGCGAACTTCGGCTCGTACAACAGGACCTATGGCACCTTCGCCGGCGTGATCGTCTTCCTGCTGTGGCTGTGGATCACCAATCTGGCCATCCTGCTCGGCCTGGAGTTCGACGCCGAGCTGGCCCGCCAGCGCGCCGTCGCGGGCGGTCACCCGGCCGACGAGGAACCGTACGTCGAGCCGCGCGACACCCGGGCGTGGGACGAGGAGGACCGGCGACGGCTCGGTTCCTGAGCGCGCTCCCGAACCGCGTGACGAGGAGGCCGGGGTGCCCGGCCTCCTCGTCACGCGGTTCGGGACCGGCCCGTGCACTGCTCAGAGGCGCACCGGAAGCGCCCGTACGCTGTTCCCCACGAAGCCGGTGTGACGGGGGAGTTGCCTCTCGGGAAGGGCCAGGTCGAGGTCGGGGAAGCGGGTGAACAGCCGCTCCAGTGCGATCGTGGCCTCCAGGCGCGCCAGTGGGGCACCGAGGCAGTAGTGGGCGCCGTGCCCGAGCGAGAGGTGCCGTACGGCTCCGTGCCGCCCGGGCCGCGTCACGTCGAACCGGTCGGCGTCCGGGCCGTGCACGGCCGTGTCCCGCCCCGCCGCGGAGTAACCGGCCAGCACGGGCGTCCCCTTGGGGATGACGGTCCCGTCGACCGTCAGGTCCGTGACGGGATAGCGGAAGGGGAAGTAGCTGACGGGCGCGTCCCAGCGCAGGGTCTCCTCGACGGCGTCCGTCCAGCTCGCCTTCCCCTCCCGTACGAGGTCGAGCTGGTCCCGGTGTCCGCAGAGCGCCCGTACGGCGTTGGTGATGAGGTTCAGGGTGGTCTCGTGCCCGGCGACGATCATCAGCAGCAGGGTGCCGATGAGTTCCTCCTGGCTGAGCCTGTCGCCGCCCTCGTCTCGGGCGGCGATGAGCGCGCCGGTCAGGTCGTCGCCGGGTCGTTCGGCCCGGTCCGCGGCGATCCGGGCCAGCAGGGACACGAGGTCGCGGTTGGCGGTGACGACCTGTTCGGGGGCGAGGTCCGTGGCCACGATCCGGTTCGACAAGTGGTGCAGCGCGTCCAGGTGTTCGGTCCCGACGCCGAGCAGCTGACCGATGACGCCCATGGGGAGCGGCAGCGCGAAGTGCCGGCGCAGATCGGCGACGCCGCCACCCTCCTCGGCCGCCGCCGCGAGGCCGTCGAGCAGCCGGACGGTCAGCTCCTCGATCCCGGGCCGCAGTTGTTCGACCCTGCGCGCCGTGAACGCCTTGCTCACCAGCGACCGCAGCCGCCGGTGGTCGTCGCCGTCGGCGGTGGTCATCCCCCGTACGGTCGCGAAGGTCAGCAGGGGCCATCCGGCGCCCACCCGTCCCT
>NZ_VJZE01000137.1 GCF_009377205.1 Streptomyces phyllanthi
GCCCCGCACGACGCACGGGCGCCGCCCGGCCGGGCGCCCCCAAGCCCCTCCGGCTCGGGAGTCCCCGACCGCGGCTGCGCCTGGTGAGCCTCGCGCTGACCCTGGTGATGACCGCCTTCGTCGTACGGCTGCTCCAGGTGCAGGCCGTCGACGCCGGCGAGTACACCGCCAAGGCCGAGCAGAGCCGGTACGTGGGCCATGTCCTGGCCGCCGAGCGGGGCGGGATCACCGACCGCAACGGTGTGGCCCTGGCGACCAGCGTCGACGCCAACGACATCACCGCCGACCCCACGATGTTCACCCCCGAGCAGACGAAGATCGCCGACGCGCCCGAGCAGGCGGCCGCGCTCCTCGCGCCGATCCTCGACCAGGACCAGGCGGTGATCGCCGGCAAGCTCAGGACCGAGAACACCCAGTACGTCCTGCTCGCCCGGCGCCAGATGCCCGAGGTCTGGAAGCAGATCAGGGACCTGAAGACGGCGCTCGCGAAGAAGGCCGGGACGGACCCGGGCACCGTCAACGTGCTGGCGGGCGTCTTCCAGGACCCCAGCAGCAAGCGCGTGTACCCGAACGGCGACCTTGCCGCCGGGATACTGGGCTGGGTCAACGCCGACGGCAAGGGCGGCGGAGGCGTCGAGCAGCAGCTGAACGAGGAACTCACCGGCAAGGACGGCAAGATCCGCTACGCCCAGTCCGGTGGCCGCCAGGTGCCCACCGCGGGCTCCACGGAGACGCCCGCAGTCCCCGGATCCGACATCGAGTTGACCATCGACCGCGACATCCAGTGGGCCGCGCAGAACGCCATCACCGAGCAGGTGAAGAAGTCCAAGGCGGACCGCGGCTACGTGATAGTGCAGGACACGCGGACCGGCGAGATCCTGGCCATGGCCAACTCGCCCGGCTTCGACCCCAACGACCTCTCGAAGGCGAACGGCGACGCCCTCGGCAACGCGGCCCTCCAGGACGCCTACGAGCCCGGCTCCACCGCCAAGGTCATGTCCATGGCCGCCGTACTGGAGGAGAACGCCGCCACGCCGCTGACCCATGTCACGGTGCCCAACCGGCTGCCCCGCGGCGACCGGCTCTTCAGGGACGACATCGACCACCCGACCTGGTACCTCACGCTCAACGGGGTGCTCGCCAAGTCCAGCAACATCGGCACCATCCTGGCCACCGGCCAGCTCGGCAAGACACAGAAGCAGGCCAACCAGGTCCTCTACTCGTACCTGCGCAAGTTCGGCCTCGGCAGCCCCAGCGGCCTCGACTTCCCCGGCGAGACCAAGGGCATCCTCGCGCCACCGGACCAGTGGTCGACCTCGCAGCAGTACACGATCCCTTTCGGCCAGGGCATGTCCATCAACGCGATGCAGGCGGCCTCCGTCTACTCCACGATCGCCAACGGCGGCGTCCGGGTGGAACCCACCCTCGTCCGCGGCACCGAGGGACCCGACGGACGCTTCACACCCGCTCCCAATCCCAAGAAGACAAGGGTCGTGAGCGAGAAGACGGCGAAGACGCTCGCCCGGATGCTGGAGTCCGTGGTGGACGACGAGGAGGGGACCGGCACCAAGGCCCGTATCCCCGGCTACCGGGTGGCGGGCAAGACGGGTACGGCCAACCGCGTCGATCCGGCCACCGGCAAGTACCGCGGATACACGTCCTCGTTCGCCGGGTTCGCGCCCGCCGACAAGCCACGGGTCACCGTCTACTGCGCGATCCAGAACGCCACGAAGGGCAGCTACTTCGGCGGCCAGATCTGCGGGCCCATCTACAAGGAGGTCATGGAGTTCGCCCTGAAGACCCTCCAGGTCCCGCCGACCGGCGCGAAGCCCGCGAACCTGCCCGTCGCCTTCAGTCCCTGACCGGCACCACCACCGACGACCTACGGCACCGCCAAGATCAGCAGCACCGCAGAGACCGACCAGGAACCAGCCCGTGACGATGATCACTCCCGGCTCCGGGAACAACACCCCACCGCACGTTCCGCGCGCGCACCGACTTCGCTCCGGCGGGGGTGAGCCCGGTACGCTCACCGCCGTGCCACACGCTGATCAGTCCCAAACCACCCAGAAGGGCGTTTCCGTGACATATCCGGGACCGCCGCGGCCGACGCGGGTCTCCGCCACCCCCCTCGCGGAGCTCGCCGGTCAGCTGGGCGCCGAGCAGCCGCAGACCTCGAACGACACCGCCGAGGTCACGGGCATCACCCACGACTCGCGCGCCGTGCGCCCAGGCGACCTGTACGCCGCCCTGCCCGGTGCCCGCCTCCACGGCGCCGACTTCGTGACCCAGGCGGCCGGTCTGGGCGCCACAGCCGTGCTGACCGACCCGACGGGCGCCGAGCGCGCCGCCGCCACGGGGCTGCCGGTCCTGGTCGTCGACGACCCCCGTGCGCGGATGGGCGAGCTGGCGGTCACGATCTACGGCCACCCCGGGCGCGACCTGCTCCAGATCGGCATCACCGGCACCTCCGGCAAGACCACGACCGCGTACCTCGTCGAGGGCGGCCTGAAGACCGTCCGCAGCACCGGACTGATCGGCACGGTCGAGATGCGGATCGGGGACGAGCGCGTCAAGTCCGAGCGGACCACCCCCGAAGCCACCGATCTACAGGCGCTGTTCGCGGTCATGCGCGAGCGTGGCGTCGAGGCGGTCGCCATGGAGGTGTCCAGCCACGCGCTGGTCCTCGGCCGGGTCGACGGCTGTGTCTTCGACATCGGCGTCTTCACCAACCTGAGCCCGGAACACATGGAGTTCCACTCCGACATGGAGGACTACTTCGGGGCCAAGGCGCAGCTGTTCACGCCGGAACGGAGCAAACTCGGCGTCATCAACTTCGACGACGAGTACGGCCGCAGGCTCGTCAAGGAGGCGGGCGTCCCCGTCGTCACGTTCTCCGCCGAGGGGCACCCCGACGCCGACTGGCGCGCCGAGGACGTCGAGGTCGGGCCCATGGACTCGACGTTCACCGCGATCGGCCCGAAGGGTGAGCGGATCGCCGCCAGGTCGCCGCTGCCCGGGCCCTTCAACGTCGCCAACACCCTCGCCGCGATCGTCGCCCTCGCCGCCGCCGGGCTCGACCCGCAGGCCGCCGCCGACGGTGTCGCCGCCGTGCCGGGCGTACCGGGCCGGCTGGAGCGCGTGGACGCCGGGCAGCCGTATCTCGCGGTCGTCGACTACGCCCACAAGACCGACGCCGTCGAGTCGGTGCTGCGCGCCCTGCGCAAGGTCACCGAGGGCAGCGTGCACATCGTGCTGGGCTGCGGTGGTGACCGCGACACGACCAAGCGGGGCCCCATGGGTGCCGCAGCGGCCCGGCTCGCCGACACCGCCGTACTGACCTCCGACAACCCACGCTCCGAGGACCCCCTCGCGATCCTCGCCACCATGCTCCAGGGCGCGGCGTCCGTACCGGCACACGAGCGAGGCGAGGTCCAGGTCTTCGAGGACCGGGCCGCGGCGATCGCCGCCGCGGTGGCCCGCGCACAGCCGGGCGACACCGTGCTGGTCGCCGGCAAGGGCCATGAGCAGGGCCAGGACATCGCCGGGGTGGTGCGTCCCTTCGACGACCGCCAGGTGCTTCGCGAAGCTATCCAGAAGACCCAGGGATGAACTTGTGATCGCCCTCTCCCTCGCCGAGATCGCAGAAGTCGTCGGCGGGCAGACGCACGACATACCGGACCCGTCGGTCCAGGTCACCGGACCCGTCGTCAGGGACTCCCGCGAGGCGGGACCCGGCAGCCTCTTCGTCGCGTTCGCCGGCGAGCGCGCGGACGGCCACGACTTCGCCCGGCAGGTCGTCGAGGCGGGTGCCGCCGGCGTCCTCGCGTCCCGTCCCGTCGGCGTCCCCGCGATCGTCGTCGAGGACGTCCAGGCGGCCCTCGGCGCCCTCGCCCGCCACGTCGTCCGCAAGCTCGGCACGACCCTCGTGGCCCTCACCGGCTCCGCCGGCAAGACCAGCACCAAGGACCTCATCGCACAGGTCCTGCGGCGCAAGGCGCCCACGGTGTTCACCCCCGGCTCCCTCAACAACGAGATCGGGCTGCCCCTCACCGCGCTCAGCGCCACCGAGGAGACGAAGTTCCTCGTCCTGGAGATGGGCGCACGCGGAATCGGCCATATCCGGTACCTCACCGACCTGACGCCGCCGAGGGTCGGGCTCGTCCTCAACGTCGGGACCGCCCACATCGGCGAGTTCGGCGGCCGGGAGCAGATCGCCCAGGCCAAGGGGGAGTTGGTCGAGGCCCTTCCCCCGGCGGAGGAGGGCGGCGCCGCGATCCTGAACGCCGACGACTCCCTCGTACGCGCCATGGCGTCCCGTACGAAGGCCAAGGTGATCCTTTTCGGAGAGTCCGGCGAAGCGGACGTACGTGCCGAGAACGTACGACTCACGGACAGCGGACAGCCCGCCTTCAGCCTTCACACACCCTCCGGTGCAAGCGATGTGACCATGCGCCTGTACGGTGAGCACCACGTGTCGAACGCGCTCGCCGCGGCCGCCGTCGCCCATGAGCTGGGCATGTCCGCGGAAGAGATCGCCACCGCGCTCTCCGAGGCGGGCTCCCTCTCCCGCTGGCGGATGGAGGTCACCGAGCGCCCGGACGGCGTGACGATCGTCAACGACGCCTACAACGCGAACCCCGAGTCCATGCGAGCCGCTCTGCGCGCGCTGGCCGCCATGGGCAACGGGCGCCGCACGTGGGCGGTGCTCGGCAAGATGGCCGAGCTCGGGGACGAGGCGCTCGCCGAGCACGACGCGGTCGGACGGCTCGCCGTCCGGCTCAACGTCAGCAAGCTCGTCGCGGTGGGGGGCAGGGAGGCCTCCTGGCTGCAACTGGGCGCATATAACGAGGGTTCGTGGGGTGAGGAGTCGGTGCACGTGTCCGACGCACAGGCGGCGGTCGACCTGTTGCGCAGCGAGTTGCGCCCGGGGGACGTCGTACTCGTGAAGGCGTCCCGGTCGGTCGGGCTCGAGAGTGTGGCGCAGGCGCTGCTGGACGGCGGCGCCGAGGGTGAGGTTTCCGCCCGATGATGAAGCAGATCCTGTTCGCAGGAGTCATTGGCCTCTTCCTGACACTGGTCGGGACCCCGCTGCTGATCAAGCTGCTCGCCCGCAAGGGCTACGGCCAGTACATCCGCGACGACGGCCCGCGCGAGCACGCCAGCAAGCGCGGTACGCCGACCATGGGCGGCATCGCCTTCATCGCGGCGACGATCGCCGCGTACTTCCTGGCCAAGGTGATCACGGGGTCCCTGGACGAGGACGTCGACGCGGCGCCGACCTACTCGGGTGTGCTGGTGCTCGGCCTGATGGCGGGCATGGGCCTCGTCGGCTTCCTCGACGACTACATCAAGATCGTCAAGCGGCGGTCGCTGGGTCTGAGGGCCAAGGCCAAGATGGCCGGACAGCTGATCGGCGGCATCGCCTTCGCGGTGCTCTCGCTGCAGTTCGCGGACAACCGCGGCAACACCCCGGCCTCCACCAAGCTCTCCTTCGTGCAGGACTTCGGCTGGTCCATCGGCCCGGTGCTGTTCGTGGTCTGGGCGCTGTTCATGATCCTCGCCATGTCGAACGGCGTGAACCTGACCGACGGTCTGGACGGTCTGGCCACCGGTGCCTCCGTGCTGGTCTTCGGCGCGTACACCTTCATCGGCGTCTGGCAGTTCCAGGAGTCCTGCGCCAACGCGGCGACACTGATCAACCCGCAGGCCTGTTACGAGGTACGAGATCCTCTCGACCTCGCCGTCGTGGCCGCCGCGCTGATGGGCTCCTGCCTCGGCTTCCTGTGGTGGAACACCTCACCCGCCAAGATCTTCATGGGCGACACCGGTTCGCTGGCCCTCGGTGGCGCGCTCGCGGGTCTCGCGATCTGCTCGCGCACCGAGCTGCTGCTGGCGCTCCTCGGCGGCCTGTTCGTCCTCATCACCATGTCGGTGGTCATCCAGGTCGGCTCGTTCCGCCTCACCGGCAAGCGCGTCTTCCGTATGGCCCCGCTCCAGCACCACTTCGAACTCAAGGGCTGGTCCGAAGTCCTTGTCGTGGTCCGTTTCTGGATCATCCAGGGCATCTGTGTGATTGTCGGACTCGGCATCTTCTACGCGGGATGGGCGGCCGACAAGTGACCTCCTGGCAGGGCATGCACATCACCGTCGCCGGTCTCGGCGTGAGCGGCGTCAGCGCCGCCCGCGCCCTGGCCGGCCTCGGCGCGTCCGTCACCGTGGTGGACGGCGGCGACTCGGAGGCGCTCCGGGAGAAGGCCGCAGCCCTCGAGAGCTCCACCGAAGGCGTCCGGGTGCGCCTCGGGGACGGCGACACGCTCCCCGAGGGCACGGACCTGATCGTCACCTCGCCCGGCTGGAAGCCCACTTCGCCGCTCTTCGCGGCGGCCGCCGAGGCCGGTGTGGACGTCGTCGGCGACGTCGAGATCGCCTGGCGGCTGCGCGGCCGGGACGGTCGGGAAGCAGCCGCCTGGCTGGCCGTGACGGGCACCAACGGCAAGACGACCACCACACAGATGCTCGCCTCGATCCTGCGCGCCGCGGGACTGCGCACGGTCGCCGTGGGCAACATCGGCACCCCGATCATCGACATCGTGCTGGGGGGCGAGCCGTACGACGTCCTGGCGGTGGAGCTGTCGAGCTACCAGCTCCACTGGGCGCCCTCCCTGCGCGCCCACTCCGCCGCCGTCCTCAACCTCGCCCCGGACCACCTCGACTGGCACGGCTCCATGGAGGCCTACGCCGCCGACAAAGGCCGCATCTACGAGGGCAATCGGGTCGCCTGCGTCTACAACGCCGCCGACAAGGCCACCGAGGACCTGGTGCGCGAGGCCGACGTGGAGGAGGGCTGCCGGGCCATCGGCTTCACGCTGGGCACGCCCGGGCCGTCCCAACTCGGCGTCGTGGAAGGCATCCTGGTCGACCGCGCCTTCGTCGAGAACCGGCAGAAGAACGCCCAGGAGCTCGCCGAGGTCGCCGACGTCAACCCGCCCGCCCCGCACAACATCGCCAACGCCCTCGCCGCCGCGGCCCTCGCCCGCGCCTTCGGGGTGCCCCCCAAGGCCGTACGGGACGGGCTGCGGGCCTTCCGCCCGGACGCGCACCGCATCGAGCACGTGGCGGACGTGGACGGCGTCGCGTACGTGGACGACTCCAAGGCCACCAACACCCATGCCGCGGAAGCCTCCTTGGCCGCGTACGAGTCGATCGTGTGGATCGCGGGAGGCCTCGCCAAGGGCGCGACCTTCGACGAGCTCGTCTCCAAGTCGGCAAAGCGACTTCGGGGTGTGGTCCTCATCGGAGCGGATCGCGCGCTGATCCGGGAAGCGCTCGCGCGACACGCCCCCGAAGTGCCCGTCGTGGACCTCGAGCGGACCGACACTGGGGCGATGCTCGCGGCCGTCCGGGAGGCCAAGCGGCTCGCCGCCGCGGGCGACACGGTGCTGCTGGCCCCGGCCTGTGCCTCCATGGACATGTTCACCAACTACAACAAACGCGGGGACGCGTTCGCGGAGGCCGTATCCGAACTCGCGTCCGCCGACGGCTGACCCGGGCCCGCCTCGCCTGGCGGCGGAGCCGGGCGACCCAGGGAGGGTACGCGTGACACGGATGTGGCTGGAGTTTCGCCAGTGGCTTCCCGCCGGTGGCACGGCGCCACGCCGCCCCGGCGGCGTCGAAGGAGTCGGCGATGGCCAGTAGCCGTACCGGCCGCCCCCCTCTCCAGCGCGCCACCCGGCGGCCCCCCGTCCCGCGTCCCCCGCGTGAGAACCCGCTGCGGCGGTTCCTCGCGCGTGCCCGGCGTGCCTGGGACCGGCCGCTCACCGCGTACTACCTGATCCTGGGCGGCAGTCTGCTGATCACCGTGCTGGGGCTGGTGATGGTGTACTCGGCCTCCCAGATCACCGCGCTGCAGCTGTCGCTGCCGGGGTCGTACTTCTTCCGGAAGCAGTTCCTGGCCGCCGCGATCGGCACCGTACTGCTGTTCCTGGCCTCGCGGATGCCGGTGAAGCTGCACCGGGCGCTGGCGTACCCGATCCTGGCCGGCTCTGTCTTCCTGATGATCCTGGTCCAGATCCCGGGGATAGGGATGGCGGTCAACGGCAACCAGAACTGGATCTCGCTCGGCGGCTCCTTCCAGATCCAGCCCAGCGAGTTCGGCAAGCTGGCGCTCGTGCTGTGGGGTGCCGACCTGCTCGCGCGCAAACAGGACAAGCGGCTGCTGACCCAGTGGAAGCACATGCTGGTGCCGCTCGTCCCGGTGACGTTCATGCTGCTCGGGCTGATCATGCTGGGCGGCGACATGGGGACGGCGATCATCCTCACGGCCATCCTGTTCGGGCTGCTGTGGATCGCGGGGGCGCCCACCCGGCTCTTCGTGGGCGTGCTGGCCGGGGCCGCGCTGATCGTCGCGATCCTCATCAAGACCAGCCCCAACCGCATGGCCCGGTTCACCTGCCTCGGCTCCACCGACGCCGACCAGTGCTGGCAGGCCGTGCACGGCATCTACGCACTCGCGTCCGGCGGGCTCTTCGGATCCGGTCTCGGGGCGAGTGTGGAGAAATGGGGTCAACTCCCCGAAGCGCACACCGACTTCATCTTCGCCGTCACCGGTGAGGAACTGGGCCTCGCGGGGACGCTGTCGGTGCTCGCCCTCTTCGCGGCTCTAGGCTATGCGGGTATCCGCGTGGCCGGACGCACGGAGGACCCCTTCGTGAGGTATGCCGCGGGAGGCGTGACCACCTGGATCACCGCTCAGGCGGTGATCAACATCGGTGCGGTGCTCGGTCTGCTGCCGATCGCCGGGGTCCCGCTCCCGCTGTTCTCCTACGGGGGATCAGCCCTGCTGCCGACCATGTTCGCCATCGGGCTGCTGATCGCCTTCGCGCGTGACGAGCCCGCTGCGCGGGCGGCGCTTGCGATGCGGCAACCCCGCTTTGGTAGAAAGCGGGCTGGAGGTCCTCCGGGACCTCGGAGATGGAACACGATGCGACGGCGTGCCCAGGTGGCGCGCTCGTCCGGAGAGCGGTGAATTTCGGTGCATGTCGTCCTCGCCGGTGGCGGAACCGCCGGCCATATCGAGCCCGCGCTCGCCCTCGCGGACGCCCTGCGCAGGCAGGACCCGACCGTCGGGATCACAGCCCTGGGCACGGAGCGCGGCCTCGAGACCCGACTGGTGCCCGAGCGCGGCTACGAACTCGCGCTGATCCCCGCCGTACCCCTGCCGCGCAAGCCCACGCCCGAGCTGATCACCGTGCCCGGCCGGCTGCGGGGCACGATCAAGGCGACCGAGCAGATCATGGAGCGCACCAAGGCGGACGTCGTGGTCGGCTTCGGCGGGTACGTGGCCCTGCCCGGCTATCTCGCCGCCAAGCGCCTCGGCGTGCCGATCGTGGTCCACGAGGCCAACGCCCGCCCGGGCCTGGCCAACAAGATCGGTTCGCGCTACGCCTCCCAGGTCGCCGTCTCCACCCCGGACAGCAAGCTGCGGAACTCCCGCTACATCGGGATCCCGCTGCGCCGCTCCATCGCCACCCTGGACCGTGCCAGGGTCCGTCCCGAGGCCCGTGCCGCGTTCGGCCTCGACCCGTCCCTGCCGACCCTGCTCGTCTCCGGAGGCTCCCAGGGCGCCCGCCGCCTCAACGAGGTGGTCCAGCAGGTCGCCCCGTACTTCCAGCAGGCCGGTATCCAGATCCTGCACGCGGTCGGCCCGAAGAACGAACTGCCACAGGTGCACCAGATGCCGGGGATGCCCCCCTACATCCCGGTACCGTATGTGGACCGGATGGATCTCGCGTACGCCGCGGCCGACATGATGCTCTGCCGCGCGGGCGCGATGACCGTCGCCGAACTCTCCGCCGTCGGACTCCCCGCCGCGTACGTCCCGCTGCCCATCGGCAACGGTGAACAGCGGCTGAACGCCCAGCCGGTGGTCAAGGCCGGCGGCGGACTGCTGGTCGACGACGCGGAACTCACGCCCCAGTGGGTGCAGCAGAACGTCCTGCCCGTCCTCGCCGACCCGCACCGGTTGTACGAGATGTCCCGCGCCGCCGGCGAGTTCGGCCGCCGGGACGCCGACGAGCTGCTCGTCGGGATGGTGTACGAGGCGATCGCGTCCCGGCACCGGTAGGGCAGTACCGCACGTGTGAGAGGCAGGGGAGAGTGGCCGGATCGATGACCGCCGAGCGCGGTGCGGACGAGGACCTCCCGTCCGGCCCACCTCCTCACAGGAGGCTCCCCGGCCCTCGTGTGCTCATCATCCTTTCTCTGGCCCTGGTGTTGGCCGGTGCGACCACCGTCTGGGCCCTCTACGGCTCCTCGTGGCTGCGGGTGGAGCAGGTGTCGGTCTCGGGGACCCGGGTCCTGACCGAGGCTCAGGTGCGTGAGGCGGCCGACGTGCCGCTCGGGGCTCCCCTGGTGTCCGTGGACACCGATGCGATGGAGGCGCGACTGCGCCGGAAACTGCCCAGAATTGACTCGATTGAGGTCGACCGCTCCTGGCCCCATGGAATCGACCTGAAAGTGAGCGAGCGCGTTCCGGTTCTGATTACCGAAAACTCCGGAAAGGGGGGCAAGTACGTCGAAGTGGACGCCAAAGGCGTGCGTTTCGCGACGGTTTCGGAACCCCCGAAAGGGGTGCCGATCCTCGAAATGGACGTATCGCGCTCCCCCGCTTCCCGCCGTTTCGACACCGGTCGGCTGGTGCGGGAGGCGGTCCGCGTCGCCGGGGACATTCCGGACGCGGTCGCGCGGGGCACCCGGGTCGTCAAGGTCCTTTCGTACGACTCCATCTCGCTGGAGTTGACGGACGGCCGGACCGTCAACTGGGGCAGCGGCGAGAAGGGTCGCGCCAAGGCCCGAACGCTCACCGCTCTGCTGGAAGCGGCCCCGGACGCACGGCACTTCGACGTCAGCGTTCCCACCGCGCCCGCGTCATCAGGGAGTTGACGCACATCAGCGCAGGCCAGCACCCTGGTTGGGCACCGCTATGGCTGATCACATAGGGTGAAAAGAAAAACGGGAGGTTCGGCGTGTTCGTTGAACGGGCGCCACTTGTCGACTTAGTGTCCTGTTCGGAAGAGTCAAGGGAACAGGCACACTGGTAACCCTAAACTTCAGGGTTAGGGTTCGGGTCGGCGATACGGACCGTCCCCATCGGCATCCGTCGTCGCCTCGTGGGCAACCGCGAAGTGACGACCCGTAAATCGAGGCGAGAGGCCTTCGACGTGGCAGCACCGCAGAACTACCTCGCAGTCATCAAGGTCATCGGTGTCGGCGGCGGTGGTGTCAATGCCATCAACCGAATGATCGAGGTCGGTCTCAAGGGTGTCGAGTTCATCGCGATCAACACGGACGCGCAGGCGCTGTTGATGAGCGACGCCGACGTCAAGCTCGACGTCGGCCGTGAACTCACCCGCGGACTCGGCGCCGGCGCCAACCCGGCGGTCGGCCGCAAGGCCGCCGAGGACCACCGCGAGGAGATCGAGGAGGTCCTCAAGGGGGCCGACATGGTCTTCGTGACGGCGGGCGAGGGTGGCGGCACCGGCACCGGCGGCGCGCCCGTCGTGGCCAACATCGCCCGCTCGCTGGGCGCCCTCACCATCGGCGTGGTCACCCGCCCGTTCACCTTCGAGGGACGGCGCCGCGCCAACCAGGCCGAGGACGGCATCGCCGAACTCCGCGAAGAGGTCGACACCCTCATCGTCATCCCCAACGACCGGCTGCTGTCCATCTCGGACCGCCAGGTCTCGGTTCTCGACGCCTTCAAGTCGGCCGACCAGGTCCTGCTCTCCGGTGTCCAGGGCATCACCGACCTCATCACCACGCCCGGTCTGATCAACCTCGACTTCGCCGACGTCAAGTCCGTGATGTCCGAGGCCGGTTCGGCCCTCATGGGTATCGGCTCGGCCCGCGGTGACGACCGCGCGGTGGCCGCGGCCGAGATGGCGATCTCGTCCCCGCTCCTCGAGGCCTCCATCGACGGCGCCCGCGGTGTGCTGCTCTCCATCTCCGGTGGCTCCGACCTCGGCCTGTTCGAGATCAACGAGGCCGCCCAGCTGGTCAGCGAGGCCGCGCACCCCGAGGCCAACATCATCTTCGGCGCGGTCATCGACGACGCCCTCGGCGACGAGGTGCGGGTCACGGTGATCGCGGCCGGCTTCGACGGGGGGCAGCCCCCGGCCAAGCGGGACAACATCCTGGGCTCGACCTCCGCCAAGCGCGAGGAGCCCGCGCCCGCGCGTCCCGCCGAGAGCCGTCCGTCCTTCGGCTCGCTCGGCAGCGTCAAGCCCAAGGAGGAGGCGGCGCCCAAGCCGGAGCCGGTGAGCGAGCTCCCGTCCTCCCCGCCGGTCCCGCCGTCCCGGTCGTACACGGACAGCGCGGCCGAGGAGCTGGACGTGCCGGACTTCCTCAAGTGATAGGACAGCGCGAGACCGTGAGCGGCGCGCACTTCGCCTTCACCGACCGGTGGGGCGGGGTGAGCGCCGTTCCGTACGAGGAGCTCAATCTCGGCGGGGCGGTCGGGGACGATCCCGACGCGGTCCGCACGAACCGCGAGCTGGCCGCCAAGTCGCTCGGTCTCGACCCGGCCGACGTGGTCTGGATGAACCAGGTGCACGGACCGGACGTGGCGGTGGTCGACGGGCCCTGGGGTTCGTCGGACGTACCGCGAGTGGACGCGGTCGTCACCACACGGCGCGGCCTGGCGCTCGCCGTACTCACCGCCGACTGCACCCCCGTCCTGCTCGCCGACCCCGTCGCCGGGGTCGCGGCCGCCGCGCACGCGGGACGGCCCGGCATGATCGCGGGGGTCGTGCCCGCCGCCGTGCGCGCCATGATGGAGCTGGGCGCCGAACCCTCCCGGATCGTCGCCCGCACCGGGCCCGCCGTGTGCGGCCGCTGCTACGAGGTGCCCGAGGCGATGCGCGCAGAGGTGTCCGCCGTCGAGCCGGCGGCGTACGCCGAGACGAGTTGGGGTACGCCCGCGGTGGATGTGAGCGCCGGAGTGCACGCGCAACTCGAGCGGCTCGGGGTGCGCGACCGGGCGCAGTCGCCCGTGTGCACGCTGGAGTCGCACGACTACTTCTCGTACCGACGCGACCGCACCACCGGGCGACTCGCGGGATATGTCTGGCTGGCTGATGGGGCATGACCGAGCGTAGAGATCAACTCGCCGCGAACCTGGCGAAAGTGGAGGAGCGCATCACGGCGGCGTGCGTGGCCGCCGGGCGGAAGCGCGAGGAGGTGACCCTGATCGTGGTCACCAAGACCTATCCGGCGAGCGACGTGCGCGTCCTGTCGGAGCTCGGTGTGCGCCATGTCGCCGAGAACAAGGACCAGGACGCGGCACCCAAAGCCGATGAATGCTCGGATCTGCCGCTCACGTGGCACTTCGTCGGCCAGTTGCAGACCAACAAGGCCCGTTCCGTGGTTCGTTACGCGGATCTCGTACAGTCCGTCGATCGTCCCAAGCTGGTCACAACTCTTTCGAATGAGGCGGTTCGAGCCGGGCGTGAGGTGGGATGTCTCATCCAGGTCGCGCTCGACGCGGAGGAGGGCGGCCGAGGGGACCGAGGAGGTGTCGGGCCTGGCGGCATCGAGGAGTTGGCCGACCTCGTGGCGGGTTCACCGGGGCTGCGGTTGGACGGACTGATGACCGTCGCGCCGCTCACCGGGCCGTACGCGGGGCGTGAACAGGCGGCATTCGAGCGGTTGATGGTTTTGTCGACTGCCCTGCGCCGAGCCCATCCGGCTGCGAACATGGTCTCGGCAGGGATGAGTGCGGACCTCGAACAGGCCGTGGCGGCCGGAGCGACACATGTACGCGTCGGCACTGCGGTACTCGGAGTCCGCCCCAGGCTCGGGTAACGTCGCCAAGAAGTCGGACCACAGCAGAAAATATGGTCATTACCGCTGATAGCGGGCATAACGACCTCGTGGATCGCGGGCACTTGGTAAATCGTCAGTCGATCCATCACAGAGCGGAGGACTCAGAGCATGGCCGGCGCAATGCGCAAGATGGCGGTCTACCTCGGCCTCGTGGAGGACGATGGGTACGACGGCCGCGGTTTCGACCCCGACGACGACTTCGAACCCGAGCTCGATCCGGAGCCCGAGCGGGACCGAAGGCGACATGAACCGTCCCACCAGGTATCCCAGCCGCCACGGGACGACTCGGTAAGAGTCGTGCAGCCCTCCGCGCAGCGTGAATCGGCGGCTCTCGCCGCCTCGCTGCCCGCGGAATCGGTGCGACCCGCCCGGATCGCGCCCGTGGCATCCATCACACAGGAACGCCAGAGTCTGGAGAAGAACGCACCGGTGATCATGCCCAAGGTCGTGTCCGAACGGGAGCCTTACCGGATCACCACGCTCCACCCCCGGACCTACAACGAGGCCCGTACCATCGGGGAACACTTCCGTGAGGGCACCCCGGTGATCATGAATCTGACTGAGATGGATGACACAGACGCGAAGCGACTTGTCGACTTTGCGGCAGGTTTGGTGTTTGGTCTTCACGGAAGCATCGAGAGGGTGACGCAGAAGGTGTTCCTGTTGTCGCCTGCTAACGTCGATGTCACGGCGGAGGACAAGGCCCGCATCGCAGAGGGCGGGTTCTTCAACCAGAGCTGAGACGCACGACCGGAACGAAGTACGAGAACAGGGGAGAGGGAAGCACGGATCATGAGCGTGGTTTGGCAGGTGCTCTACGTCGCGCTGATGTGTTTCCTCATCGTGCTGATCTTCCGGTTGGTCATGGACTACGTCTTCCAGTTCGCCCGCTCATGGCAACCCGGCAAGGCGATGGTGGTCGTTCTGGAGGCCACCTACACTGTCACCGATCCACCGCTCAAGCTTCTGCGGCGGTTCATCCCGCCGCTGCGTCTCGGGGGCGTGGCGCTTGACCTGTCCTTCTTCGTACTAATGATCATCGTCTGGGTCCTGATCTCGATAGTCGAGAGCTTCGGGATGTGACTGTGGACGATACGGTCTTGCCGACTGCCGCTGACTACGTTGAGGTGAAGAGATGCCGTTGACCCCCGAGGACGTGCGGAACAAGCAGTTCACGACCGTCCGCCTCCGAGAAGGCTATGACGAGGACGAGGTCGATGCCTTCCTCGATGAGGTCGAAGCCGAACTGACCCGCCTGCTCCGCGAGAACGAGGACCTGCGCGCCAAACTGGCCGCGGCCACGCGTGCGGCCGCGCAGAACCAGCAGAACATGCGCAAGCCCCCGGAGGGTCAGGACCAGCAGCAGGGCATGCAGCAGGGTATGCGCGGTCCTGGCGCTCCCGTCCCCGCCGGGATATCGGGCCCGCCGCAGCAGCAGATGGGTGGCCCCATGGGTGGTCCGCCCCAGCTGCCGAGCGGTGCCCCGCAGCTGCCCGCGGGTCCGGGCGGTCAGGGTCAGCAGGGTCCCGGCCCCATGGGTCAGGGGCCGATGGGTCAGGGCCCGATGGGTCAGGGCCCGATGGGCCAGGGCGGCCCGATGCAGCAGCAGATGGGTGGCCCGATGGGCGGTCCCATGGGCGGCCCCGGTGGTCCGATGGGAGGCCCCCCCGGCCTGCCCGGTCAGGGCCCCGGCGGCGACAGCGCCGCGCGTGTGCTCTCGCTGGCCCAGCAGACCGCCGACCAGGCGATCGCCGAGGCCCGTTCCGAGGCCAACAAGATCGTCGGTGAGGCGCGCAGCCGTGCCGAGGGTCTGGAGCGCGACGCCCGTGCCAAGGCCGACGCCCTGGAGCGGGACGCGCAGGAGAAGCACCGTGTCGCGATGGGCTCCCTGGAGTCCGCCCGCGCCACGCTGGAGCGCAAGGTCGAGGACCTGCGTGGCTTCGAGCGCGAGTACCGCACCCGTCTGAAGTCGTACCTGGAGTCGCAGCTGCGTCAGCTGGAGACCCAGGCCGACGACTCGCTGGCCCCGCCGCGTACCCCCGCGACGGCCTCTCTCCCGCCGTCCCCGGCGCCTTCCATGGCCCCGGCCGGCGCGAGTGCCCCGTCCTACGGCGGCAACCCGTCGATGGGTGGCGGCATGGGCGGCGGTATGGGTGGCGGTATGGGCGGTGGCTCCGCCCCGTCCGCGCCGTCCTACGGCGGCCAGCAGCAGATGTCCCCGGCCATGACCCAGCCGATGGCTCCTGTCCGTCCTCAGGGCCCCTCCCCGATGGGTCAGGCCCCCTCGCCGATGCGAGGCTTCCTCATCGACGAGGACGACAACTGACCGGCCTCTAATACGCCTCTGGCGTCGGCAGCGTTCAAGGCGAGGCCCCCGGATTTCCGGGGGCCTCGCCTTTTTGTGCGACGTGTCCGGAATGCGGGTGGTTCTGAGGGGGCGAACACGGAGAAGGCCCCGGGTTCCGTGACAGGAACCCGGGGCCTTCAGTCTTCGAACAACCTTCCCGACGGTTGGCGGCCCCTGCTAGCTGACTGCCTCGGTCTTGCGGAGACGGAACGTCAGCGAGAGCCCCTCGTCCGTGAACGGCTCCCCGTACGCGTCGTCCGCCTCGCCGGGGGCGAAGTCCGTGGCGAGGACCTCGTCGGAGATCAGCCCGGAGTGCTCGGTCAGGGCTTCGGTGACCGCGGCGTCCGTGGACGTCCAGCGGAGCGCGATCCGGTCGGCCACGTCCAGCCCGCTGTTCTTGCGTGCCTCCTGGATCAGGCGGATCGCGTCACGGGCGAGTCCCGCACGGCGCAGCTCTTCGGTGATCTCCAGGTCGAGGGCCACCGTCGCACCCGAGTCGGACGCCACGGACCAGCCCTCGCGCGGGGTCTCCGTGATGATCACCTCGTCCGGGGCGAGGGTGATCGTCTCGCCGTCGACCTCGACGGACGCCGTGCCCGCGCGCAGGGCGAGGGACAGCGCGGCCGCGTCGGCGTTGGCGACGGCCTTGGCCACGTCCTGGACGCGCTTGCCGAACCGCTTGCCGAGCGCTCGGAAGTTCGCCTTCGCCGTCGTGTCGACCAGCGAGCCGCCCACCTCGGAGAGGGACGCGAGGGAGCTCACGTTCAGCTCCTCGGTGATCTGCGTGTGCAGCTCGGGATCCAGGGACCCGAATCCCGCGGCCGCGACCAGGGCGCGCGACAGCGGCTGGCGGGTCTTGACGCCCGACTCCGCGCGCGTGGCACGGCCCAGCTCCACGAGCCGGCGCACCAGCACCATCTGCTTCGACAGCTCCGGGTCGATGGCGGACAGGTCCGCCTCCGGCCATGAGGCCAGGTGCACCGACTCCGGGGCGCCCGGGGTCACCGGCACGACCAGGTCCTGCCAGACCCGCTCGGTGATGAACGGGGTCAGCGGGGCCATCAGCTTGGTGACCGTCTCGACGACCTCGTGCAGGGTGCGCAGCGCCGCCTTGTCGCCCTGCCAGAAGCGGCGGCGCGAGCGGCGTACGTACCAGTTGGACAGGTCGTCGACGAACGCCGACAGGAGCTTTCCGGCGCGCTGGGTGTCGTACGCCTCCAGGGCCTGCGTCACCTGGTCGGTGAGCGCGTGGAGCTCGGACAGCAGCCAGCGGTCCAGGACCGGGCGGTCGGCCGGGGCCGGGTCCGCCTCGCTGGGCGCCCAGTTCGACGTACGGGCGTACAGGGCCTGGAAGGCGACCGTGTTCCAGTACGTGAGGAGAGTCTTGCGGACGACCTCCTGGATGGTGCCGTGGCCCACGCGGCGTGCCGCCCACGGGGAGCCGCCGGCCGCCATGAACCAGCGGACCGCGTCCGCGCCGTGCTGGTCCATGAGCGGGATGGGCTGCAGGATGTTGCCCAGGTGCTTGGACATCTTGCGGCCGTCCTCGGCGAGGATGTGGCCGAGGCACACGACGTTCTCGTAACTGGACTTGTCGAAGACCAGGGTGCCGACCGCCATCAGCGTGTAGAACCAGCCGCGGGTCTGGTCGATGGCCTCGCAGATGAACTGCGCCGGGTAGCGGGCCTCGAACAGCTCCTTGTTCTTGTACGGGTAGCCCCACTGCGCGAACGGCATGGAACCCGAGTCGTACCAGGCGTCGATGACCTCCGGCACGCGTGTGGCCGTACCGCCGCAGCCGTCCTGGGGGCAGGCGAAGGTGATCTCGTCGATGTACGGGCGGTGGGGGTCGAGGCCCGACTGGTCGGTGCCGGTCAGCTCGGTGAGCTCCGTGAGGGAGCCGACGCAGGTGAGGTGGTCGTCCTCGCAGCGCCAGACCGGCAGGGGGGTGCCCCAGTAGCGGTTGCGGGACAGGGCCCAGTCGATGTTGTTGTTCAGCCAGTCGCCGTACCGGCCGTGCTTGACCGAGTCCGGGAACCAGTTCGTCCCCTCGTTCTCCTGGAGGAGGCGGTCCTTGACGGACGTCGTGCGGATGTACCAGGACGGCTGGGCGTAGTAGAGCAGCGCGGTGTGGCAGCGCCAGCAGTGCGGGTAGCTGTGCTCGTACGGGATGTGCTTGAAGAGCAGCCCGCGGCTCTGGAGGTCCGCGGTGAGCTTCTCGTCCGCCTTCTTGAAGAAGATCCCGCCGACCAGGGGGACGTCCTCGGCGAACGTGCCGTCCTGGCGGACCGGGTTCACCATCGGCAGGCCGTACGCGCGGCAGACCCGGAGGTCGTCCTCACCGAAGGCGGGGGACTGGTGGACCAGGCCCGTACCGTCCTCGGTCGTGACGTACTCGGCGTTGACGACATAGTGCGTCTCTACGTCGGCCGGGAACTCCACGAGCTCGAACGGTCGTTGATAGGACCAGCGCTCCATGTCGGCGCCCGTGAAGGTCTGGCCGGTGGTCTCCCAGCCCTCGCCGAGGGCCTTGGCGACGAGCGGCTCGGCGACGACGAGCTTCTCCTCGCCGTTCGTGGCGACGACGTAGGTGACCTCGGCATGGGCGGCGACCGCGGTGTTGGACACCAGGGTCCACGGTGTGGTCGTCCACACCAGGAGCGCGGCCTCGCCGGCGAGCGGACCGGAGGTGAGCGGGAAACGGACGTACACCGAGGGGTCGACGACCGTCTCGTAGCCCTGCGCCAGCTCGTGGTCCGACAGGCCGGTGCCGCAGCGCGGGCACCAGGGGGCGACGCGGTGGTCCTGGACCAGCAGGCCCTTGTTGAAGATCTCCTTGAGCGACCACCAGACCGACTCGATGTACTCGGGGTCCATCGTGCGGTAGGGGTCGTTCAGGTCGGTCCAGTAACCCATGCGGGTCGTGAGCTCTTCGAAGGCGTCGGTGTGGCGGGTCACGGACTCGCGGCACTTGGCGTTGAACTCGGCGATGCCGTACGCCTCGATGTCCTGCTTGCCGCTGAAGCCGAGCTCCTTCTCGACCGCCAGCTCCACCGGGAGGCCGTGGCAGTCCCAGCCGGCCTTGCGGGCCACGTGGTAGCCGCGCATGGTGCGGAAGCGGGGGAAGACGTCCTTGAAGACGCGGGCCTCGATGTGGTGGGCGCCGGGCATGCCGTTGGCGGTGGGCGGGCCCTCGTAGAAGACCCACTCGGGGCGGCCCTCGGACTGCTCCAGGCTCTTGGTGAAGATCTTCTGCTCGCGCCAGAAGTCGAGCACGGCGTGCTCGAGCGCGGGCAGGTCTACCTGGGCGGGTACCTGGCGGTATGTCGGCGCTGTCATCAGCGAGCTTCCTCCAACGGACTTTCTGCCTTCCGTCGGAGGGACGAGAGCCTGCTTGCTGCCTGCGCCGGGTGCGGCGCGCTCCCGCGGTACCACCCTCCTTGGCTCCCCGGTGCGTCGTCCGCACCGGCGAACCCCCTCATTGGGGTCGCGATACCGGGTCTACTCGCCGCTGCTGCTGTCCTGGCCGCTGTCGTGCCTGGCCCGCTCCGGCTTTCTTCCGGCGGCTCCGGGGTGATCTTCACGTCGCGCTCGCCCCCGGGCTTCCACCGTCCCCGGGTCGCTCATGGCTGCGTACGGCGCTACTCGTCCCCATCCACGCTTTTCGCTCCGCCCAGTGTACGGC
>NZ_VJZE01000138.1 GCF_009377205.1 Streptomyces phyllanthi
CGTCGCCGCCGAACTCAACAGCCGCCCACGCAAAACGCTCGGCTGGGAGACCCCAGCCGAGCGTCTGTCTAAACTGCTCGCGGCTTGATCAACTCACCGCGTGTTGCGACGACCCCTTGAATCCGCCGATCCAGTCGGGGGCCTTACTCGTGCGATGTCGTCCTGTACGCAAGATCGCCGTTGTGTCGAGGTGGTACGTCGTTGTCGGGTCGGCTGCTCGTGCTGTGCCGTCGAGGGTGGGGCTACGTTCTGGGCCCCGCCCTGTGAGCGGTCGTCGTATCGGCTGTCATGTCGTTGATGAACTGCGTCCCGTGCGGCTCTGAGAGAGGCCCTGTGAGAGGCTCACCGGATGGGCGGAGGCGGCAGGACGGGGAGGAGCCGTGGGCTTCGGCCCGGATGCGTTGCTTCATCGTGGGGGGCAGTGAGCGGCCGTAGGGCCGGGACCAGTGGGGTAGCGCCGGGGCGTCCGCGGTCTTCTGGGCGCTGTTGCAGGCCGGCGCGGTGTGCGGTACGGCGGCGGAGGCCGTGGGCGTGATGAGTCCGAGTGCCGTGCACAGCGCGATGAAGGCGGTGACGACGGCGGTCCACAGGTTCCTGACCTTGTTGCGGGCCATTGCCCCTCACTTTCGGGTCGGGCGATTTGCGTACTTTCCTCATGATGTGTATGTGGGCCGCGAAGTGGTGGATCAACGCCCGTGGCGCGTCGATCTTCGGATGAGCACCACCCGGATGGGGGCAAGAGGATGGGAAAATTATTATTTGTATGGTTTCGCGGTGAATATCGCGTGAAGTGAGATGTGATCACCCTGCCATCGGAACGGCGACGTCCGGTTCTACTGCGGTATGCCGGACGGCAGTTGAGGTCCGACGCAGGTCACCGATCGATATCGATCGGTGTGTATAGTCGGGCGCCAGAGGTCCCCTACGTCAAGGAAAGACGAGGTCGCGCGGTGAAGAAGCTTCTCCTGGTCGCACTGGCCGCCATCGGCGGGCTCCTCGTGTACCGCCAGATCCAGGCGGATCGCGCCGAGCAGGATCTGTGGACGGAGGCGACTGACTCCGTGCCCACGGGTTCGTGAGTGTCGACAGCATCGACATCAGTCTCAGAGCAGACCCCGACCGCCCTCGCGGTCGGGGTTTTGTGTGTCCGGGGTGGTTTCGGCCGATTCTTTGCTTCTGCGATCTATTTGGTTGCTTATGTAAAAAGTTGTGCCCTCGGTAGAGAGCGTTTTGCGCCCGCGTTCGCATAGTGAGGGTGACGCGCCCGTCGGCGGGGCAGGATGGGCGGCGTCCGGGGCTACGACGAGGGGTGGCGCGTGATGGGGCGGCGCACGGTCTGGTGGCGAGCTGTGGCGGCCGTGGGAGCGGCTCTGTGCGCGACGACGGCGCTGCCCGAGCAGGCCGCGGCGGCCGGAAACCCCGATCCGTACGCCTTCGCGGAGGACGCCAGGACGGTCGAGGGCACGCCGGCCACCACCGGTTCCGTACGACTCGCTCCCGGGCAGGCGTACCGCAGCTCCCTCGGCGAGGACGGCAAGCTCTACTACCGACTCGAACTCGACGACAGCTCCCATGCGTACGTCTCCGTCACGGCCGTCCCCAAGCCGGGGACAACGGTTGCCTCGACGGAGGGGGTCAAGGTGAGCCTGCAGGACGCCGACAACCACCGCTGCTCCTCCGAGACCTCGCGCTTCGGGCCCACTCGCAGCCCGCGCCCCGTCACTGCCTGGGCGTCACGCGAGATCGGCAGCGACCCGTACATGTGCCAGGGGGCCGGGACGTACTACGTGGTCGTCGAGCGCGTCGGTACGGTGACGTCCTCCCGAGGCTCCGAAGGCCAGGAGACCGAAGGTTCGCAAGGGTCTCCGGACGAGGGGAGCGCCTGGGCGCTGGAGCTCGGTTACGTGCTGGAGCCCCCTCTGAAGCAGACCGGCTCCACGAAGGCACCCGAGACGTGGAACTCCGCTTCCCCGCAAGGCATCTCGGGCGACGCCGAGCGCCGCAAGGGCGGTACGAGCTTCGCCACGGCGAGCCCCGTGGCACAGGGGGTCTGGGAGGCCCCGGGCGGTATCCGGCCCGGGGGAACGCTGTACTACAAGGTGCCCGTCGACTGGGGGCAACAGCTGTACGTCACCGCCGAACTGGGCAGTGCCAGTAGTGACTCCGACGGCTTCGTGGGTTCCGCACTGGTCATGTCCCTCTACAACCCCGTACGCGGGTTCGCGGACGACGTGACGTCCGGCTACGACGGCAGCCAGCGGTCCGTGGACCTGAAGCCGCTGCCCCCCGTCCGCTATACAAACCGCTTCGCCCTCAGCAACGAGATGAGCGCGATGCGGTTCGCAGGCTGGTACTACCTCGCCGTGCATCTCGGGGCTCCGGTCGCGGACCGGTTCGGCGACGGGCCGTTCGGTCTGACGCTGCGCGTACGGGTGGCGGGTACGGCGGCGGAGGGGCCCGGGTATCTGGGGGCGTCCGAGCCACAGGGTGTGTTCGAGGTCACGGATGAGGACTGGGAGACCGCCGAGCGGGGACCGGAGAGTGGTGCGGAGGTCGACGAGGGCTCCGGGTACTCCGGGGGCGGGGAATCGGGAGGAACCGCGGGGTCCGGCGGCTCACAGGCCTCGGGGAGCACTCAGGGACTCGCGGCCCACGACACCTCGCTGAAGCTGGTCGCCGTGGGCGGAATCGGTACGGGGAGCGTGCTGGTCCTGGGGCTCGCACTGTGGACGGTTATGGCGCGGCGGCGGGCCGGGTGAGGAGCGGAGAGGACCGCGGCGGCTCAGGGCAAGGGCAGCTTGGCCAAAGGGCCGCCTGAAGTGCCCGCGGCGGACCAGTGGCCCACATGAGGACCGCCCGCGAGTTCGGCAAGGGCCGGGCTGAGGCCCCAGGGTTCGCCCCGGTCAGAGCTGGGCCTCAGAGCTGGGCCAGAGCCCAGAAGCCGACGGCGTAGCAGACCAGCGCCAGGAGGAGGACGGGCACGGCCACCCTGGCGGGCGGGCCCGGACGGCGTCGCGAGATTCTCCTCGATCTACGTGGAACCTGCGGAGGTCGAGCGGTGTATGAACCAGTAGAGACGTAAGCGTGCTGCTGCGCTGAAGACGTCGGAGCCTGCGAGGGGCTCTCGGGGCTCTCGGGGTTCTCGGGGCTCTCGAGGCCCACAGGGCTCAGCAGCGGGTGCGGCTGGGGGGAGGGAACATGCGTGGGTTCGGAGTGGTGCGGGGCGTAGACAGGGGCCTGGCCCGGCAGCGCGGTCGGCGCGGGCGGGGTGGGTGGCTGTTCGGGGTGCTGGTGCTGGTAGTGCTGGTGGGGCAGGTGGTGCGGCGAAGCTTGCTGCCCGTCATGCGTGGGCGTTTGGACAGGGTCCCCGGTGATCTGCGCCTGCGGCGGCGGGAGGTGAAAGCTGCCGGTGTCCGACATCGTGGACGGCCGTACTGGCTCGGGGTCGTGCTCAGGGCGCGGAGGTACGGCGGCGGGAGCGGGCTCCCGCTCTACGGCCCCCGGAGTGGACTCCGGATATACGGGGCCGGAGGTGCGCTCCTGAGGCCCGGTGCCCAGCCTGTGGGGCTGAGATCCAGTGTCTGGTCCACGGCCCTGAGTCCCAGTGCCCGGTCCGTGCTCCTGATAGCCGTTGACCGGCGCATACCCCCACTGCTCACTGCCTGAGCCGGTCCCCGAGGGCGCACTGCCGGGCATCGGCGGCGGTGTCGTGGGGCGCGCGGGCACGGAGCCGGTGACGGGAGCCGGTGGCAGCCAGCCCCCGGTGTCCTGGTCCGGAGTCGACGGCGGCGCTGTGCCTGTTCGACCCGTGTCCAGTCCCGACGCTTTTCTCATGGGGCCGTCTGGACCGAAACCGTCGGGCAGTGGCCCGAGTTGGTCGAAGACCTCCACCAACTCGTCGTCGGGGCCCGGCTCGGGCAGGAGTTCGGCGGCCGCGGCCAGGGCCTTGCGGGCACCCGTGGCCGTACGGAAGCGGGAGTCGGGGTCGGGCTGCAGAAGCGTGCCCACGACCTGCCACAGGGGCCCGGGGATGCCCTTCGGGGGTCCGGGCGTGCCCTGGGCGGCGAAGTACTCGATGAGTGCCTTGGCGTCCGGTTTGGCGCCCTCGAGGAGATACAGGGCGACCAGGCCCACCGCGAACAGGTCGGCGGGGAAGTCCGGTTCCGAGCCCAGCATCTGCTCGGGTGCGAAGTAACCGGGTGTCCCTACCACGTAGTTGGTCTCGGTCAGTCGGGGCTCGCCCAGGCGCATGGCGATGCCGAAGTCGGAAAGGCGCAGGTGCGGCCTGGCCGTGCCGGTGGCCTCCAGCAGGACGTTGGCGGGCTTGATGTCGCGGTGTACGACATCCTCCGCGTGCACCGCGGCGAGCCCGGAAAGGAGCTGGTCGAGCAGGGCGCAGACAAAGGCCGGCGGCAGAGGGCCGTAGTCGTTGACGAGGTTGACCAGTGAGCCTCCGGTGACCAGTTCCATGGTGAACAGGACCTGGTCGTCGTCGGCGGCCCAGCTGGTGGGCGCGAGGACATGGGGGTGATCGATCCGCAGAGCCTGTTCCCGGACGAAGCGCAGCAAGGAGTGCGCGTCGCGCTGCTGGAGGACCTTGGCCGCCACATAGCGGCGTCGCCGGTGGTCCCAGGCGCGCCAGACGGCGCCTACTCCTCCACGTCCGATCGGGTCGACCAGTTCGTACCGGCCGGCGAAGACCTCACCCATGGTTGTGCGTCGTTCCCCCTTCGGCTCCCCCCTTGGCCGGTTTCACCAGACGAGCCCTACGGCTCCCTCGGCCCGCTCGGATGGTCGCGGACATCTGGCTCACCTGCCCCTGTTCGGCTTCCTCGCGCGGTGGCCGCTTTGCCGACCGGCTGCTCTCCAGCTCCACACGGCTTGATCGGATGCAGCTCGCTCGGGCTGCCGTATGCCGTTCTCGCTGTCGTTGGCTGTGCCTTCGTGCTCCGGCTGTCGGGCTGTCGGGTACCTACCGTGTTCCAGTCGTCGCCTTCGAGCTGCTTGGGCTCTCTTCGGCTTCTCCGCGGGAGTTGACCGTCTTGCCATGCGTCGTACGTCCGCGTTGGCTGTGTCCGCTCCGTTCTCCCGCGGCTCTGGTCGAGCTTGCTCGTGCTCCCTGTCGTCCGCCCGGTCGCCGAACCCCCTTCGGCGACCGGGACTTGGGCTCAGTTCTGGTGTGTCTGGTAGTGGGTGACCGCGTCGGAGGTGCGGCCCGCGCCGTACACCCGGAGGAACTCTGCCAGTTCCGGGTGGGTTGGGGCGAGGGTGTCCGCCGCTTCTATGATGTCGCCCGCGGCCGCCACCGAGCGCAGCAGCGACTGGATCTCACGGACCACCCGCTTGACCGTGGGTGCCCCCGAACTCGTCGTCGACTGCGTGGTGTTGCTGAGCACCGAACCCCCCTGCGACTTCTTGATCTCGTCCATGCGCTCGGTTGCCTCCACGGCGCTCACGCTGCCGTCCGCGACCTGCCCCGCCAGGTCCTGCAGCAACTGCACCCGCTGGACCACCGCAGGATTGCCGATCTTGGCGCGCTGACCACTCATCAGCTGCGACAGCATCGGTGCGGACAGGCCCAGCACCCCCGCGAGACGAGCCTGGTTGAGGCCCAGGTCGTCTATGAGCTTACGGAAGAGCGCCCCCAGCGGCTCCCCGTACCAGTTCCGCTGCAGCTCCCGGGCTCTTGCGGTCGCTTCCTGCTGTGCGGCGTCCATTGCGTCTCCCCATCGCTTCCCCAAATACCGCGGTTCGCTGTAGCGAACCACGACGAGCATCTTACGGAGAGTGGTCGTTTACTGGGACCCCCAATCTTTTTGCGAGATACCGGGGGTGACCCGGTACTCTGGTCTGCGGCGCCAGCCGGTGGCGGAATCCTCCGGGTGGACGCTTACCTTCCGGGGCCTTAGCTCAGTTGGTAGAGCGCTGTCTTTGCATGGCAGATGTCAGGGGTTCGACTCCCCTAGGCTCCACACCCATGACCGGCCTGGTCGTCCTAGGACGACCAGGCCGGTCGTTTCGTGTCTGCCCTGTGCGATGCCGTGTGCCGGGACGGGTGCGTGCCGCCCGGTGGCTCGTCGCGATCGCTATCTGTGCTGGAAGAGCAGGAATGAGGGGTCTTCCGAGGTGGGGAGGGGGAGGCTGCCCTGGCGTGCGCATGTGCGAAAACTGTGGGCTGCGTCACAGGGTCGGCCGGGTGTCACGTCCTGAAACTCTCCGCAATCGGATCGATGCGTTCCGGTGGGGATGTTCCACGTGAAACAGCGCTGTGGGGCAGGAGGGTCTCAAGCCTCCTGCCCCACAGCGCTGTTGATGCCTGGTGGATCGGTGTCGCTCGCCGGGCGGAACGCCCGGAGTCCGGCACTCGGCCGGAACGGCTCATCAGTCGGAACCGCCTGCAGGTCAGAACCGCTCGGCGATCCCACTCAGCGGCGGTCGTCCCTGTTCGAAGCTTCCTCCTCGGCCTCCTTGGCCTGGACCTCGGGGTCGAGGGAGGAGTGGCCGCTGCCGTCGACCGACGAGAGGTGACCGGTGTCAGGGACCTCGGTGGCGGCGGGGGGCTCGACCAGCCAGTCGGGGTTGGCCTGCTTGTCCCACCACTTCCAGGCGGCGAAAGCACCGCCCGCGACGGCACCCAGGGTGACCAGTCCCTTGGCGATCCGGCCGATCCTGGCCCGGCGCCGCTGCCTGCGGACCAGCTTCTGGATCTGCTGGGGAGAGACCTGCCCGCGCAGTGCGGCCAGCGCCGCGGCGCTGCGGGACGCGGCCTCCTCCCGGACGGGCCCGGCCGCGGCGATGGCCCGCTCCACACGAGGCGCGGTGTACACGGCGGCCTGCCGGGCCGCCTTGCGGGTGCGGGCAGCGGCCTCATGGGCCGCGTGGTCGACCTTCGGCGGCACATGAGAGCGGGCCTGTTCCAGCCGTGGGGCCACATGGGCTCCGTACTGATGGCGGGCCTGCTCCGCGGCCTGCGACACCTTGGGCGCCAGCAGTACGCGGGCTTCGCGGGTGTAGTGCGTGGCCTTGTCCTTGGCCGTGTCGGCGTAGGGCGCCACCACGTCCGCGGCGTGCCGCACGCTGTCCTTCGCCGACTCGGCCGCTGTGCGCACGCTGTCTTTGCGGGTCACGGGATCCTCCTCCTCGGTGGCGTACGGTATTTCGACTTTCCACCCTTTTACGGATCATGCCTGCCCAAACGCTCCCGGGCATGTGAGGGCGCGCATCCGGGTCACGCCGCCGGGGCGGGTACTGATACCGGCGCGGGGCCGGTGATCGGTACGGGGTCGGTACCGAGGCCGTTACGGGCTATGTGAGATGTCCATGGGGTTCAGTGCGGGTCGGGTACGAGTGCGGGTGCGGTGGAAGGTTGGATGTGGAGAGACGATCACATCCAATAGCGGATGAATACGGGGCAACAGGAGCTTGTCGACGACGATGCCACGAATCGTCGTCGCGCGCTCCTGTCCGGGACCACTCGACCGGTTTTCTGCGAGCGCGGCCCGGAATCCGGACGTACGAGTTACCGGAATCGCAAGATCGACCCCCCGATCTTCGCTCGGATGTGGAGGCCGGGCGACGCACGGCGCCGTCCGTGCGAGGATCAGGTAAGTCACAGAGGGACAACGGAAGGCAGATCGTGGCTGAGCAGCTTTACGCCACCCTGAAGACCAACCATGGCGACATCGAGGTGCGGCTGCTGCCGAACCACGCGCCCAAGACGGTCCGGAACTTCGTCGAGCTCGCCCAGGGCGAGCGTGAGTGGACCAACCCGGCAACGGGCGAGAAGTCCACGGACAAGCTCTACGACGGCACGGTCTTCCACCGGGTGATCAGCGGATTCATGATCCAGGGCGGTGACCCGCTGGGCAACGGCACCGGCGGCCCCGGCTACCAGTTCGAGGACGAGTTCCACCCGGACCTCGCTTTCGACAAGCCCTACCTGCTGGCCATGGCCAACGCAGGCCCGGGCACCAACGGCTCGCAGTTCTTCATCACCGTCTCCCCGACGGCCTGGCTGAACCGCAAGCACACCATCTTCGGTGAGGTCGTCGACGGGGCCAGCCAGAAGGTCGTCGACTCCATCGCGACCACCCAGACCAACCCCCGCACCGACCGCCCGGTCAACGAGGTCGTCATCGAGTCGGTCGTCGTCGAGACCCGCAAGGGCTGAGCCCTCGACGCCCGCCGACGCCGAGCAGCTCAAACCGCTCGCAGCACCCCGAAAGGGCCCGCACGGCCCGAAGGGAACCAATCGCCCCGCTCAACCGTAAGGATGAGCGGGGCGCGGCGTTGCGTGTACTGATCCTCGTGCGCCCGCCGCGTGCCGACGTACGGAGATTGAGGGGACCCCATGGACCAGGCGCCGGGCAGCCCGCAGGGGCCGCAGGACCAGGGACCGCAGGACGCCCACAGCGTGCCCGGCTGCTACCGGCACCCGGGCCGGGAGACCGGCGTGCGCTGCACCCGCTGCGAGCGGCCGATCTGCCCGGAGTGCATGGTGAGCGCCTCCGTTGGCTTCCAGTGCCCCGAGTGCGTCCGCGGCGGCTCCGGTACGGACCACGCCCCCAGCGCCTCCCGGCCGCGCACCCTCGCCGGAGGCCCCGTCACCGCCGATCCCCGGCTCCTCACCAAGGCGCTCCTCGGCATCAACATCCTGCTCTTCCTGCTCCAGCTCTCCCTCGGCGACCGCTTCACCGACCGCTTCGACCTCATCGGCCTGGCGTATGTGCAGCACCTCGGCTCGATCGAGGGCGTCGCCGACGGGCAGTGGTACCGGCTGCTGACGGCGATGTTCCTGCACAGCGGCTATGTCCACATCATGTTCAACATGCTCAGCCTGTGGTGGATCGGCGGCCCTCTGGAAGAGGCCCTCGGCCGCGTCCGCTATCTCGTCGTCTACCTGGTCTCCGGCCTCGCGGGCAGTGCCCTCACCTATCTGCTCGCCGACGCCAACCAGCCCTCGCTGGGTGCCTCGGGCGCCATCTTCGGTCTCTTCGGCGCGACCGCGGTCCTGATGCGCCGGCTCAACTACGACATGCGGCCGATCATCGTGCTGCTGGTGATCAACCTGATCTTCACGTTCAGCCCGGGGTTCAACATCTCCTGGCAGGCGCATGTCGGCGGGCTCGTCGGCGGTGTGGTGATGGGCTACGCGATGGTGCACGCGCCGCGTGAGCGCCGTGCTCTGATCCAGTACGGCGTCTGCGCTCTGGTTCTGGCCGCGGTGGTGCTCGCGACGCTGGTCAGGACGGCCCAGCTCACCTGAGAGGGTTCCTGGGCCCGGGGCTGGCTGAACGGATGTTTGTCCACAGACCGTGGCGGATCTTGTGCATAGGGTGCGGGAACAGCTGTGCCCCCTGGCGCTCACCCGAGTTTTCGCAGGTGAGGCAGGGGGCGAACATGCTTGCGGAGGTCGGTGCTTCTGTCGTACCGGCGTCAATGCCCGACAGGTTATCCACAGATCGTCGTTCTTTTTCCCCATGTGGAAAACGCCTGTGGATAACTCGGTGGATAGCCATGGGCAGAGCTGGGTTCACCATGTGGCGAGCCTCACGTCACCTGCCGTACCAGCTGTCCGGGCGGGCTACTTCCACTGGGTGGAGACGCCGAATCCCGCCGCGATGAAGCCGAAACCGACCACGATGTTCCAGTTGCCGAGCGAGTCGATGGGCAGCGAACCGTCGGTGACGTAGAAGACGACGATCCATGCGAGGCCGATGACGAACAAGGCCAGCATGACGGGGGCGACCCAGCCACGGCTGTTCAGCTTGATGTTCGTTGCCTGCTTGGTCGGCGGCGGCGTGTAGTCGGCCTTCTTGCGGATACGTGACTTCGGCACGAGGGTCTCTCCTGTCGATGCGCTGCGTGGCCGCGCAGGGAACTGGGGCGGGTCCCAGGGCAGCGTACAAGGGGACACTGAATGCTCCCCCGGGCGTCCGTTAGCGTAGTGCTTCCGCGGCGCCGAAGGAGATAAGGGTACGTTGAGCAATTCCGCCGACACACCCCGGGTGGGCGCGGCCGACCCGTCCGGGACGGGTTCCGACCGCACACCGGACACGGGTTCCGCCGATCCCGCCGCCAAGGGCTCCGGATCCAGGTTCCGGCCGGTGAGAGTGCTCACCGTGGCCGTGTTCGCCCTTGCCGGGCTGATCTTCTTCACGAGCTTCAACACGGCCAAGGGAACCAACATCCGCACCGACAGCTCCCTGCTGAAGCTCTCCGACCTCATCCACGAGCGCAGCCAGAAGAACGGTCAGCTCGACGAGTCCAACGCGGCCCTCCGAGGCGAGGTCGAGGCCCTCGCCGAGCGCGACGACGGCAACACCAAGGCCGACGACGACAGGATCAAGGCGCTGGAGAAGAACGCCGGCACCCAGAAGCTCAAGGGCGAGGCCATCACGGTCACCCTCGACGACGCCCCGCCAAACGCCACCGCCAAACTGCCCGGTTACCCCGCGCCGCAACCCGACTACCTGGTCATCCACCAGCAGGACCTTCAGGCCGTGGTGAACGCCCTGTGGCAGGGCGGCGCCAAGGGCATCAAGGTCATGGACCAGCGGCTGATCTCCACCAGTGCCGTGCGCTGTGTCGGCAACACCCTGATCCTCCAGGGCCGCGTCTACTCGCCCCCGTACAAGGTCCAGGCGGTCGGCGACCCGGAGAAGCTGCAGAAGGCCCTCACCGCCTCCCCCGCGATCCAGAACTACATGGTCTACGTCAACGTCTACGGGCTCGGCTGGAAAGTCACCGAGGACGGGCCGGTGACTCTTCCCGGCTACTCGGGCACAGTGGATCTGCACTACGCGAAACCCGTCGAGTAGACCGTCCGGGCCGCCAACCGCCTGGGGGGTCAGCTGCTTTGGCCGTTCAGGAGCCGCCGGTGCGCGTGATCGTCAGGACCGTCAGTGAACTGTGCATCACCATCGGCACCCTGATCGTGCTCTTCGTGGCGTACGTGCTGTTCTGGACGGGCGTGAAGGCCGACAGCGCGATGGACCGGCAGGTCGACCGACTCCAGGAGCGCTGGTCGAAGGGCACCGTGAAGCAGTCGCCCGCACCGGGAAGTCCGGCCGCTCCCGCGAACACGAAGCCCGGACCGTACAAGGACGGCGAACCCTTCGCTCTCATGTACATCCCCCGTCTTGGTTTCACGTGGAACAAGCCCGTGCTCGAGGGCACGAAGGTGAACACCCTCAAGAAGGGCCTGGGCCACTACGCGAACACGGCACGTCTCGGGCGGAAGGGGAACTTCGCCGTGGCCGGCCATCGCCGCACGTACGGCGACCCGTTCAAGGACTTCCCCAAGCTGCGCGCCGGCGACGCGGTGGTGCTGACCGACGGGGTGACCTGGTTCACGTATCGGATCGACAAGGGGCCGTACAAAACCCTGCCCACGGACATTGAGGTGATCGATCCTGTGCCACGTAAGTCGGGGTACACACGTCCAGGCCGTTATCTGACGCTGACCACCTGTGAACCGGAGTGGGGGCACAGCCATCGGCTGATCGTGTGGGCGCACCTTGACGCCACACAGCCTGTGGAGGAAGGGAAACCGGAGGCGTTGCGCCGTTAGTCTGGTGACGTGACGGCGTGAGTCTGTGCCGTGGTGTGAGGGAAGGGACGGCATGTACGGCTGGATCTGGCGGCATCTCCCGGGCAACGCGTGGGTGAAGGCGTTGATTTCCCTCGCACTGGCCCTGCTTGTGGTCTATGTCCTTTTCCAGTACGTCTTTCCCTGGGCCGAGCCCCTCCTGCCCTTCAACGATGTGACGGTGAACGACCAGTGAGCGCCCGGATTCTCGTCGTCGACAACTACGACAGCTTCGTCTTCAACCTGGTCCAGTACCTGTACCAGCTGGGTGCCGAGTGCGAGGTGCTCCGCAACGACGAGGTGGCGACCACCCACGCGCAGGACGGGTTCGACGGTGTGCTGCTGTCGCCCGGACCGGGTACGCCCGAAGAGGCGGGCGTATGCGTCGACATGGTGCGCCACTGCGCGGCGACCGGCGTGCCCGTCTTCGGGGTCTGCCTCGGGATGCAGTCGATGCAGGTGGCGTACGGCGGTGTCGTGGACCGCGCGCCCGAGCTGCTGCACGGCAAGACGTCCCCCGTGGAGCACGCGGGTCGGGGGGTCTTCGCTGGGCTGCCCTCCCCCTTCACCGCGACCCGTTACCACTCGCTGGCCGCCGAACCGGCGACCGTGCCGAACGAGCTGGAGGTCACGGCACGCACGCACGACGGGATCATCATGGGCCTGAGGCACCGTGAACTCCCGGTGGAGGGGGTGCAGTTCCACCCCGAGTCGGTGCTGACCGAGCACGGGCACCGGATGCTCGCCAACTGGCTGGTGGAGTGCGGTGACCAGGACGCCGTGGCCCGGTCGGCAGGGCTCGCCCCGGTGGTGGGCAGGGCCACGGCGTGACGGCGCTGCGCCCCGAGCGCGACAGCTCCCCCTACGGCGGCGAGGCCGCGTACGGGGGAGCCGACGCGTTCGAGGCGGAGGTGTTCGAGGCGGACCCCCTGGAAGTGGCGGTGGAGGGGCTCGCGGACCCGCTCACCGATCCGCTGCCCCAGGCGGCTTCCGAACGCCAGGCAGCACAGGAGTCGCAGCGCACCTGGTACGGCGAGGACTGGAGCGGACAGCGGTACGCGCAGCAGCAGGAGCCGCCGCCGTACGGGCCGGACGGTCTGAGGCCCGCGTACGAGCCCACGCGTCCGGCTCCGTACGAGCCCGTCTCCCCGTCCCCGTCCCCGTACGGGACGCCTCGCCCGCAAACCCCGTACGGGGGCGTGTACGAGGCGGCGGGGCTCGGGCATCCGGAGGTCGACGAGAGGACGGCCGGATACCGGCCCCTGCCGCTCGACGAGGAGACCGTGGCGTTGCGGGTGGAGGACGCGCGGCGAGCGGCCGAGGCGGCCGACGAGATGGCCTCCGGAGGCCGTGCGGCCCGTAGGAAGGCCACGAAGCGGCACGGGCGGCACGGAGGGGCCTCCGGAGGCGCTCATGGCGCCCACGGGGCCCACAGCGGCCGTGGAGGCGCTGGAGCGGCGGGAACGGCGGGGAGGGCTCGGCACGGCGCTCTGGAGGGCGAGAGGGCCGACGGGACGCCCTTAGCGGCGCCCCGGTCGCGGGTGGAGGCCCGGAGGGCGGCGCGGGCGAGCAGGCCCAGCGCGGGTGTCCTCGCGAGCCGGATGATCGGTGAGGTGTTCATCACCACCGGCGTGGTGATGCTGCTGTTCGTGACGTACCAGTTGTGGTGGTCGAACATCCGGGCGCAGCAGCAGGCGGGCAGGGAAACGACCACTCTCCAGGAGGAGTGGGCCAGCGGCAAGCGCGCGCCGGGGGTGTTCCAGCCCGGACAGGGCTTCGCCATCCTGCACATCCCGAAGCTGGACGTGGTCGTGCCGATCGCGGAGGGCATCAGCAAGTCGAAGGTCCTGGACCGCGGCATGGTCGGGCACTACGACGCGGACAGCATCAAGACGGCGATGCCCGAGGAGAAGACGGGCAACTTCGGTATCGCGGGGCACCGCAACACGCACGGCGAGCCCTTCCGGTACATCAACCGCCTCAAGCCCGGCGATCCGATCGTGGTCGAGACACGGGACACGTACTACGTCTACGACATGGCCTCGATCCTGCCGGTGACGTCTCCGTCGAACGTCCGAGTCCTCGATCCGGTCCCCGCGGGATCCGGATTCACGAAGGCGGGCCGCTACATCACGCTGACCACCTGTACGCCGGAGTTCACCAGCAAGTACCGGATGATCGTGTGGGGCAAGATGGTGGAGGAACGGCCGCGCAGCAAGGGCAAACCGGACGCGCTCGTCCAGTGAACGCGTCCCGTCGGCCTGGGGAGCCCGGCCGGCAGGACGACGCGGTACCAGGAACAGACGGGGCAGATGCAGTGGCAGCGACCACCGAGCACGGGGAGCAGCAGCACGACGAGCAGGGCGACCAGGAGGAGGAGCGGACCGACGCGCCGGTGACCACGGCCCCGGCAGTATCCCCGGCAGGGACGCCGCGCCGCAGGTTGGGCCGGATCGCGATGGCGGTCAGCGTCGTCGGTGAGCTTCTCATCACCGCGGGACTGGTCCTCGGACTGTTCGTCGTCTACTCGCTGTGGTGGACGAACGTCGTCGCCGACCGTGAGGCGGACAAGCAGGGCGACAAGGTCCGTGACACTTGGGCGGAGGACAGGGACACCGGTCCCGGGGCCCTCGACACGAGGAACGGCATCGGCTTCCTGCACGTCCCGTCGATGACGAAGGACGAGATCCTGATCCGCAAGGGCACGTCGGCGAAGCTGCTGAACGACGGTGTGGCCGGCTACTACACCGACCCCGTCAAGGCGACCCTGCCGACGAGCGGCAAGAACGGCAACTTCTCCCTCGCCGCCCACCGCGACGGCCACGGCGCCAAGTTCCACAGCATCGACAGGATCGAGAAGGGCGACCCGATCGTCTTCGAGACCAAGGACGACTGGTACGTCTACAAGGTCTACTCGATCCTCCCCCAGACCTCTAAGTACAACGTCAAGGTCCTGGCGCCCGTCCCGAAGGAGTCGGGCAGGAAGAAGCCGGGCCGATACATCACGCTGACGACCTGCACGCCCGTGTACACCTCCCAGTACCGGTACATCGTGTGGGGGGAGCTGGACCGGGTGGAGAAGGTGGACGGGGACCGGACGTTGCCGAAGGAACTGCGGTGAGGTGACTGAGCTCCTGTGCTGAGCTCTGTCGCCTACCATGACTGAGGCCCGAAGCCGCAACTTACCCTTGCGGCTTCGGGCCTCTCTTGTGTACGCCTATCGCAGTGCCTTGAGACGCACTCCGGCGCTCCACTCCTCCAACTCGTTGCGGCTCACGGTGATGACCCCACTCAGATCGGCGATCGCCTGAGCTTCTCGGCTGAACTCGCAGGTGGCGACGAACAGCGCGACATCGACCCGGTCGACGGCTTTTGCGGCACCGGCCGAACTTCTGCATGTCGGCACTTGGGACGATCCAGCGGCCGGCTCGGTTCTTGCACTGGACGGCGACAGTGCGTCCGTCGGCGGTGCGTGCGGTGATGTCGATGCCGCGGTCACTTCGGACACACACCTGACGTGCGACTTCGCTGCCACGGAGCAGGCGATGTTGAGGACGGCTCGGAGGGAGAAGAGTGCCAGGGATCGTGTGCGTGACTGGATTCCACTGAGGTCCTTGAAGGACCTCAGTTCTTCGCCTGTCAGCAGGTGGTAACCGCTGGCCTCCAGCACGCCGTTGCGCAGGCTCTTCGATTCCAGCAAAGCCGTCAACGATCTCTCGCACAGGGCGTGATCAAGTTCCGGAGAGGGCTGGGTTGTTGGTGATACCCAGGGGTGGGGAGGGCTCGTTCGGGGTTGTCACGGATGGCGCGGTTGATTTGGCGATGTTGTCGTTTCTGGGGCTTTTTGAGTTCAGCAACAAACTGATCTGCCAGCGCGTCCAGCGGGTGACAATGACGAGGGTGTGATTTTCGCTGCGACAAAGCCGGACCCGCTACGTGCCGGATCGGTCGGCCACAGGGAGCCGCGTTCCTTGTCTATCCCGACATTTCGGCCGGCGGTTGTACATGAGAGGAGCCCCGGCACCATGCTGAACGGTGCCGGGGCTTTCCTGAAGCAGGCGGGGTCAGTCCTCCTCGCGGGCCGACGTTCCGGTGAAGCCTCCGAAGAAGCCGCCTCCGTTGTTGTTGCCTCCGTTGTTGCCGTCCGCCTGGTCCACGGCCGTGAGGTTCACCGTGGTGCCCTCGGGGACCTGGCTGTTGGCCTGCGGGTCCTGGGCGAGGACGATGGCGTCGTCGTTCTGCGAGCCGTTGATGTTGCCGACCTGCAGACCCGCGTCCTCGATGGCCTTCCTGGCGTCCTTCAGGCGCTGACCGGTGAGCGTCGGTACGGTCACCGTCTGCTGCTCGGCCTTCTTGCCGATCTGGATGCTCACCGTGGAGTTCTTGTCGACCGGGGTACCGGCCTGCGGTGAGGTGGCGACGACCTTGCCGACCAGGTTGTCGTCCTCGGTCTCCACCTCGGTGCACGTGCCCGTGAGGTCGTTCTCCTCCATCCGTTTCCTGGCATCGTCACAGCTTTGGCCCTTGACGTCCGGGACCACCGACTGTGCCTCTTCCTTGGCGACGGTGAGAGTGATCGTGGAGCCCTTCGCGACCTTGCTGTCGCCCTCGGGGTCCTGACCGATCACGGTGCCCTTCGTGCGGTCGGACTCCTCCGTCTTCTGCTCGACGGTGAAGCCCTTCTCCTCGAGCTGGGACTCGGCCTCCTCGTAGGACAGGCCCTGGACATCCGGCACCGTCACCTTGGGCGCGCCCGTCGACAGCACCAGCTGGATGGTGTCGCCCTTCTTGACCTGGGCGTCGGCCGCCGGGTTCTGCTCGCAGACGAAGCCCTTCTTCTGGTCCTCGCAGGCCTTCTCGGTGGTCGACAGCTTCAACTCGACGTTGGTCGCCATTCGCTTGGCCTCGGCCTGGGACACACCGACGAAGTTGGGTGCGTTGAAGGTGTCGCCGCTCGTGTTCTGGCCGTCGAACGCCCACTTGCCGATCAGGATCGCGCCGACCAGGACCAGGGCGCCCGCGACGACCAGCAGGATCGTCGAGGTGTTGTTCTTTCTCTGCCGGCGCCGGTCGCGGCGGTCGTCGTAGCCGAAGCCGCCGTCGTCCGGGTTCATCGGCGGGAGCATGGTGGTCGCCCCCGCGTCCGTGGCGCGCAGGGCCGTCGTCGGCTGGTCGTCCGGGTAGGCGCCGTAGCCGACCGATCCCATGGCGGCGGTGGCCGCGACCGGCTGGCCGTCGAGGCAGGCCTCGATGTCGGCACGCATCTCGTCGGCGGACTGGTAGCGGTAGTCCGGGTCCTTGACCAGCGCCTTCAGCACGATCGCGTCCATCTCGGGCGTGATCTCGGGGTCGAAGACGCTCGGCGGCTGGGCCTCTTCCCGTACGTGCTGGTAGGCCACCGCCACCGGGGAGTCGCCAATGAAGGGCGGACGGACCGTCAACAGCTCGTAGAGCAGACAGCCGGTCGAATACAGGTCGGACCGCGCGTCCACCTGCTCGCCCTTCGCCTGCTCGGGAGACAGGTACTGGGCGGTGCCGATGACCGCGGCCGTCTGCGTCATCGTCATACCGGAGTCACCCATGGCGCGGGCGATGCCGAAGTCCATCACCTTGACCTGGCCGGTGCGCGTCAGCATGACGTTGGCCGGCTTGATGTCGCGGTGGACGATGCCGTTGCGGTGGGCGTACTCCAGACCCTGGAGGATGCCGATGGTCATCTCCATGGCCCGCTCCGGCAGCAGCTTGCGGCCGCTGTGCAGAAGCTCACGGAGCGTGGAGCCGTCGACGTACTCCATGACGATGTACGGGATCGAGACCCCGTCGATGTAGTCCTCGCCCGTGTCGTAGACCGCGACGATCGCGGGGTGGTTGAGCGAGGCGGCCGACTGGGCCTCCCGGCGGAACCGGGCCTGGAAGGTGGGATCGCGCGCGAGGTCCGCGCGCAGCGTCTTCACCGCCACGGTGCGGCCGAGGCGAGTGTCCATAGCGAGGTAGACCTCGGCCATGCCACCACGGCCGAGCACCTGGCCCAGCTCGTACCGGCCGCCGAGGCGACGCGGCTCTTCCATAGCTTCCTACCAGCCCTCTCCGTCGGTCCCGACCGCACCCACGTGTGGTCCGGCGGTGTGCTGTCCGGGCATACGGTACCCGGATCGCCTTACGTGACCTGGCCGGTCGCGTCACCCGATACAGGACCGGTATCGCAACATGCGCTGTTGTGAGTGCGACGTGACAGGGGTCACTTCTTGCTGTTGATGACCGCCTCCATCACGCTCTTCGCAATCGGAGCGGCGAGACCTCCACCGGAGATGTCGTCACGCTCGGCGTTGCTGTCCTCGACCACCACGGCCACGGCGACCGGCGCGCTGCCGTCGCTGAGCTTGGCGTATGAGATGAACCACGCGTACGGGTTCTTGCTGTTGTTGAGACCGTGCTGGGCGGTACCGGTCTTGCCGCCGACGGTGACGCCGGAGATCTTCGCCCTGCCGCCGGTGCCCTGGGGGTCGCTGACGACCGTCTCCATCATCTTCTGGAGCTGCTGCGCGGTTTCGCCGGACACGGCCTGCGAGAGCTCCTCGGGCTGGTGCTTCTCGATGGTGTCCAGGTTCGCCGCCTTCAGCTCCTCGACCATGTACGGCTTCATCAGCTTGCCGTCGTTGGCGACCGCGGAGGCGACCATGGCCATCTGCAGCGGAGTGGCGCGGTTGGAGGCCTGGCCGATGCCGTCCATGGCGTTCTGCGGCTCGTTGTCCTCGGGGTAGACGCTCTCGGCGGCACGGACCGGGGTGTCGAGCTTCGGGTTGTTGAAGCCGAACTTCTCGGACTGCTCGATCATCTTCTCGTTGCCGACGTCGTCGCTGAGCTTGGCGAAGACCGTGTTGCAGGACACCATCAGCGCGTAGCGCAGGGTGGCGTTCTCGCACTCGCCGTGCTCGTTGGTGAGGTTGGTGGACGTCCCGGGCAGCCGGTACGGGTCCTCGGTGTCCGTGGCCTCGTCGATGCCGTCGACCTTGCCGTTCTCCAGCGCCGCGGCGGCCGTGACCACCTTGAAGGTCGAACCGGGCGGATACGCCTCGCGCAGCGCCCGGTTGAGCATCGGCTTGTCCTCGTCCTTGTCCAGCTTGGTGAAGGTCTCGGCGTCCTTGTTGCTGACGCCGGCGAAGGTGGACGGGTCGTACGACGGCGTGGAGGCCAGCGCGAGGATCGCGCCCGTGGACGGGTCGAGCGCGGCGACCGCGCCCTTCTTGTCACCAAGGCCCTCGAAGGCCGCCTTCTGCGCGGCGGCGCTGAGGGTGGTGACGACGCTGCCGCCCTCCTTCTTCTTCCCCGTGAGCATGTCGAGGGTGTTGCGGAAGAAGAGCCGGTCGTCGTTACCGGTGAGGATGCCGTCCTCGAGGTTCTCCAACTGCGAGGCGCCCACGGCCTGGGAGGAGTAGCCGGTGATCGGCGCCCACATCTCGCCGTTCTTCCAGGTGCGCTTGTACTTGAAGTCGGTTCCCTTGGTCGCGACCGACCCTGTGATGGCCTTGCCGTCGACGATGATGTCGCCGCGCTTGGTGGCGTAACGCTCGATGGAAACGCGACGGTTTTCCTTGTCCGTCCGCAGCGAGTCGGCCTGGACGTACTGGATCCAGTTGTCGCGGATCAGCAGGGCGAGCACGAGGAGCCCGCAGAAGAGCGCGATCCGGCGCAGGGGCTTGTTCACGGTCGGACCACCTGGGTCATCTCGGCGTCGGGGTTGGCGGCCGGGG
>NZ_VJZE01000139.1 GCF_009377205.1 Streptomyces phyllanthi
CCGTCGGCCCCGCCGACCCGGCCGGCCCCGCGGCCCCGGAGGAGGCCCGGCCACCGGTGCCTTCCGCACGCGTGAACGGCCCCGTGCCACAGCGGATCTGGCGGGAGACCCGGGAAGGGCTGCTGGCGCTGTCCGTGTGGACCGAGCGGGTGCCGGGCCGTGGGGAGGACGCCGATCCGTTCGTCGCCCACCACTGGCACAGCGCACAGGGCCTGCTCGCGGTGTTCGACGGCTCCGGCGGCGCCGGAGCGGCACCCGTGTGGCAGGCGTCCGACGGCACGTCCCGCACCGGCGCGTGGGCCGGTGCGCGGGTGGCGCGGCTGGCCACGGACTGCTGGTTCCGCGAGGTGGCGACCGGCGGCGAACCTGCCGACCCGGAGAGCCTGCGCGAGTACCTGAGGTACTTCCTCGCCTCCGCGCCGCAGCGCCGCAGCAAGATCGGCGGCACCATGCGCCGCCAGCTGCCCACCACGCTCGCCGCCGTGCACTACCGTCTGGCCGCCTCCCCCGACGAGCTGGAACTCCAGCCCCTGTGGGCCGGTGACTCGCGCGCGTACGTGCTGCGCCCGGACACCGGACTGCAGGTGCTGACCCGCGACCACACCCGGGAGAGCGACGCCCTGGAACTCCTGCGCACGGATCCGCCGATGACCAACCTGGTGTGCGCGGACCGTGAGTTCGAGATCGACAGCCGGCGGCTGACCTGTCGGCTGCCCTGCGTGCTGGTCGCCGCCACCGACGGCTTCTTCGGCTACGTCCACACACCGGCCGACTTCGAGTCCCTGCTGCTGCGCACTCTGCACGAGGCCCGGCACGAGGACGAGTGGGCCGACCGGATCCGGCGCGAGGTGCAGAGCTACACGGCGGACGACGCCTCCATCGCCGTACTCGCGCTCGGATACCGCGGTTTCGAGGAGTTGCGCGGCACGTTCGCGGCCCGCCTCCAGGAGGTGACCGAACGCTACGTACGCACCCGCCCGCGCGGCCTGGACCGGCTCGCCCCCGGTGCCGCCGACGAGCCGTCGGCCGTGCCGCAGGATCCCGCCGAGCTGTCGGCCCGGGTGCGCGACTGGCAGAACAGGACCTGGCACGCCTACCGGTCCGGCTACGAGACCCATCTGCCCCCGGCACCCGAGGAGCACGCATGAAGAAGGGCGATGTGATCGGGGGCTACCGCATCACCAGCGAGCCCACGAACGCCAACGGCGGGAAGTGCATATGGGCGTTCGCCGAGAAGGACGGCGGCCAGTACTTCATCAAGAGGTTCCTGGAGCCCAAGCGCCCCCGTGACGACGACACGCGTGACACGCCGAGTCTGCGGATCCGCCGCCAGCTCGCCGCGGAGTTCGAGCAACGGCACCGCACGATCATGGAACGGCTGCGTCCGGACGCACGCGGTGGCGGCAACCTGGTGCTCGCCACCGGCTTCTTCCACGAGGGCAGCACGTACTACAAGGTCACCGAGCGGATCGACACCTCCAGTCTGGAGAAGCCGCAGGCCCTGGAGCCGCGGCAGAAGACGGTGCTGCTCAAGACGCTCGGCATGAGTCTGAAGCAGCTGCACGACATCGGCATCGTGCACGGCGACCTCAAGCCGCTGAACGTACTCGTGCAGAAGCGGGACGGGGCCGCCTTCCACACCGCGAAGCTGATCGACTTCGACGACTCGTACGTCTCCGGGAGCCCGCCGGCCCCGGACGACATCGCGGGCGACTCGGTGTACGGGGCCCCCGAGTGGCGCCGCTACATGCAGCGCGACGAGTCGGTCGGCCCGGAACACCTGACCTGTGCCGTGGACGTGTTCGCGCTCGGTCTGATGACCCACCTGTACCTGACGGGCGAACTCCCGCACCACGACAAGCGGTACGGATCACCGGCCGACGCGGTCAACGCGGGTGAGCAGCTGGACCTCGACACACGGTTGTCCGACGCCATGCTCGGTCTGCTGCGCGCCATGACCGCCCGGGCTCCCGGCAGCCGGCCACGGATCACCACGTTCCTGAAGTCGCTGGACGACCCGAAGGTCTGCGCCCTCCAGCCCCGGCGCCCGGGCACGTCCCGGAAACCCTCCGCCAGGAGCACACCGTCCACCGGGAAGCCGACCGACACGGCGCCCCGCAGCAGGGTCAAGGCCAATCTCACATCGGCGGGCGGCCGGCCGGGCACCGGACCGAGCACGTCCGGGACGGGCCGACCGGGTACCACGCCGAGCACGTCCGGGACGGGCCGGCCGGGCACCACGCCGAGCACGTCCGGCGCGGGCCGGCCGGCCGCGGCGAAGGACGCGCCCGCCACCGGCTCGCCTGCCCACGCGCCCGCCACCGGATCGCCGGCCGAGTCACCGGCCGCCGCGCCGTCGGCCACACCGGCCCCGCCGCCGTCCGAGGCGACCTCCCCGCCGCGTTCCCGCGTCCGGATCAACCTCGGCGACCGCGGCCGTGGCCGTGGCCCGACCGGCGGCTCATCGTGAGCACGACGGCACACACCCACCCCTACCCGCGCCTGTTCCACCCGGGAGACTCCGCATGAGCGCCAACATCGAGCAGTACCAGGGCAATCTGCAGTACGCCGTCGACATCGTGCTGTGTGTCGACGCGACGGGCAGCATGTTCCCCGTCCTCGACAACGTGAAGGCGAGCGCGCTGCAGTTCCACGACCGGCTGAACGACGTGATGGCCAAGAAGGGCAAGGCGATCAGCCAGCTCCGGCTGAAGGTCATCGCGTTCCGCGACTTCGGCGACGACGCCTCGGACGCCATCCAGCAGACCGACTTCCTGCATCTGCCCACGCAGGCGAAGGACTTCGAACAGTTCGTCCGTGGCATCGACGCCTCCGGCGGCGGCGACATCCCCGAATCGGGCCTGGAGGCGCTCGCCCTCGCCATCAACTCGCCCTGGGAGACGGGGCTCGACCGCAGGCGGCACGTCATCGTGATGTTCACCGACGCCCCGGCCCACCCGCTGGGCACCGTCGGCACCAGTGCCTCGACCTACCCGAAGAACATCCCGAGCAGCATCGACGACCTGTTCGAGCAGTGGGGGTACGCCCGCAGCCAGACCTCGGTGATGGAGCAGTCGGCCAAGCGGCTGGTGCTGTTCGCGCCGGACCAGGCTCCCTGGTCCGACCCCATCGCCGAGGAGTGGGACCTCACTCTCCACTTCGCCTCCAAGGCCGGTGAGGGTCTGGAGGAGTTCGAGATGGACGAGATCATCGAGACGATCGCGAACAGCCTGTGAAGCTGGACTGGCAGGACTTCCGCCTCGAGTGCGCCGAAGGGCTGTTGGCGCTGCTGTGGCCCGGGTTCTGCACGGTCGAGGCCAAGGTCGATCACTGTGTGTCGATCCGGCTGGTCCCGCACGGTCCCGACGGCGGGGCCCAGTGGATCTTCCAGCTACGGGCTCCGGAACGTTCCGTTCCCGGGGTGATCGTGGTGCGCGCGGACGTCCCGGCAGCGTTCGTGCCCCGGGCCGAGCAGTGCACCGCCGCGCTGCGGGACGAGTACGGGATCCCGGACCACCACGAGGACACGGCCGAGGAGGAGGGACTGCAGCGCGTTCCCTCCGGCTCGCGCGACTGGCTCGTGGCACCGGCCTCGGACGAGAGCCAGGAACTGTTCCAGGACGTGATGGCGCGCATCGCAGCCGATCCCGGCTGAACGACCCAAACCTGCACGGAAGTTCACCGGCGTCCCGGTAGGGCGACGGAACGAGGAGGAGAGTCGAGGCGTGGCGGCAACGGCCAACTGGCGTTGTGCGGACTGCGACACGTACAACGGTCCCGCGGAGGCGTCCTGCACGATCTGCGGCAGTACGCGGCGCGGCACCGCGCCCCGCGCGGCCTCGGCCGCCCCGAAGTCCACGTCCGGATCGGCGCCGAAGTCCCCTTCGAAGTCCCCCTCCAAGTCCGGTTCCGAGTCCGGTTCCAAGCCGGCGGCGAAGTCCGCACCGAAGCCGGCGGCGGGCTCCGGCACGGGTGGCGGCCGTCCCGCCGCGAAGCGGCCGGCCGTCTCCCGTCCTTCGTCCGACTGGCGCTGCTCGAAGTGCGACACGAACAACGCCCGTACGGACTTGTCCTGCATCGTGTGCGGCACGGGCTGGAAGGCGGCCACCAAGAAGAGCACGCCCAGGACACCGCCCAGGACCTCGTCGTCCGGGGCCCCGGGCGCGAAGAAGACGTCCGCGCGCAAGACGACGCCCAGGAAGCCCACCCCCAAGCGGACGCCGCCCACCACCTCGGCGTCCCGCGACCGGACCACCCCGGGGCCCGCCGCTCCTCCGCGCACCGGTACGTCGTCGGTGTACCCTCCCGGTCCTGCCGGCGCCCGGTCGACCGCCTCGTCCGGCAGCCCGTACGGACGGCGGGCCGAGGAAGGGGTCTTCTTCCCCTCGTCCGCGGCCACCGGCTATCGCCCGACCGCCCCACGCCCCACACCCGTCACGCCTCCGCGGTCGGCGCCGCCCTACGCTCCCCGGCCGACGCCGCCTCCGGCCTACAGGCCTGCCAAGAAGAGCACCTCCGGCTGCTCCGGCTGCGTCGGAGCCCTCATGCTGGTGGGCCTGCTGATGTTCCTGGTCAAGGGCTGTGCGGGCCTCTTGGACTCCGGGGGCTACTCGGACTCGGACGACCCCGACGCCGGTGAGTCCGCCGCCACCTGCCCGGCCCGCATCGCGGCGGAACTGCCCGACGGCGACGGCGCCGAACTCGTCGAGGCCTTCCGTACGAAGAACAAGCAGATCACCCTGTGCCGCACCGCTGCGGGCTCGCTGTACTACTTCGGGGAGTTCAGCGACGGCCGGGAGAAGGGGATCGCGATGGAGGCCGAGGAGACGGGCGACGGCTACACGGCCCGGAACGACCCGTACCGCTATGTGATCCACGACGGGGTCGTGACCATCTACCGGTCGGGGTCGCGGATCGGCGAGGAGAAGCTGACGCCGGAGCCGTCACCGTCCTGAGCCGTCACCGTCCTGAGCCGGCGTCCCCGTAGGCCTCCCCGCCCAGTTCGAACCCGGCGCTCCCGGCGGTGGCGTCGGCCAGCCACGCCCGGAAGGCGTCCACGTCGGCGTCCGGGAGCCCGATCTCGATCGTGACGGCCTCCCCGTAGCGCACGTCGCGCACCTCCCGCCCGGTGGACCGCAGGTCGTTCTGCACCTTGCCGGCCCGCTGGTGGTCCACGGTCACGGTCGCGAGGCGGAAACGCCTGCGCGTGATGGTCCCGAGCGTGTCCAGCGCCTCGCCCACCGCGCCGCCGTACGCCCTGATCAGCCCGCCCGCGCCCAGCTTGACGCCGCCGTAGTAGCGGGTGACGACGGCGACGACGTACCGCATGTCCCGTCGCAGCAGCATCTGGAGCATGGGGACGCCCGCCGTGCCTCCTGGTTCCCCGTCGTCGCTCGCCTTCTGGACGGCCGCGTCGGCGCCGATGACGTACGCGTAGCAGTTGTGCGTGGCGTCCGCGTGCTCCTTGCGGATGGCGGCGACGAAGTCCTGCGCCTCCTGCTCGGTGGCGGCCGGGGCGAGCGCGCACAGGAAGCGGGAGCGGTTGACCTCGGTCTCGTGCGTGCCCGCGCGGGCGACGGTGCGGTACTCGTCCTGCATCCGGCCAGCCTAATCCCAGGACTCGTGTGCGGGAGCCCGGACCAGGGGCGCAACGTCCAGGTCAACCCGACATGGCCGCCGGACCAGCGGGGTGCCGGGCCGAGGTTCTCGATGTAAGGAACCGCCGCCCGCGACCGAGGCCTTCGACGCTGCGGCCGGTCTCGCCCTGGACGCGACTGGACGAAGACGGGATCCGCGCCTGGGTGGACGGCGACACCCGCGCTGCCGCATCCGTGTCCTGTCGGCCATCGCCGTCGGCGAGTTCACGCGCCTGCGCCACGCGGTGCGCCTCAACCTCGCCGCCCTGGAACCGGCATCGGGACTGGTGGGCTCGCATGTTGAGGTGTCGCGCGTGGTACCCGGCAGCGGATCCTGCGCAAAACCTGTTGGCCGGCCGCGACGGCCGCTGCTACTTTTCCGGAGGCCGCGCGAGAGATCGAGGAGGTGGTACCCGTGAACGTATCGACATGGGTGCTCCCCTCCGGGGTCGTGGTCGGGCGATAGGTCGTCCGGGAGCGCCGTTCAAGCGCACTCCCGAAAGGCACGACCATGCGATTCACTTCCGAGCAGCGCCTCGACGACGGCGTCCTCGAACGCGAATTCACCCTCGGCGAGATCCCCGGCACCCTGTGGACACCTGGATCCGCACCGGCCCCGCTGATCCTGACGGCCCACAACAACGGCCTGCCCAAGGCGGATCCTCGGCTGGTGGCCCGGGCCCGGTACACCGCGGCGCGTGGCTACACGGTGGCCACCATCGACGCCGCCGGGTGCGGTGACCGTCCCCGTTCCGCCGCCGACGAGCAGGCCCGCGCCGAACTCCGCCGCGCGATGCGGGCCGGCGAGCCGGTCGACGAGATCTTCGAGTCCTTCGTCGGCCCGCTGGTCGAGAAGACGGTCCCGGAATGGCAGACCACCCTGGACGCCCTCCTTGCGCTGCCTGAGATCGGCGGCCCGGTCGGGTACTCGGGGTGGACCGCCGTCGGCATTCGGCTGGCGGTGGTCGAGCCGCGCATCGCGGCCGCCTGTTTCTTCGCCGGGGGTTACGTGCCCCGCGCCCAGCGCGAGGAGGCCCGGCAGGTCACCGTTCCGCTGCTGTTCCTGCTGCAGTGGGACGACGAAGGGAACCCCCGGCAGCGCGCCCTGGACCTGTTCGACGCCTTCGGCACCAAGGAGAAGACGCTGCACGCCAATCTGGGCGGCCACACCGGCACCCCGTGGTTCGAGTTGGAGGACACGAACCGGTTCTTCGGCCGGCACCTGAAATGAGGCCGGTAGGCGGTAGTCAGTGTCGGCCAGGATGCCGCTCATCGAGGACAGGACTCAAACGCCCCACCCCCTAATTGATGAAGAAGGACACTCGTACAGGCGAAATGACGGGACTACTCAGAGCACTCGCAGACACACTCTCCGTACACATCGAGTCGGTGCGCAGTGGTGCGCGATCACCAGTCCTCCAGGAGGTCGTCTTCATGCCTGCTCGTCTTCGCCTGCCTGTCCTCATCGCGGCCGTGGGCCTCGCCCTCGGAACGTCCACGGCGGCGGCCTCCGCCTCCGCCGCGCATACAGCTCTCCCCAATCCCTGCGGGTTCTTCGAGACCTCCAGCGATGCCTACTACAACCACTGCACGACCGACGGCTCGCGCATCGTGATCGAGATTGACGACTGGGGCCCGAACACGTTGCAGTGCGTGGGTCCGGGGACCACCTGGATCGGGGCCGCCGGGGACATCGACGGTGCGTGGTACACCGGACGTACCTGCTGACCAGCATTCACACTCGCTTTTCCAGGCGGCCCGTCAGTTCACCTGACGGGCCGTTCCGGCTGATGGGCGGAGTGAAAGCACGCTGCCGGGCCCAGGCCGGCGACAAGCGCCTGATTCCGCCGAGCGTCAGCGGCGGACCAGCACCGCGTGCGTGACGGCCGACGAGCCGACCAGCTCGGACACCCGATAGCCGTCGATTCCGTCCCCGAGATTGTCGAGCAGCCGTTCCCCGCGCCCGATGAGCATCGGCGCGATCACCAGGTGGAGCTCGTCGATCAGCCTGGCGCGCAGATACTGCTGGATGACCGCCGCGCCGCCGCCGATCCGGACGTCTTTGCCGCCCGCGGCGTCGAACGCGCGCTGCAGCACCGTCTCCAGCGGCTCGTCGGTGAAGTGGAAGGTCGTCCCGCCGGCCATCTCCAGCGTCGGGCGCACATGGTGGGTGTGCACGAAAACGTCGTGGTGGTAGGGCGGATTGTCACCCCACCAGCCCTTCCAGGACTCGTCCTCCCACGGCCCGCGCTGCGGCCCGAACATGTTCCGCCCCATGATCGTGGCGCCGATGTTCCGCTCGCCGCAGGCGAAATAGTCGACATCGATTCCGGTCCTGCCCGCGGCGGAATCCTCCGTCGCGGAGACAAACCAGCTGTGCAGTTCGTCGCCCCAGCCGACGCCGTCGCCGAACGGGGCGTCCAGTCGCTGGTTCGCGCCGGCCACGAAGCCGTCGAGGGAGATCGTCACGTTGTGTACGCGGACCTTGGGCATGGCCTTCACCTCTCGTGTTGATGGCCTTCTCTCACCCCTGCGTCGAATAGAGCCTGCCTGGATCGACATCCCCGCGCACATTCACTTCGGCGGGCCATACCGGTGCTGAGCACCGCGCCCCGGCGCCGAGTGCGCGGCGCGGGCGGGGCGACGCCGACGAGCAGCCGGCCCGCGCCGCCAGGACGGCCCTGCCCAGTCCTCCGGGGGGAGCCGTCGTCGCACGCCAGGACCGTCACGGCAGGGAGTGTCAGTCGGCGCGGCACCAACCTCATGCGACAGCGCAGTGAGAGCCTGTGTCATATCCCCGGTCGGATCAACGCGCGGCGTCTGGTGCGTGCGATCGCAAGGCGCCGGAGCGCCCTCGATGGGGGTCCCCCCGCTCGAGCGAAGCCGAGAGTGGGGGAGGAGTCACGTGGGCGTTTCGGCAACGCGGCGAGCGTGCGTGCCAGGCGTCGCACGCCCGGCCGGGGATATGACACAGGCTCTGAGCGGTTCGGCTGAGCCACCAACTACCGGTTCGCGGCACGAGCGGCGGCAGGGTCTTCGCCACGCTCGGCGAGTTCCGATCGGAGGTCGAGGACCTGCTGCTCCAGCTCGGTGACCCGGCGGGTGAGCATTTCGACGTCTGCCGGGGCGCCGAGGCCGGAGGCTTCCGAGCTGCCTGCCCCCAAAGCCTCGGAGAGGCGTCGTTCGGGCCGGGTGATGTACCCGGACAGGCGGCTGTTGCGAGCCGTGAGGTTCGGGACGTCGGCCAGCTGCGGCTGGCGGCCGGCCTGCGTACGCGCCGTTGCGCCGGGCGGAGGCCCACCCGCGCGAGCCTCGAGCACCTTCGTCCAGTCGATCACGTGGGCAAGCAATCGTCCGGGCACGGGTCATGGCCAAGTGTGGCTGACCGGACGGACTGACGACCGTCAGGGTCCGTGTACCGTGCGATAGATTGCGGACGACACGAGAGAAGAGCCCGCATGGACTCCCGCATCCCGCGGCTGCGGCGCAAGCTGGCACGCATCTCCTACGCACCCAGCCGAAGCCACTCCTTCGGCGAGGAGCGGCACAGATTCAGTCTCGGCCCCCGCCTGCTCGAAGCTCAGGCCGCTGCCTTCGAGGCCGAGCATGACGTGAAGCTCCCACAACCCTACCGAGACTTCCTCGTCCACGTCGGCGGCGGTGGTGCTTCCCCGTTCTACGGACTGATCCCGTTGGAGGGCTGCACGCTCTTCACGATGAACCCCAAAGCTGCCGACACCGGTTCAAGAGGGTTCACCCGCGCCTACGGCCCAACACGCCCTGGTCACCTGTTCCTGCACGTCATCGAACGCGGGTGCAGCGATCTCGTCCTCGTAGGCGTAACCGGCCCACTCACCGGACGCATGCTCATCGGCAATGCCGACGGCTTCTGGGACCCGAACGTCTCCTCAGCCCCGGACTTTCTCGGCTGGTACGAACGATGGCTCGACCACATGGCTGCCGGACAGGACAACCGAGCCCTGGGACTCACCTCACCACGACTTCGAGCACATCCGAACCGGCACCGTCTCACTCCGACGACCTGACTGCCGGCGCCCCATCCACAGAAGTCGTGTCAGAACCCAGCTCACCTTGCCGAAGCCACCCGATCGAGACGCCCGTTCGACCGACAACCCTCAGGGTCGGAACGACAGCGACTCAGGCGAAGATCAGCTTGATCGATCGGGGCCCTGCTCGAACGCGTCGGCGTGGTCGGTGACCCACTGGGGAAATGATCTCGGCGGCGCTCCGAGGATGTCGGACACCGTGGAGGTGACGAACGCGGGCGTTCCGATCGTTGCGCCCCATGCGGTGAGCAGCATGTCGACGACCTGGCGCGGCGCCTTTCCCTCCGTCTCACGGCGGAACTCCTCCGGCGACAGCTCCTTGAACCTGGTCGGGCGTCCCAGGACATTCCCGATGATGTCCACCTGCGCTGCCTGGCTCAGTGACTCGGGGCCTGTGAGGACGTAGTCACCGCCGGCGTGTCCGCGCTGGTACAGGGTCCGCGCCGCGACGGCTGCGACGTCACGGTCGTCGACGGGTGCGGTCTCGGCGGCGCCGTAAGGCCACCGGACGACATCGCCGGCGCGGATGGCGGGTGCCCACCAGGCCAACGAGTTCGATGCCAGCATCCCCGGCCGGATGATCGTCGACTCGAGTCCGGTGGACGCGATGAGTCGCTCGATCTCGGCGTGGAGCACCGCCATGGGATTCGGCTGCTGGAAGAAGGGGTGCGGTGTCCGGTGCGGTGAGGAGAGGAAGACGACGCGCCGCGCGTGGGCCGCCAGGCGCTCGACAACTGCCGCAGCGGTCGTCGGCGGTGCGGTCCAGAGGAGGAAGACGGCGCTGGTGCCTCGCAGCGCCCCGTCGAGAGATGTGGGCACGGTGAGGTCACCGGTGACGACTTCGAGGTCGGCCGGCAGCGTCGCTGCCGCTTCGGCACGACGCGTGAGGGCGCGGACCGGTACGCCCGCACTGACCAGTTGGTCGATGACTCCGCGCCCGATCCGGCCGGTGGCCCCGGTGACGAGCACCGGCGGCATGTGGATTCGTGTCATGAGTGCCTCGACGGCGTCCTGGACAGGTGAGCGGAGGGCACCGTGCCGTGCCTTCGGGAGTGGATCGGGGTCATCGCTGGTCGTCGTGGACGCGGTGGGCCCGGTTCCTGGCCGCGGGAGCCGTCCCGGAGATCCTGTGGCTGATCGATGACGCGCACGGCGGCACCGCGCCGGGCAGGATCAGCCGCCGGCGTCGGGCCGATGCCCGCGTCGGGAATGTCTGTCTGAGTCACCCCCGGATCAAATCGTTACTCGGTTAAAAAAGCAACCCAGTTAATAATGTTACGATGCTCGGGTGATCGAGCCGACGGGGCTGCGCGCCCGCAAGAAGGCGCGGACCCGTGACGCCATCGCCGACGCGGCGATCTCACTGTTCCTGGCGCACGGATTCGACCAGGTCTCGGTCAGCGACATCGCTGCCGTGGCCGAGGTCTCCAAGCCGACCCTCTTTCGGTACTTCCCCACCAAGGAGGACCTGGTACTGCACCGATTCGCGGACCACCACGGTGAGGCGGCGCGCGTCGTGCGCAACCGCCCGCCCGGCGCCTCACCCATGGCGGCACTGCACCGGCACTTTCGGGCAGGCCTCGATCGGTACGAGCCCGTCACCGGCCTCAGCGACCATCCCGCAGTGGTGGAGTTCCATCGCCTGGTGTTCACCACGCCGAGCCTTGCGGGACGGCTCACGCAGTACATGCTCGAGGACGAGCAGGCGCTGGCAGAAGCCCTCGACCCGGGCCCGGACATCCAGGCACGACTGACAGCGGCTCAGGTACTCGCGGTCCAACGGGTACTCGCCCGCACCAACTGGCAGAAGATCGCCGACGGGCGAACCGCCCGCGACGTACACCCCGAGGCTGTCACCGACGCCGACCAGGCCTTCGCCCAACTGCGATAACAGCTGCCCCGGCCACGTACGGCACTCGAGGTTTCTCGGGAGGCCCTCGACTACGGATCAGACACCTGTCAGAGCGCCTTCCTCCCCCTCGGCACGGTCATCGCCGTGAGCAGCGCCGCGCCGGGGCGGAGGTGCTTCCAGGACGGGCCGTACCAGGCGAGGACCGCGATCGCGGAGGTCGGGAACTTCGTGCGGACGGCGTCCAGGGTGTCGTCGAGCCCGTCCCCGGCCAGCTCCAGGACGAGTTCCTCAAGGCCCGGGTTGTGCCCGACGAGCAGCAGCGTCCCGGTCTCGTCGGGCACTTCGCGTACGGCGTCCAGGAGCTCCGGTACGTCGGCCGCGTACAGGCGGTGCTCGTGCCGTACGGGCGGCGGGGTGGCCCACTGCGCCGCGGCGAGGTCCCAGGTCTGGCGGGCACGCACGGCGGTGGAGCACAGGGCCAGGTCGGGCAGGCAGTCGGCCACGGCGAGGGCACGTCCGGCGGCGGGGGCGTCGCGACGGCCGCGCGGGCCGAGGGGCCGCTCGTGGTCGGGGACGCCCACGGGCCAGGCGGACTTGGCGTGCCGCAGCACGACGAGTCTGCGCAGGGGGCCCGCTCCGGTGCGCGTCCGCACGCGGGTCGTGTCGGTCATGGTGCGGCTCCGATGTCGCGGGTGAGGTGGAGGCCGAGGAGACGGTCCGCGTAGGCGTACGTCTCGAAGCGGGCGCCGTCGGGCAGGTCCTCGGCGTCTTCCACGCGCCGCAGGACGTCGAGCACGGCCGGTACGTCCAGGTCGTCCTCCCAGGCGGTGCGCAGGTCGTGCCGTACGGCGTCGGGGACGGGCCGGGACGGGCGGGTGGCCCAGCCGGCGACGGCCTTGCGCCAGCGGGCGAGCGTGTCACGGGCCTCGTCGGCGACGGCTCCGGGATCGGCCGGCTCGGTCCGGGGAACGGTCAGCAGGGCGAGCCGCAGAACGGAACCGTCCGCCGGCGGGCCGGAGTCGTCCGCCGGGGCGACCCGCACATGGACGCCGTCCTCCGGCGTGGCGGTGCCGGGTCCGGCCACGTGCAGGGTGGGGCCGGTGACGGGGGCGGCGGCCTCGGCGGGCCGGACACCGAGGGCGTCGGCGCGTTCCCGCAGGGGCGGGGACGGGTCGGCGACCGTGAGAGCGGGGACTCCCCCCAGTTCGAGGACCCGGGCGAGCAGATCGGCGACCAGCAGCACACGCAGGGCCGAGGCGTCGGCCCCGGTCACATGCGCGTGCACACGGGTAAGGGCCCGGCGGACCTCGGTGGGTGCGCCGGTGCGGGCATCGGTGATACGCAGCACGGCCCGAGCGTAGGCCGGAAGCCGGCCCACCGCAGGATGGCGGGTCAGGGAAGTCACCCCACCGGTGCGCCGTGTCGGCCCCGGGAATCGCCGGGCGCTCCCCGCTGTTGCCGCCCACAGGCCCTTCCCTCGGCTCGAGATCGGAGACAGGACATGTACGGCGACACGGACACGGTCCGCAGGATCCTCACGGAGCTCGGTGACACCTGGGCCGTCGTGGGGCTGTCCGGGAATCGGGGGCGTGCCGCGTACGGGGTCGCGGAGGTGCTGCAGCGGTACGGCAAGCGCGTGGTGCCCGTGCATCCCAAGGCCGAGACGGTCCACGGGGAGCAGGGGTACGCCTCGCTCTCCGACATCCCCTTTCCCGTGGATGTGGTCGACGTGTTCGTCAACAGCAGCCTCGCCGGGCCGGTCGCCGACGAGGCCGTGCGGATCGGGGCCGGGGCCGTCTGGTTCCAGCTGGGCGTCATCGACGAGCAGGCGTACGAGCGCACGCGCGCGGCCGGGCTGGACATGGTGATGGACCGCTGCCCGGCCATCGAGATACCGCGCCTGGGGTGAACCCCGCCAGCCCTCACGGGCTCGCCACGCGGTTGCGGGGCAGCAGCCGCTTCAGCAGGGGCCAGGACAGCAGCACCAGGATCACCGCGTACACCGTCACCGCGAAGGGCGTGTTGACCAGGCCGGTGACGCTGCCGTCGCTGATCTGGAGGGCGCGCCTGAGCTGTTGTTCGGCGCCCGGTCCGAGGATGACGCCGATGACGGCGGGCAGCACCGGGAGCCCGTAGCGCCGCATACCGAAGCCGATCAGGCCGATGACCAGCAGGATCACCAGGTCGATCACCTCGCCGCCGACCGCGTACGCGCCGACCGCCGCGAAGAACATGATCCCGGCGTAGAGGTACGGGCGCGGGATGCGCAGCAGCTTCGCCCAGAGCGGGGCCAGCGGCAGGTTGAGCGCGAGCAGCAGCACCATGCCGACGAAGAGGGAGGCGATCAGACCCCACACCAGGTCGGGTTCGCGTTCGAAGAGGAGCGGGCCCGGCTGGATGCCGTACTGCTGGAAGGCGGCCAGCATGACGGCCGCGACCGCCGTCGTGGGCAGGCCCAGCGTGAGCATGGAGACCAGGGTGCCCGCCGCCGAGGCCGACGCCGCGGACTCCGGTCCGGCCACACCCTCGATGGCGCCCTTGCCCCACTCGTCCTTGTGCTTCGACAGGCGCTTCTCCGTGACGTACGAGAGGAACGTGGGGATCTCCGCGCCGCCCGCCGGGATCGCGCCGAACGGGAAGCCGATGAACGGGCCGCGCACCCACGACTTCCAGGTCCGTTTCACATCGCCGCGGCCGAGCCACGGACGGCCCACCGGGATCGGCTCGCCCGGCCTGCGCCGCAGATGCGCGGCCACCCACAGGGCCTCGCCGATCGCGAAGAGGCCGACCGCGACGATCACCACGTCGATGCCGTCGGCGAGTTGGAGCGCGCCGAACGTCAGGCGCTGCTGGCCGGTCATCTGGTCCAGGCCCACCAGGCCGATCGTCAGACCGATCAGCAGGGAGGCCAGCCCCCGGATGCGGGACGAGCCCAGCACGGAGGTCACCGCGATGAACGCCAGCACCATGATGGCGAAGTAGTCCGGCGCGCCGATGTCCACCGCCAGCGCGGCGACCGTCGGCGCGAGCGCCACCAGCAGGAGCGTGCCGACCATGCCGCCCGCGAAGTGCCCGATGGCGGCGGCCGCGAGCGCCTGTGCGCCTCGCCCGGACCTGGCCATCGGGTTGCCCTCCATCGCCGCGACCACGGCGGCGCTCTCACCGGGGGTGTTGAGGAGGATCGAGGTCGTCGAGCCGCCGAACATCGCACCGTAGTAGATGCCCGCGAACATGATGAACGCGCCGATCGGGTCGAGCCCGTACGTCACCGGCAGCAGCAGCGCGACCGCCATCGCGGGTCCGATACCGGGCAGGACGCCGATCGCCGTGCCGAGCAGCACACCGAGGGCCGCCCACAGCAGGTTGACCGGGGTGAGGGCCGTACCGAAGCCGTCCAGGAGGGAGTTGAAGGCGTCCATGTCACAGAACTCCCATCAGGGGACCGCCGGGCAGGGGCACTCCGAGCAGGTTGTTGAAGATCGCGTAGGTGGCGAGGGAGAGGACGGCCGCGATCAGCGGGTCCCGGTCGAAGCGGCGGCTGCCGAGGGTGAAGGCGGCGCCCCAGAAGAGGAGGGCGCCCGCGACGGGGAAGCCGAGGGGGTCGATGAGGACGGCCGCGCCGAGGAAGACCCCGGCGAGCAGCAGGACGGTGCGCCAGTCGGCGGGTTCGGACAGGTCGACGTCCTCGCCGGTCTCGGCCTGCCCACGGCCGCCGCGCAGCACGTCCACGGCGAGCAGGGCGGCGATGACCAGCAGTCCGGTGCCGACCACGATCGGCACGGTCCGCGGGCCGACCGGTCCGCGCTGGGCGACGTCGACGTCCATGGTGAGCGCGTCGGTGAGGACGAGCACGCCGAGCGCCAGCAGCAGGACGCAGACGCCGAGTTCGGAGTGGTCGCGCAGCCAGGAGCGGCGCTCTGCCGTGGGCGCGGTGGAGGTGCCGGTCGTCTGCGTCGTCACAGTCCCAGCTCCTTCAGCACCGACACCACGCGGTTGTCCTGGGCGTCCAGGAACTCGCCGAACTCGTCGCCGGTGAGGAACGCGTCGTCCCACCCGTTCTGCTTCATGGACTTCTGCCACTCGGGCGAGTCGTGGAGTTCCTCGATGAGGCGGGTGAGCTTGTCGCGTTCGGCGTCGGAGAGGCCGGGTGGGGCGACGATGCCGCGCCAGTTGGTGAAGTTCACGTCGTAGCCCGCCTCCTGGAGGGTGGGCGCGTCGAGCCCGGCGACGCGCTCGGGGCCGGTGACGGCGAGGAGGCGCAGCTCGCCCGCCTTGATCTGGTCGAGGTACTCGCCGACGCCGGAGACGCCGAAGGCGACCTTGTTGCCGAGGATCGAGGCGAGGAGTTCGCCTCCGCCGTCGAAGGGGATGTAGTTGACCTTCTTCGGCGCGATCCCGGCGGCCCGCGCCATCAGCATGGGCGCGAGGTGGTCGGGTCCGCCGGGCGAGGAGCCGCCGCCGACCGGGAGCTTGCCGGGGTTCTTCTTCCAGGCGCCGATGAGGTCGTCGATCGTCTTGTACGGGGAGTCCTTGGCGACCACGACCACGTCCTGCTCCTCGGTGAGCCGGGCGATCGGGGTGGTGTCGGCGAGGGACTTCGGCGCGTCGTTGGAGCGGACGGCGCCGACGACGCCGAGGCCCATGGACATCGCGAGCTTGCCGTTGCCGCGCTCGCTCACGAGCCGGGTCAGTCCGACGGTGCCACCGGCTCCGGGGAGGTTGAACACCTCGATGTTGGAGGTGAGGCCGGCGTCCTCGGCGTTCTTCGCCGCCGTACGGGCCGTGATGTCGTAGCCGCCGCCGGGCGTGTTGGGGACCATGAAGCGCAGGCCCGGGATCTGTGTGCCGGTGCCGGCGCCGCTGCCGGTGGTCAGCAGCGGCGGGCCCACGAGTACGAGCACGGCGGCCCCGAACAGGGCGAGGGGGGCGCGCAGGCGCACAAGTGCCACCACCTGTCTGAAAAACGTCGATGCGGGTGTGGGGGAACCCTGTGGGGGGAGGGTGATGCGGGTCACATGGTGCCCGTACGTCGGCGACCTGTCTCTCTTGCGGAATCAACGGAGTTTGTGGTCTTTGTGGTCGCCCGTGCGACGGCGGAGCGGGCAGGCTACCTGGGGCGGCCTGTGCCGGAACAGTCCCCTCAGGTCTCTTTCCTCCGCCGCAGGCGAGCGCCATGATGGGGCGACTCGGCACCGGAGCCGCCCGGGTCGTGCCAGTGGTGGAGATTGAGTCAGCCGTGGTCGCCACATTCCGTCGCCATACCCTCGCGGGTCAGATGCTGGTGCTCCAGCTCGCCATCGTCGTGGTGGTGCTGCTCGCCATCGCCGCGGTCTCGCTCGCGCAGTCGGAGGCCACCTTCAACCGGGTCGAGGGCCGCCGGGTCGGCGCGCTGGCCGAGCAGCTGGCCGCGAATCCGCTCGTACGGAGCCAGCTCGCGCAGTCGGGGCCGCGGGAGCCGCTGGCCGCGCTGGTGCAGTCCACGCTGGTGCAGTCCGGGGTCACGTCCGTCACCGTTGCCGTCGCCGACGGCCGGATCGTCAGCTCGACGAATCCCACGGTGGTCGGGGACGCGCTGCCCCTGGGGCCCGGAGTCTCCGGGGGTCGCGGCTGGTCCGGTTCGCTGACCTGGGACGGCAGCCACGAGCTGGTGGCGCAGGTGCCGGTGCTCGGGGCGACGGCGGAGGACAACCTCGGGCAGAACCTGGGCACCGTCATGATCGGCGAGGCGTCCCCGACGGTGTGGCAGCGGCTCAGCGGGGCGTCCTCGTATCTGCTGGCCTACCTCGGCATCGCCAGCGGCCTGGGCCTCGCCGGCTCCTGGCTGCTGTCCCGGCGCGTCAAGCGGCAGACCCTGGGCCTGGAGCCGCGCGAGATCGCCGGTCTCGCCGAGCACCGGGAGGCGATGCTGTACGGCATCGCGGAGGGCGTGATCGCCCTGGACCCGCAGCACCGGCTCACCCTGGTGAACGACATGGGCCGGCGCCTGCTGGAGCTGCCCGAGGACTGTGTGGGCAAGAGTCTGTCCGATCTCGGTATCGAGGGGCGCCTGCGGGACGTCCTGGTCGGCGCCCACAAGAAGTCGGCGGATCCGCGGGACGCGGTCGTCATACGGCACGGGCGGGTGCTCGTGATGAACCGGATGACGGTCACCAAGGACGGCCGCTCGCTCGGCTCGGTCACCACGCTGCGGGACCGTACCGAACTGGCCCGGCTGGAACGCGAGCTCGGCTCCTTCCGCAGCTCCTCCGAGCTGCTGCGCGCCCAGGCCCACGAGTTCGCCAACCAGCTGCACACCATCTCCGGGCTGATCCAGATCGGCGAGCAGGACGAGGTGGTGCGCTACATCCGCGCGCTGAACCAGCGCCGCCAGTCACTCGACATGACGCTGACCCGCCGAGTGCGGGACACCGCCGTCGCCGCGCTGCTGATGGCGAAGACCGCCCTCGCGGCCGAGCGGAAGGTCACCCTGCGCATTTCGGACGACACCGCCCTGGACCGGCTCGCGCCGGAGGACGCCGCCGATGTGGCGACCGTGGTCGGCAACCTCGTCGACAACGCCATCGACGCGGCCACGGCGGGCGAGGTCGACGACGGGGAGACAGCCTGGGTGGAGGTCGAACTGCGGCAGGACGCCGCGAGCGTGGAGATCGTCGTACGCGACTCCGGCCCCGGCGTCGCTCCCGAACTCGCCCACGAGGTCTTCGCCCACGGTTTCACCACCAAGGCCGCCGAGGAGGGCGAGCGCGGCATCGGTCTGGCCCTGACGCGGGTCGTCTGCGAACGCCGGGGCGGGGAGATCGCGGTGGCCAACACCCCCGACGGCGCCATGTTCACCGCCCGCATGTCCGTGAGCCACCCCGCCGGCGCGGTGGCGGAAGGAGCATCTCGATGAGCTCGCTGCGCTCTCTGAGCCCGCTGCGCCCGCTGCGCCCGCTGCCCGCGACGACTCAGCCGACTCCGACGAACGGCACGAACAGCATGAACGCCACGCACGGCACGCACGCCACGCAGGACACGCACGGCACCCTGGACGTCCTCATCGTCGACGACGACTTCATGGTGACGCGGGTCCACCGCACCTTCGTCGAACGCGTCGAGCCGTTCCGTGTGGTCGGCACGGCAGGCACCGGCGAGCAGGCGATCGCCGCGGTCGACGAACTCCGCCCCGACCTGGTGCTCCTCGACCTCTACCTCCCCGACATCTTCGGCCTGGACGTCATCCCCCGGCTGCGCACCGCCGGGCACGACTGCGACGTCATGGTCATCAGCGCCGCCCGCGAGGCCGACGCGGTCCGCGGCGCGGTCCGGCACGGCGTGGTCGACTACCTCCTCAAGCCCTTCGAGTACGACGACCTGCGCGTCCGCCTGGAGCGGTACGCCGCCCAGCGCGGCCGGCTGCTCACCACGGTCGTCCGGGGCCAGGCGGACGTGGACCGCGTCCTGGCCGGTGCGTTCGCGCCGAGCCCCGGCAACACCCTCCCCAAGGGCCTCAGCGTCGAGACGGCCGACCTCATCGAGCGCGCCCTCCGCGCCACGGACGGCACCCTGTCCGCCACCGAGTGCGCGACCGCCACGGGCATCTCCCGCGTGAGCGCCCGGCGCTACCTGGAGTACTTCCACTCGGCGGGCAGCGCGGACGTAACGCTCCGCTACGGCGCGGCGGGCCGCCCGGAGCGACGCTACAGCTGGCGCGGCTGATGGGGGTTTGTGCGGTGCTGTGAGGCTGCGGCCCGGCGGGGCTGGCCGCGCAGTTCCCCGCGCCCCTCAAAAGCCCGGCCC
>NZ_VJZE01000013.1 GCF_009377205.1 Streptomyces phyllanthi
GTGCCCCCACTGCGGACCCACCAGGTCCCACTCCCTGCCCCACTGCTTGATGCGCCGTCGGTCGAGCCCCCAGCGTGCGGTGCGGCCGGCGGCGAAGACGGCGCCGCCGAGGGCGAGGGCGGCTGCGGCTCCGAGAACGCCGGCCTCGACGGCCGCTTCGGTGGGGGTGGACGGTTCCGGGCTCAGGCGCTCCTGCCCGTCGGTCCAGACCGTGATCCTGGTGCCCGCCTTCTGCCCGGTGTCCACGAGTGTCTTGTCGGTGCGGGTGGAGCCGTCGGGCGCCGTCCAGCGCACCTTCGCCAGAGCCATGCCGGTGCCCACGCCCGAGTCCGTGGAAGCGGTGCGCGGGACATCGGTGAGGAGCACGGCCCGGACCGGGGTCCGCTCGGCCCGCTGTAGTGCGAACTCCTCGTCGGCGGCTCGGGCGATCACCACTCCTGCGAGCGTTCCACCCACCACGATCAGTGCCCACATGGCCAGAAGGAGCCACGCTTCCATGACGTCGTCGCGTCGCCGGAGCGGATTGCTCCGCCACCGCCACAGGTCCAGGCTCGTACGCTTGGGCTTCCTCTTCGTCCGCAGATCTTCGCTCATCGGTCCGCTCCTTCTCGTCACCCTCAGGAAAGTGACAGACAGGGGTGCGCGACGGGATGGGCCGGCCAGACGGTATCGCAGGGCCGACCGGTGCCAAGTCGAGGACACGGATGGGCCGTTCGGCCCTGCAGGCCGACGGGAACCGCCGGGGCGCGCTCTTGAGCGTGGGGCTGTGACGGTCCTGCCTCGGGGTGCACAGACCCGATCCGGGTGCTGTCGGCCGGCGGCCGGTGCGCGGCTCAGTGGTCACGAACGCTCGCGCTGCTGCTGACCGGGAAGCCGTGCAGTGTGGGGCAGCGAGAGGGGCGACCACGGTCGCCGTCATCGGCGCTGTCGTCGACTCCGGGCCGACCGAGATCAGACGTGATGAGCCGAGCAAGGGATACAGGACGAGCGCGGGCAGGATCGTCCGCAGCCCGGCGACCGGCGGCAGCCCGGCCACGCCCGCGTACGCCATGCCCTGCGGAACCAGATACGCGGCCACCGTCGCCCCAGCCGGCAGATCACCCTTCAGCCACGCACGCCGGTAACCGAGGAGCACACCCAGCCCGGGCGTCAGCCGCCGCGCCTGCGCCGGTGCGCTGCCCACGCCGGGCCGACGACCGTACGTCGAACGCCATGTCATCCACGGGCCCAGCGGCGTACGCACCGGCGATGGTCTCGATGGGGCCCATCGGCCCTGGCCGGGGACCTGCGGCCCCTGCACCGAGAACTCCCTGACCACGAAGCTGGCACCGGATGCCCGTCACAGGAGGTGGAGATCATGTCCCGCACTGTCACTGTTGGTCTCGACGGCTCACAGGAGAGCAGAGCCGCTGCGGAGTGGGCGGCGCGCGAGGCGAAGCTGCGTGAGCTGCCGCTGCGTGTCGTGAACGTCTGGGAACCGGTGCCCGAGCCCATCGCGCAGGCCCCGCTCCTCGGCCCCGAGACCCAGCAGCACTGGAGCGCACGGATCCCGCGTGAGGCCGCCGAGGGACTGCGGCTGCGGCACCCCGGTGTCGAGGTCACGGTCGAACAGCTCGCCGGTCGGCCCAGCGAGGTCCTGCCCCGTGTGGCGAAGGACTCCGAGCTGCTCGTCCTCGGGTCCCGTGGGCTGAGCGGGGTCGGCGGATTCCTGGTCGGCTCGGTCGGACAGCTGGTCGTGGCCCACGCCGAACGGTCCGTCGTCCTCGTACGGGCCGGGGAGCAGGCCGCCGACGAGCACATGACGGACCCGGCGGGTATCCCGTCCGCCGCGACCCCCTACCGGCCCGTCGTACTCGGACTGGACATCGACAACCCGCACGACGCGGTGATCGAGTTCGCCTTCGACGCGGCGGCCCTGCGGAACACCTCCGTCCGTGTGATCCACGGCTGGAACCCACCTCCCTACTACGCGTACGGCCTTCCGGCGGACCTGGAACTCCACGACCAACTGACCAGGGAGCAGACCACGGCACTCACAGAAGTCCTGCGTCCGTGGCGGGAGAAGTACCCCGCCGTCGAGGTCGTCCAGGAGTCCCGCTGGGGCAGGGCCGCCGACTTCCTGGCGGACGCGGCCCGGGAGGCCTCCCTGGTCGTGGTGGGCCGCCGGATCCGCCGTTCTCCCATCGGCGCTCACATCGGCCCGGTGACGCACGCTGTGCTGCACCACTCCGCCGCCCCCGTCGCCGTCGTTCCGCACGAGTGACGTCCCTTGGGAGCCCCGGGGCAGAGAACACGAGGACAGCGGTCGCAGAGGCTCGATGAGCATCTCGTCCTCGACGCGGGTGAGTACGTCTCCCTGTGGGTGACCGACGTCAGGGGCCGGCGCGGTGTGGCTCTGCCGGGTTCGACCACTCCGATGAGGCCGGCGCGGGCGAAAGGGGCCCGGATCAGGGCCGACCGGCCCCAAGTCCGCCCCCGGACAGTCCCTGGGGCGACCCTCCAGTCCGCCGGATGCTCGAGGTGTCACGAAGTTTGGAGGAACGTGCCATGACGAACGACGTGCTCGGCCCACGCACCGCCCACGCCCTGCTCGCGGACGGCACCACCGTGTGCATCCGCCCCGTGGAGCCCGGCGACCACGAGCAGGTGCAAGGGCTGTACGGGGAGATGTCCCCGGAGAACCTCCGCCTGCGGTTCTTCGCGGCGAGCCGACGTTCCGCCGCGATGGCCGCCGACCGGGCCTGTGCTCCACCTCGCCCCGGCTACCGGGCACTGCTGGCCGAGACGCACGGTCAGGTGATCGGCCTCGCCGAGTACGCGAGCGGCGAGGACACGGCCACCGCGGACATCTCCATCGCCGTGGCCGACGGGCTCCACCACCGCGGCGTCGGCACCCTCCTCGTCGAACACCTGGTCTCGGCCGCCCGCGCGGAAGGCATCACCACGTTCACCGCCGACGCGCTCAGCGAGAACCATGACGTGCTCAAGCTCTTCGCCGACCTGGGCCTGCGCACCACCCGCCGCTTCGAGGGCCCGGAAGTGCGGTGCACGGTCGAACTCGGCGAGGACGACACCTACCTCTCGGCCGTCGAGGCCCGCGGCCGGGCAGCCAACGTGGCCAGCCTGGTCCCACTGCTGCGGCCGGACACCATCGCCGTCGTCGGCACCGGGCGCAAGCCCGGGTCGGTGGGGCGGGCCATCCTCCACCACCTGCACACCGGCGGCTTCACCGGCCGACTGTTCGCCGTGAACCCCCGCGCCTCCTCGATCCTCGGCGTGCCCTCCTACCCCTCGGTCAGCGCGCTGCCCAGGACGCCCGACCTCGTGGTCGTCGCGGTGCCCGGCGCGGCGATCCCGACCACCGCCGAGGAGTGCGGCAAGGCGGGCGTACGAGCCCTCCTCGTCGTCTCCGCCGGCCTCGACAGCGACCAGGCCGCTGCGCTGATGGCGGCGTGCCGCGCACACGGCATGCGGCTCGTCGGCCCCAACTGCCTCGGCATCTCCCACACCGACCCGAAGCTCGCCCTGGACGCCACCTTCGCCGCCGACCACCCGCGCCCCGGCACGGCCGGCGTGGCCGTACAGTCCGGCGGGGTCGGCATCGCGCTGCTCGACGGACTGTCCCGGCTCGGCATCGGCGTGTCGTCCTTCGCCTCGCTCGGCGACAAGTACGACGTCAGCGGCAACGACATGCTCCAGTGGTGGGAGAGCGACGGCCGCACCGAGCTGGCCCTGCTGCACCTGGAGTCCTTCGGCAACCCGCGGGCGTTCTCCCGCACCGCCCGCCGGGTGACCCGCCGTATTCCGGTGCTCACCGTCGACGCGGGCCGCACCGAGGCCGGCCGCCGCGCCGCCGCCTCGCACACCGCGGCCGCCGCCACCCGGACCATGACCCGGCAGGCGCTGTTCACCCAGGCGGGCATCACCGCGACCCGTTCGGTCGGCGAACTCCTGGAAACAGCCGCCCTCTTGCACTCCCAGCCGCTCCTGGCGGGCACCCGGGTCGCGATCGTCACCAACGCGGGCGGCGCGGGCGTCCTGGCCGCCGACGCCTGTGCCGAGGCCGGACTCGCCCTCCCGCCGTTCCCGCCCGAACTGGTCGACGACCTGCTCGCCGTGCTGCCGGACGGTGCCGCCGTCGGCAACCCCGTCGACGCGACCGCCGCGGTCACCGAGGAGCAGCTCAGGAACTGTGTGGACCGGATCACGCGCCACGCCGGCATCGACGCCGTCCTGCTGGCCCTCGTCCCGACAGCCGTCGCCGCGGCGACCGGCGACAACCTCATCAGGGCCCTCATCGCCGGCCCGGGCCGCCGGGCACGGCCCGTCGCCGCGATACGGCTCGAACAGGACCTGCCCGTCAAGCTCCTGCCCGCCACCGACGGCGGTGCGATCCCCTCGTACGCCGAACCCCAGGCGGCGGCACGGGCGCTGGCCCACGCGGCCCGCCGCGCGGCCTGGCTGAGCCGGCCGCCGGGGACGGTCCCGGACCTCGACGGGGTCGACACGGCTCGCGCCCACCAGGTTGCCGAGACCTTCCTGGCCAACCACCCGGACGGCGGCTGGCTCGACCCGCGCACCTGCGCCGACCTCCTCGCCTGCTACGGCATCCCGCAGCTCCCGTGGGCCTGGGCAGAGACCGAGGACGAGGCCGTCATCGCCGCCGAACGGCTGCGCGGTCCCGACGGCCGGGTCGTGATGAAGGCCCACTGGCCGGGGCTGGTCCACAAGAGCGAACAGCGCGCCGTCCACCTCGACCTCCAAGGCGACGCCCAAGTACGCTCCGCCTTCCGGGACTTCGACACCCGGTTCGCGGGCCTGCTGACCGGCGTGGTCGTGCAGCCGCTCGCCCCTCGCAGCACCGAACTGTTCGCCGGCGTCGTCCAGGACGAGGTCTTCGGCCCTCTGGTGCTGTTCGGGCTGGGCGGCACGGCGACCGAGGTACTGGGCGACCACGCGGCACGGCTCGCCCCGCTCACCGACCACGACGTGCACGACCTGATCACCGCACCGCGCTGTGCCCCGCTGCTGTTCGGGGCGCGCGGCAGCGGCCCGGTCGACCTGGAAGGCCTGGAGCAGCTGCTGCTGCGGCTGTCCCGTATGGCGTCAGACATGGCGCAGCTCGCCGAGGCCGACTTCAACCCCGTACTCGCGACACCGGCCGGAGTCTCCGTGCTCGACGCGCGCGTACGCCTGCTGCCGCGCAGGTCGCAGGACCCTTACCTGCGTCGGCTCCGCTGAGAAGGGAAGACGGACATGAAGCACAACAAGGTCGGCTCCGTGATGACCCCCGAGGTCGTCCGCGCCGGATACGGCACCCCCTTCAAGGAGGTGGTCCGGCTGCTGACCGACAACTCGATCAGCGGGCTACCGGTGGTCGACGAGGACGAGAAGGTCATCGGAGTCATCTCCGAGACGGACCTGATGCTGCGGCAGGCGGACACACCCGACCCCTTCCAGCCGAAGCGTCGCTTCCGGTTCGCCGGGCTGACGCGCAGTGCCCGGCGGCAGGCGGCGAAGGCGCGGGCCCGCACGGCCGGACAGCTGATGACCGCGCCGCCCGTCACCGCGCGCGCCGATGACACCATCGTGGAAGCCGCCCGCACCATGGCCCAGCGGCGCGTGGAGCGGCTGCCCGTGGTGGACGAGGACGACCGGCTCGTCGGCATCGTCACCCGGCGCGACCTGCTCCAGGTCTTCCTGCGGCCGGACCCGGACATCCGCCGGGAGGTGATCGACGAGGTCCTGGTCGGTGCGCTGTGGCTGGCGCCGCGGAGCGTCGATGTCTCCGTGGTGGAAGGTGTGGTCACCCTCGACGGACACATGGAGCGCAAGAGCGAGACGGAGATCGCCGTCTCCATGACACGCCAGATCGACGGCGTTGTCGCTGTGGTCGACAAGCTCACCCATCGGCTGGACGACGCGCGTCTCCCGGCTGACGTGCCGGCCCTGCACGGCGTTGCCGACGACTGGCTGCGAAAGCTCTGACAACGGCTGCTGAATCGCTGAGAGGAGGCGGACCGCCATGCCCGACAGCGTGCTGGTCGCCTACGGAACGACGAACGGATCGACCGCGCGGATAGCGGAAGCCATCGCGGAGGTCCTGAGCAAGGAGGGACTCACGGCCGAGGCGCTTCCGGCCCGGTCCGTGGAGAGCGTGGCGCCGTACGACGCCGTGGTGGTCGGCGGTGGACTGTACGCGGGGCGCTGGCAGAAGGACGCCCGCCGCTTCGTCCGCCGCCACCGCCACGAACTCGCCGAACGCCCGCTGTGGCTGTTCAGCAGCGGACCGCTCGACGCCTCGGCCTCGGAGCGGGACATCCCTCCCGTGCCCGGCGTGAGGAAAGCCATGGTCCGGCTCGACGCCAGGGAGCACGTCACCTTCGGGGGCCGCCTGGAGGAGGGCGCGAAGGGGTGGGTCGCCCGGATGATCCTCCGCAACGGAAAGGGCGGGGACTTCCGGGACTTCGTGCGGATCGAGGAGTGGGCGGGGCGCATCGGGAGGGAACTGACCGGAGGATGAGCCGACCGACGCGGCGAGGACAGTCGATGTGGCCGGTCCTGCAGTTCAGTCAGGAACCCCGGCAAAGCATGCGACTGCGCTCACTCATCGTCTGCTTGCGCTTGCGTTACCTCGGCCTCGAACTGCAGGGAGAGCGGGGCGGTACCCCGCCAGAGATAGGCGGTGAGTTCCTGTCCCCGGAGAGGCTCGGATTCGGGGTCCGTGGGTACTGGCCAGCGCAGAGCCTTGTAGAGAAGGCACCGGTGGACGTCGAACGCGGCTTCCAGGAGGCCGGCAAACATCTCGGCGCGGGGCAGCGCGAAGAGACGGTAGAAGGCCACGGCGAGAAGCAAGGCAAGCGGCAGGGCCCACCATGCCCATATGGCCCACACGGCACTGGCCCCTGCCGCTGTTACCGCGGCGACCGATGCGTCGAAAGATCCGCGGATCGCCGCGAGCTCCTGCCTGGTGGTGTCCGGTACCACAGCGCTCCATGAGCGCCTGTCCCAGACCGAACGCGGCCACGGAAGGCGACGGACCGGACACACGTGCGGAGAGGTCCGCGAGTGTTTCCTCGTATGCTGCCACGGCCCAGTCGAGATCGTCGTCGGCGATCACCGTGCCGACGATGTCGCCGCTCGCCCGGACCCACCGGTACCGATGCACCACGGCATGGGCCAGGTTCAACAGGGCTGTGGGCCGGCCAGAGGCGTGAGGGCTTCCCTCCGCGCCGTGAGAAGACTCCTCGGCGACTTCCTGCAGCGCGGCGATCCCGGCATCGAGCTGCGCCCTGTCGAGGGTCACTTCAGCCAGCTGCATCAGGGCATTCGCGAGGTTGTTGAGATACCTCAACCGCTGCGCACCGGGCCCGGGCGAGGCGTCCACGGCCGACTGGTGGGCCTGCACGGCCTCGGACAGGCAGGCCGGTTCGCCGGTGACGCCCCACCAGCTGCGAAGTGCGCTGCCGAGTGCGTCACAGCAGGAGGCGCGGAGCACCGTCCCCTCGGCTGCCTCCAGAGCCGCGGTGCGCAGCGTATCGACGGCCTCCTCCAGGTCCGCGGAGTCCCCACGGCGACCGTATCGCTCCGTCAGGTATGCTCCGCGCGCCCGCATCGCCTCGATGCGGACATCTCCCGTCGCGCCCGCGGCGCGGGACGCGTACGTGAACGCTTCAACGGACTCGTTCAGTTCCTGATCCGAGAGAACATCGGGCGCGACATGACTACTGTCATCACCGGACATGGCCCCTCCCCACTGTGACGCCACGTCAGGTGACGTTCATGTCATCGCCGCGAACACTCCTGCAAGTTCAACTGCGCTGCGTGACAACCCGCTTTCGCGCTCTTTGTCAGCCAGTACTCCGCGAGTTCCGGATTCTCGTTCAGGAGAAGGACCCCGAAGTTGTTCATGGCCTCGTCATGTCCAGCGGCGGCAGCGCGTCCCAGCCAATAGCGCGCGGATTCCGAGACTCCCGCACAGGCTTGGCCGAGCTCGAACATGCACTCTGCCCGGCCCTGCTCCGCACCACGGCGGAACCAGGTGCATGACGTTGCCTGCGCGGGCGCTGGGCTCGAGCAGTCGCCTCGCCTTCCGACCATGTCCCTCGCTCAGTAACTCCATTGCCGTCTGGCCGATCCGCTCTTCCTCGGCCAGTCGGTCTTTGGTGTCACAGTCCGCGGGGGCGCGAACCGGAACGCGCAGCGACGGAAGGGGGCGGTGCACTGCAATGGCTTGGGGTCCCTCGGCACGCCACGTCGCACCGCGGTTCAAGGCCCCAGCTCCACGTGCAGGTGGTTGTGGTGTCCGGCGAAGGACCGTACACCCGCGATTTCGGTGTCGTTGAAGAGGACACGGCGCACCGACGGGTTGGCGAGGAGACTCTCGACCAGGACGCGGGTGCCGTCCCGGCTGTAGACGGGGTCACCGATCGAGACCGGTCCTCGGGCGTTGTCCGTGCGCAGTGGGCGCAGATCGACGTGGCGGCCGTCCTGGTGCGTCTTGTGCGGGGGCATCAGGCCGCCCTGGGCGAAGCTGATGTCGCCGACTCCCATCTCCAGACCGGCGCGGTGCAGGGCGGCGGCAGTGCCGGTGAGGAGTTGCGTCATCGTGTCGGTGCCGTACTGGCGCTCGCTGTCCGCGTATGCGTAGTGGCCCGGCCCCTGGCGGGCGAACTGGGTGAGGCGGGGGCCGCCGCCGGGTCCGGGGGTGGCCGCGGGGGTATCGCGTGGCGAGGCGGAGCGGCCGCCGGCGTCCGCGGTGAGCCGGCGCAGGGTCAGACCGCCGGGGTCGATACGGCCGTCGGGGACACGGAGGAAGCCGGACTGGTAGGACCTGATGGCCTCGCGGGTGGCCGGACCGCAGTCGCCGTCGACCGCCAGATTCGCGCGGGCGGCACGGTTGAGGAGGTCCTGGACCACCCGGACATCGGCGGCGGTGTTGGTGCCGCCGACGCCGACCGTCGCGGAGATCTGCTCAGTGGTGGCGGGCGCGGTCATCCTCTGGCTCCCCTGGTTTCATGGACGAAGAAGGAGCGGACGCCACCACCGTCGCGGGTACGGGCGATGCCGTGGCCGACCAGGGCGTCGAGCGCGGCTTCGACCACCCCGGCAGCCAGTCCGGTGGTACGGCAGAGCACGGACACCGATGCGCCGCGTCGGCCACGGCGACGCAACGCGGCAAGGACGGCGGCGCTGACGTCCGGGGGGACGGCAGGGGCCGCGGGAGCGGCGTCGACGGCGGCAGCCGGGGCGAGGGCCGCCAGTCGGCGCATCACGGCGACGTACGGCTGCAGCAGACCGTAGATGCGCCCGGCGGTCGTGCCGATCTGCTCAAAGCCGCGCAGCACCGCGGGATCCGGACCGGTTGCGGACGGGCCGTCGGGGAACAGCCGCTGGGCGAGCAGCACTTCGGCCATGCACTCGTAGGCAGTGGTGCCCTCCGGGAATCCACCCGCCCGCAGCGACTGTTCGAGCCGGTCCAGAGCCTGCGCCGCCGCTTCCACGCTGCTCGCCACGTGGTTGCCGGTCATCGCGGCTCGCCCCCGTCGTCTCCGGCGGGCCGGGCCACCGTCAGCTCCGTCAGGTCGAGCAGCCGCTCCAGGCCCACCGGCAGTGGCACGCTCTCGACCGTGACCTCGATGTCGATGCCCGCTGTCTCACGGGTTTCACGGCTGGTGACCGTGCGCGACCGGGGCACAAACCCCTTGAGTACGACTGGACGGAGCGAGACGTCGGCGAGGGCCCGCGGGACCGACTCCCGCTCCGCGCGGATCTGCTCGGCCGGGCGGTCGACGGCGGTCCGCGTCACGTCGTAGGTGAAGGAGATCTTGGCCTCGCGCACTGTCAGGGTCGGAATCGCCACCATGGCCAGCAGCGGGACCTCGAGGGCGAACTCGCTGGGCTCCTGGTTCTCGTCGAGTTTGGTGTAGCGGATGGTCACTGTGCGGAAGCGCTCGGTGCCTTCGGCGTCGCGCACCAGGCCGATCTGCTCGACCAGGGCGAGCGTCCCCGCCGTGGCCTCGCGCTGGCCGCCGACGACCGCTGACAACAGGGCACCCAGGAGCTCGTCGAGCCCCAGCGTGGACACGTCCCGTATCGGCATGGCTCAGGCCTCCGTGTCGGTAGCCGGACCGATGAGTTCCTCGATGTCGACGAGGGAAACCGTCAGCTCGATGTGCTGGAGTGTCTCCGGGCGTCGCTGCTCCAACTGGTCGGCGGTCACTTCCACCTCGACCCGAGAACGCAGTGCCTGCTCGGCCGCCTGCCACTGCCGGGATTGCTCCGCCAGCGACGAGGCCTCCCGGTGCAGCTCCGGGCGCAGCTCCTCCTTGAGCCGCAACTGCTCCAGCCGGGCCTGGAGTGCCCGCGGCAGCGCCCGCAGCCGCTCCAGGAGTTGGCCGAGTGCCGAGTCCACCAGCGGGCCACTGTCCCCGTCCACGGCCCGCTGCAAGGCCTCGGCATCAAGGGCCACCGGGTCGCGGCGCAGCGCCTCACGCCACTGCTTCACGGCCTCGTCCAGACCCAGTTCCTCCCGCCCCGACAGCAATCGCGGCAGCACCTTGTCCCGCATGGTGACGTTCCACTGCCTGGCGGCGCGTACGACATCCAGTGGTGGCGGCTCGGGAACGGCGACGTCGGCGGCGGAGAACGCCAGCCGCACGGTCATGTCGGCGACCGTGACCCGTGGCACGGAGAAGGACGCGAGTATCGGATCGTCCCGGTAGGCATCCACGGCGCGCGCGGTCAACGCGTCCGCCGCCAGCCGTGCCCGCACCACATCGGTCAGCAGCGCTCCGAGTACCTCACCCAGCCTGGTCACGGCTGGTCGGACTTCGGCTGCTCCTGGATCGCCTGCTCAAGTATGTCGAGCATCCGCGACAGCCCGGCGGGCATCTCGTCCTGCACTGCTCGCACATGGATCTGCAGGGTGTACTCGCGCTGCTGACGCTCGCTGCTGCTCGACTTCTGGTTGTACGTCGCGGAAACGCGCGCCTCGACCTTGATGGGGCTCCAGAAAGCGCTGTAACTGCCCTTGACTTCCGAATCGAGATTGAACTCGGAACTCGTCTTCCGCTGCACCGAGTCGGTGAGCTTGGCGTTGAAATCGATCGTTACCTCGTCGATCCTGATGAAGGGGATCGGAGTGATCGCGAGAAATGGGACCGTGAGTGAGAATTCGTTCGTTCCCTCGTTCTCGTCCTTCTTGGTGTAGCTGAAGGTCACCGACCGGAGCTCGCCCGCCGACGCATCCTTCGTGACATCGTCGAATACAAGGTCGGGGGCGTCGTTCCCGGACGGCTGTTTGAAACCGACCTTGTGAATGAATTCGATCGTCGACTGCGCTGCGAGAGCCTGGGCTTCGACGGCCGCCTTGAGTGGGGCGCCTATGAGCTGTGAGAACGGAATCTGCTGGAGTTCGGCGACGGCACGCGACATGATTTCCCCCTGGTTGTCCTGCTGCCGAGCAGTTCTCCATGTGCTGCCGAGATACTGCCCGTCGCCATGCAACGGCGGGGATATGGTGCCGTCAAGCATTGCTGTCGAGATGTGCGGCGTCTGCGGCGAAGTCGGCCCTCGGTGCTGTGTCACGGGTCTGACATCTGGCGTAGAAGCCATACGGACACCGGCGCTCACCGGCGCTGTCCTCGGCGCTTCCGGGGCTCCTGCGGACGGCCCCCTTCTGCCCTTGCCGGCCAGCCGGCCAGCCAGCCGGCCAGCCAGCCGGCCGACCGTGCCCGCCTGCCGGACAGCAGCATGCGGGCCGGCGTACCGTCGCGCATGCCCGCCACCACGGCGGGTACGAGCCCTCCCGTACGGGACTGTCGAGGAAGCGGCTGAAGAGCGAGGGGCGTCGGAAGTGATTCGAAAGCTGCAGGCGGTTGCGCTGGACTGCGCCGATCCGGTACGGCTCGCGGAGTTCTACGCGGACCTGCTCGGCGGGCGGGTGGTCGCGGATCCGGAGAATGCCGACTGGGTCGAGGTGCACGGGTTCGAGGGGACGCCGCTGGCCTGCCAGCGGGCGGACGGCTACCGAGCGCCCGAATGGCCCGGCCAGGAGCGCCCGCAGCAGCTCCACCTGGACTTCGACGTGGACGACCTCGACGGCGAGGAGGAACGGGCGCTCGCCCTCGGCGCGACCGTGCTGGAGCGGACGGACCAGCTCCGCCCGGGGGCCAACTGGCGGATTTACGCGGACCCGGCCGGCCATCCGTTCTGCCTCTGCCTCCACTGAGTCCACCGGGCCCCTCGCAGTCGCTGAGGCGCGGCTGAGGCGATCTTTTATTGGTTTGCTGCCACTCGGCCCGGTCGGATAGGAAGCTTGCATGTTGAAGGGCGGCAAGGTCGGGCTCAGGGCCCGGCACGAGGACGACATCCCGATCCTGCGGGCCGAACTCTACGACGACGTGGTCAATGCCTCGAGGGCCGAAAGCGGGCCGTGGCGGCCGATCACGCCCGGCTCGAAGGATCCGCGGCTCGTGGTGGACGACGAGGAGCAGGGGAGCGTCCCGTTCTCGGTGGTGGAGCTGGACGGCGGCACCCTGATCGGCACCGCGACGCTGTGGGGCATCGACAACCACAACCGGTCCGCGCACATCGGGCTGGGGCTGCTGCCGTCGTCCCGCGGCAAGGGCTACGGCACCGACGTGGTCGCGGGGCTGTGCCACTACGGTTTCGTCGTGCGCGGCCTGCAGCGGCTGCAGATCGAGACGCTGTCGGACAACATCGCGATGCTGCGCTCCGCCGAGCGCAACGGCTTCGTCCGCGAGGGCGTGCTGCGCTCCTCGGCCTGGGTGATGGGCGAGTTCCTGGACGAGGTGCTGCTCGGGCTCCTCGTCCACGAATGGAAGCCGGACTCGAAGGGCTGGTAGGACTCATCGGCGGCCGCACCCCAGCCGACCGCGTCACCAACCTCTCCGGACAGCACACCTGGTTCCAGCAGTTCCGACGCGGTCTGAGTCGGACCGGGCCCACGGAGCCCTACCGCCTGGCCCGCACCAGGGCACAGAAGGACCCTGGGACGAAGCAGGCGTTCACCGCGGTGAAGAGATCGGAGGGCGGAGTGGTCAAGTGGCAGTGGGCGTCGGAAGATTGAAGCTGTGGCATCTCGTGATTTCGATGTGGACCCTTTCCTGCAGCAGCCGCTCACCGCTCGTATCGCGACGAGCGGGCCGACGGTGCGCCCCGTCTGGGACCTCTGGGAAGAAGGCGCCTTTTGGACCTTGACGGGACCCTGGGCGCGTTTGTTCGACCGTGTGAAGGAGGACCCGAGCGTCGCCCTTGTAGTGGATGAATGCGATCTCGCGACGGGGCGCGTCCGGCAGGTGATCGCTCGAGGCCGGGCCGAGCTTGTGCCCTTCGACGTGCCGAGGGGGCGTCGTAAGCTCACCCGCTACTTGGGAGCGGACGAAACCCAGTGGGATGAGCGCTTCGTGCACTACCTGTACGACGATCCGGGCGAACGCGGCACGATGTGGCTGCGGTTGGCACCTGTCTCGCTCACCGCGCTGGACCTCAGCTATTCCGTCGCGCCGTGATCGACACGATCGTGGCCGTGGTTGACCGCGACCGGGGGTCGTCCCTCCGTACGGCCGGTGCTCGCGATGCGCCACGCGTGGGAGCATCGCGCGGGGGCAGGTCGCTCCCGCCGCCGGCTCCGCCCCGGTCGGTCGGCCTCAGCCCACCGCCTTCTTGACGAGTGCGCTGATGCGCTGTTCGTCGGCTGCGGTCAACTCCTTCAGGGCGTAGGCGGTCGGCCACATGGCGCCGTCGTCGAGCGCCGCCTGGTCGCTGAATCCGAGCGTGGCGTACCTCGACTTGAACTTCTGCGCGCTCTGGAAGTGGCAGATGACCTTGCCGTCTCTGGCGTAGGCGGGCATCCCGTACCAGAGCTTGGGCGTGAGGTCCCGAGCGGCGGCCTTGACGATGGCGTGGATCCGCTCGGCGAGGAGCCGGTCCGCCTCCGGCATCTCGGCTATCTTCGCGAGCACATCCCGTTCCGCTGCCGCCTCCTTCTCCGCCCGCGAACCGCGCCGCGCCGCCGCCTTCTTCTGTTCCTGCGCGTGCTCCTTCAACGCCGCCCGCTCCTCGGCGGTGAATCCGTTGTACGTGTCGGTGGCCGTGCCGGAGTTCTCGGCAGACGACGTCGTGTGCTGCATGGCAGATTGTCCTCTCGTACGGGGATGAGGCAGGCCGGGGCGGGAGTTCAGGTCCGGGAGTCAGGACAGCGCAGACGCCGTGGACGGCGCGGGGGTCGGCGACGTGGCGGCCTCCCAGGCGAATCCGTCCGGGTCGGTGAACGGCCCGCCGGTGCTGCCGAGGACGACGCGGTGCGAGCCCGTGCCGTCGGCGGGGACGCCGAGGTCCTTGGCCAGGCCGCGGCGCTTGTACAGCGCCAGCTTGACGGGACCGGACTCGCCGGAGGCGAACTCGGCGTACTTGCCGCCGAAGCTCCTGGCCACGGTCATGCCCCGGCCGACGTAGAACTGCTTGCCGGCCTTCACGTCCTCGACGCCGAGCAGGAGGACGATCTCGTCGATCTCGCGGGTGGCCGGGCCGGTGTCCTTCCTCGCCGAGGTCGCGACCTTCCAGATCGTCCCGTCCGGCGCCTGGACGACGCCGCCGTAGCCCCACAGCGACTTCGCGGCGGGCCTCAGCACCGTGGCGCCGGCGTCCACGGCGGCGCCGAGGAAGCTGTCGACGGTGGCCGGCCCGGACACCGTGAGCGCCAGGGTGAAGCCGCGGAAGCCGGTGGAGCGCGCCTCGGACGCCCGCAGGCGTATGTGCGTGTCCACGCCGAAGGCGGTGTAGAAGCGGAGGGCTGCCTCGGGGTCGGCCACCTCGAGGGTGACGGACGCGATGGACGTGGTGGATGCGGTGGTTTCCATGGCCATCACGCTAGGGGCTGTTCAGCAGCCGGGGCTTCTCGATTCCTGACCGGTCTCGTCACCTGCTTCGCCACGCACGCCGGCATTCCCTCCACCGTGACCGCGGGCCCCGCATCACCGGTCGTACTCGCGGCATCGGCACGGTCGGCCGACCCATCCGCCGCGCGACGCCGGAAGGCCCCGGGCGGCATGCCGACCAGCTCGGTGAAGCGGGTGGTGAACGTGCCCAGCGACGCGCAGCCGACCGCGAAGCAGACCTCGGTAACGCTGAGGTCGCCACGCCGCAGCAGCGCCGTCGCGCGCTCGATGCGACGCGTCATCAGGTACGCGTACGGCGACTCGCCGTAGGCGGCCCGGAACTGCCGGCTGAGGTGCCCGGCGGACATGTTCACATCGCGGGCGAGCGCTTCCACGTTCAGCGGCTGCGCGTACTCCCTGTCGATTCGGTCTCGGACACGGCGCAGCCGCGCGAGATCGGTCAGGCGCTGCGCCTCGACGCGTGCACGCCGCCACTCGGCCTTACACATGGGAGGACTCCCCTTTCTCTCCTCAGTCATCGACGCCTACGAGCGCCTGGGGCGCCCGCTGAGACAGGCACCCCAGCCCGTACTGCTCATACTGCTCAGCGAAGCTCCTGGATGCGGACCAGGTTGCCCGCGGGGTCGCGGAAGGCGCAGTCACGGATGCCGTACGGCTGCTCCGTCGGCTCCTGGACGACCTCCGTGTCACCGGCCTGCACCCTCTCGAACGTGGCGTCGAGGTCAGGGGTGGCCAGCAGGATCCAGCCGTAGGTTCCCTTGGCCATCATCTCGGTGATCGTGCGGCGCTCGTCCTCGGTGACTCCCGGGTCGGCCGCCGGCGGCGCCAGGAGGAGGGATGTGTCGGGCTGACCGGCCGGGCCGACCGTGATCCAGCGCATCCTGCCCTGCCCGACGTCACTGCGGACCTCGAAGCCGAGGACGTCGCGGTAGAAGGCGAGCGACGCGTCCGGGTCGTCGTGCGGCAGCGAGCTGGTGTGAATGGTGATGTCCATGGCGAGCAGGCTAGGCGCGCATCCGTGGCGGCGCTTCTCGATTCCTGATCCCGACCGGACGCCTGGTGGCTTCCCTCAGCGGGGCGGGTGCGCTGGGCACCGACATCGGACCGCCGGCCGAGAGGTCGGGACGGCATCACCACCTGGGAGCGCCAGGCCACCGCCTACGGACGCCACGACGGTGCACCAGAACGGCAGTCACCCCGAACATGGGCGGTCACAGGTATCACATCCTCCAACAATCCGGGGCTCCACCTCGATCAGTACCGGAACAACGGGACTGCCGGCCGCGGGCACTCCGTAAGGTCCGGGCATCGGCGAGGCGAGCGATGCCCGAGCCGCGCAGTGACAAGGAGGAGATGCTGGTATGAGCAATGTGGAGATTTCCCTGAAGGAGATAATGGCCTCGGTCGAGGGCGCGTTGGGGACTGCTCTGGTCGACTACACCAGCGGTATGGCGCTCGGCACTCTGGGGGGAAGCAAGGACCTCGACCTGAGTGTCGCGGCGGCCGGCAACACGGACGTGATCCGTGCCAAGACCCGCACCATGGAACACCTCGGCCTCAAGGGCGAGATCGAGGACGTGCTGATCACACTCGGCAGCCAGTACCACATCCTCCGGCCGCTCAAGAGCCGTAGCGGCAACGGCCTGTTCCTCTACCTCGTGCTCGACAGGGCTAAGTCGAACCTGGCCATGGCCCGCCACCAGCTCAAGCGCATCGAGGCCCAACTGGACGTGTAGAAGGCTGCGTTGTCCATGGCTCCGCACGCCCAGGACTTGAAGATTTCTTCAACTGGGCACATCCAGATCAGGTCAATCCCAGGGGTGTGCGGGGCCGGATGTACGAGGATCGGTCCGCAACACCGCCTGCGGTGGTACGTACAGGGCCGCTGTGCCCAGACACAGCCCGTCGAATGCGGCAGGGAGCCAATCATCATGCAGGTCCCCCTCTACCAGGCCAAGGCCGAGTTCTTCCGCATGCTCGGACACCCGGTACGCATCCGGGTCCTGGAACTGCTGCAGAACGGCCCCGTCCCGGTACGCGACCTGCTCAGCGAGATCGAGATCGAACCGTCCAGCCTCTCCCAGCAACTGGCCGTACTGCGCCGCTCGGGGATCGTGGTCTCCGTGCGGGAGGGCTCTACCGTCAGCTACTCGCTTGCCGGTGGTGATGTGGCCGAGTTGTTGCGCGCGGCTCGCCGGATCCTGACCGAACTGATCACCGGCCAGAGCGGGTTGCTTGCCGAACTCCAGCAGGCAGACCTCCAGCCGGCCCTCACCCCGGGTGGAGCCGACCGGCGCTCCTGACTCCCGGAGGTGCTGTGGCCCGACACCACCCGGGCCCAGTCCGCACGTGTGGATCCTGCTTCGTCTTGAGCTCTCGGGAGGCGACCGCCGATCGAGGGCCGTCGCTACGACGGCGGTTTCGCCTCCGTCTGGGCGGCCTGCAGATCGGCGAGCAGTTCGGCCTGCCCGGCCAGCACGCCGGACAGGATCGTGCGGGCGACCCTGAGCAGTTCCGCCACGTAGGGGCTGGTCAGGGAGTAGTACACGGTCGAGCCCTCCTTGCGGGTCGCGACCAGGTTCGCCCGGCGCAGTACCGCGAGTTGCTGGGAGAGGTGCGCCGGCTCGATGCCCACCTCGGGCAGCATCTCCGCCACCGCGTGCTCGCGCTCACTCAACAGCTCCAGTACCCGGATGCGCGCCGGGTGACCGAGCGTCTTGAAGAACTCGGCCTTCAGCTGGTACAGCGGCGTACTCATCGTGCCGTCCCCTCCCTGGCAGGGTGGCAGCACGACCCCACCGGCCGACCCTTGGCGCACCGCATCCACCCACTCGTCGACAACATGGGCCCATCCTCGCCTGCGGCACCGGCCACGCCGAATCCGCACAGGAGGACCAGGTTGCCCGAAACCAGCGGTGATGACCTCAACAATTGCTGAGATCAGCGACTCCGTACCAGACGTCAGGGCGGCGTGCGTGAGGATCATTCCGCTGCGCGGCGCGCCCCTGGCTTCTGCCCCCGGTAGGGGGTCGGGGCCGGTGCGAAGACGACGGGGTGGTGCTGTGGCGCAGGCGGTACAGACCGGTACCGCCGGGGACCTCCTGTGGGCCGATGCCGGCGCTGTCCAGGACCAACAGCTCCGCGTCCTGGCCTGGGGCGCCGGCTTCTCGCCGAGCGGGCCATGCCGGGGACGCGGAGATCACGCGCTCGGGCGGGCCGGCCAGGCGCTCACCGGGCTGGCCGGCGGATGACAGGCCGGCGTTCCTCGTCGTTGGTGCGCTCGGCGGGGCGGGCGGGCGACGCCTGTTCTAGGGTGTGCGGTGTGGCCGCATCCGGCCGCGGTACCTGGTGTGTATCCCGGAAGGGGTGAGGTGCCGGTGGACGGTGACGAGGGGCTTGAGCCTCAGCGCCCGATCGAGGTGCCCGGGTCGACCTGGGACGCGGACCTGGGCGGCATCGCCGAGCAGTTCAGAGAACTCACCCGAGCTCAGGAACGGATGCAGGGCCTGCTGGATGCGGTGCTTGCGGTCAGCCGGGAGCTGGAGTTGCCGGTGGTGCTGCGGCAGATTGTGAGCGCGTCGATGCACCTGGTGAACGCCCGGTACGGGGCCCTCACCGTATTCAAGGAGAACCGGGCCGGCCTCGAGGAGTTCATCCCGCTGGGTCTGAGCGAACAGCAGCGTCATGACCTCGCCGGAGTCAACCCTCCGCGCGGTAGTGGTCTGCTCGGGCACATGATCGACCAGCACGTACCGCTGCGCGTGGACGACGTGCCGCACCACCCGGACGCGGCCGGCTTCCCCGCGGGGCACCCGGGGATGCGCACCCTGCTCGGGGTGGCCATCGGTGTGCACGGGCGCACCTACGGCAACCTGTACCTGTCCGACCGGCGGGACGGCAAACCGTTCGACGAGCAGGATGCGGCCGTCGTGCTCGCGCTGGCCGGGGCCGCCGGCATCGCCATCGAGAACGCCCGCCTGTACCAGCAGGTACGGGCATCCGCCGAGCACTTCCAGCGGCTGCTGCTGCCCACCCTGCCCGACCTGGCCCCGTTCACCGCGGCCGCGGAGTACCGGGCGGCCACCGCCCCCGGCCACCACCTCGGCGGCGACTGGTACGACGCCCTGCTGCTCCCGGACGGATCCTGCGCCGCGATCATCGGCGACGTGGTGGGCCATGACCTGACCGCGGCCGCCTCGATGGCTCAGATCCGCAACATGCTCCGCGCCCTGCTGTACGACCTGCGCACCCCGCCGAGCCTGGTGCTGGACCGGCTCGACGAGACTCTGCACGCCATCACCGAGGCCCCCGTCACCACCGCCTGCCTGGCCCGCATCGAACCCGCCGGCGACGGCTGGCGCCTGCACTGGTCGACGGCCGGCCATCTGCCGCCCCTGGCCATCGGCGCTGACGGCCGCACCCGCTACCTGCAGGCCGAACCCGGCGTACCGCTGGGCGTCGACGCCCGCCTGCCACGTCCGGACCACATCCATCCGCTGGCGCCCGGAGACACGGTTCTGCTGTTCACCGACGGCCTGGTCGAACACCCTGGGCGCCCTCTGGAGACCGGCCTGCGCACGCTCGCCGCCACCGCCGCCGCACACGCCGGGCTGCCCCTCGACGCGCTCTGCGGCACCCTGGCCGACCACCACCCGAGCGACGGCCACGACGACGTCGCTCTTCTCGCCGTACGCACACCGTCCACGGGCCCCGGGGCACATCGGAACCGATAGCGAGCCGGAACCCGTGGGCCGGGTCGGGCCGACAGGACGGCGGTGCCAGGCAGTCACAGGGCGGGGCCGAAGACCTCGTACGCTTTACCGGCCGCTGGACCACTTCCGGTACGCGGCCACGGCCGTCGGGAGGGTGGGGAAGATCCGCTCGGCGCCGACAGTGTCCGTGAGGCCGTAGGCCCTCAGGTCGTTCGACCGGCTCGAGGAACGGGGCCGAGGAGGCGGTGCCCCGCTTCACCCTCGCCGGGCTTCGCCCGTCCGGTAGAGCCGGTGCCCGTGACGGCCGGTCCCGACCGGGGCGCTGCGACGACGCGGTGGTGCACCGTTGTGTCGTACTCGGGCGGTTGTCCTGCTGTGACTGCGGTGACCGCGCCCGTGTCGGCATGCTGAAGGCATGCGCACCCTCGGCGTCGACCTCTCCGCGAGCCCTCCCCGTACCGCTGCCGCAGTCATCGAATGGTCGGCGGGAGGGGCCGTGGCCCGTGCCCCTCTCCTGGGATGCACCGACGAGCAGCTGCTGAAGCTGCTCTCGAGCCTGAGGGAGGAGGACCAGGCCGGAGTGGACTGCCCCTTCGGCTGGCCCGCCGCATTCGCCGCCGCGATGTCCGCTCACGCAGCGCCCCAGCCCACATGGCCGGGCCGTGACGCGCAGGGCGCCGATGACCTGCGGGCCCTGCGCTATCGGCATACCGACCTGATCGTCACAGCCCACGCGCCGAGGCCTCCGCTGTCGGTCTCCTTCGACAAACTCGGGGCGGTGGCGGCTCGCTGGGCGCGCCTGCAGGCTCTCCTGGGCGGCCTTGGCCACTCCGTCGACCGTACGGGGGCCGGCCAGGTGGCCGAGGTGTATCCGGCGGCAGCCCGGCACCAGTGGGGCCTGACGCTCGGCACGGTGGACGAGCTCCAGGCCGCTGCCCCGTGGCTGCGCATTGCCGAGGAGGCACGGCGCCCGTATGCCGCCAGCCGTGATGCCTATGACGCTCTCATCGCCGCCCTCGTCGCCAGGGCGATCAGGTGCCGGCTCACCGCTTGGCCCGCAACCGAGGACATCGACCTCGCACGCACCGAGGGCTGGATCCACTTTCCCGGCCCCGGCACGCTGGGACGCCTCCTTGACGCCCACTGACGTTCCTTCGTCCAGCCTTCGTCCACCTGAAGCCGCCGAAGCAGGCGAAGTACCCATACGCCCTTGAGCTCTCGTGGTCGTCGCAACACCCCCGGGGTGAACGCCGAACCGGCCGTGCAGGTACGGCACAGGCCGACCGAAGTGCTGAGCCCGTGGCAGGAGAAGTTCCCCGGCGTCGAGACGCACGCCCAGGCCGTGGTCGGCGGCGCGCCGGTCGCGGTGATCCCGCACGACTGATCGGCACACGGTTCGCACGGGCCCCGGGGAGCTGCTGCTCCCAGGGCCCCTCCTCCCCGGCGCATCCGTCCGTAGTCGAAAGTCAGCGCTCGGGCAGCCAGTAGTGCCCGATCCTGCGTGACGGGTGCTTCTCGCGCGGGTGGGTGTCATCGATGCGGAACGTCAGGCTGTTGACGACACCGACCACTCCGTCGACCCGCCACGTCTGCCGGACGGCCTGGGGGATGTCGCTGCGGAGTTCCAGGCGTCCTTCCAGGGTGGCCATCCCGTCCCCGACCGAGACGATCACGGTGTGGGGCGGCAGGCTGCCCATGGTGCGGGTCAGTACGTCGAGCACGTCCTGGCGGATCTCCTCGTCCGTGCGGACGAAGACGCGCAGCAGGTCGCGGCGGGTGGCGATGCCGATCAGCCGGTCCTCCTCGTCCACGACGGGGAGACGTTCGACGTGGTGGCGTTCCATTACCCGGGCGGCGTCCGCGACGGGCTGTTCCGGGTGCACGGTGATCGCGGGTGTCGACATCAGGTCCTCCGCGGTCGTGGCACGCGCGACGGCGGCCGCGTGACGGGCGGAGCGGCGCAGTGCCGGGACCCGGAACCGCCGTACCCGGCCGGGTACGGACCGGGCCACCTGGCCGTGGATCAGGTCGGTCTCGGAGATCACGCCCAGGACCTTGTCGTCGTCGTCCACCACGGGAAGTCCGCTGATCCGGTGCTGGTCCAGCAGCCGTGCCACGTTCTTGAACGATGTCTCCCGGCGCGCTTCGACGACCTCTCGGGTCATCACCTCGCCGACGATGCGGGTCATCACGCCCACTTCCTTCCTCGTCCAGCGTCCACGAGTGGGGCGCGACGGAGAGTTCTGCCGCGCCGGGTCTGCGGGTCCGATCCGGCAGAGCACGGCGGCCTGCGACGGGCACCGGGCCGGGCCAACGGGTCCCAGAGGCCGGGTAGCCGTCGTCGTCCCTCCCGACCGTCCCGGGGAGCCGACCCTCCGATGCCCCTTCATGCTCCCTCCCCGACGTCCGCCGGGGCAGGGGTCAAGCGTCCTGGCGGCGAGGGCCGAACCGCCCCAGTGCCCGGTCGGCACGGGGCCGAGGGCTGCGGGTCTCGTACCGAACGGTCCGGCCCGTCGCGCCCTGGAAGCACGGCGGGCTCACAGGTCACCGGGCGGCGGCACTGGCATGGGTATGCGAGCCTGCGGGCATGCGGTGCGGAACCTCGGCATCAGTGAGATCTCACGCCTGGGACAGGTTCCCCTTCCGGTAGTGGCTGCTCGGTCCAGACCGTCTTGCCTTCGCGGCTGTAGCGGGTGCCCCAGCGTTCGGTCATCTGGGCCACCAGGAACAGGCCGCGTCCTCCTTCGTCGGTGGTGCGGGCGTGGCGCAGGTGCGGTGAGGTGTGGCTGGCGTCGCTGACTTCGCAGACCAGGGAGCGTTCGCGGATCAGCCGCAGGGTCATGGGACCGCTGGCGTAGCGGTAGGCGTTGGTGACGAGTTCGCTGGTGATCAGCTCGGTGGTGAACGCGAGGTGCTCCAGTCCCCATTCGGTCAGCTTGTCGGTGACGAGCGCTCTGGCCCGGGTGGCCGCGGTGGCTTCCCGGGGCAGCTGCCAGGAGGCGACGTTCTGCTCCGGCAGTACACGGGTGCGAGCGATGATCAGAGCGATGTCGTCGGCGGGGCGAGCGGGCACGAGGGCGTCCACCACTGCCCGGCACGTCTCCTGCAAGGGGTCCGCCGGGCGGGTCAGCGCTGCGCACAGTCGTGCCAGGGCCTCGTCGGCGTCCATGGTCCGCTCGCCGATCAGTCCATTGGTGTAGAGCGTGACCAGGCTTCCTTCCGGGAGCTCGAACTCCCGGGCCTCGAACGGCAGACCGCCCAGACCGAGCGGCGGCCCGGCGGGCAGGTCGAGCAGGCTCGCCTGCCCGTCCGGGGTGGTCACCACCGGCGGCGGGTGGCCGGCGCGTGCCGCGGTGCACCGGCGTGAGACGGGGTCGTAGACGGCGTACAGGCAGGTGGCGCTGAGGACCTGCTGAGTCACCGGCCGTTCGCCGGCTGCCTCCTGCTCGGTTGCCAGCAGGTTGACCAGGTCGTCCAGGCGGGAGAGCACTTCGTCCGGTTCCAGGTCGAGGCTGGCCAGGGTGTGGACCGCGGTACGCAGTCGCCCCATCGTGGCGGCGGCGTGCAGACCGCGGCCGACCACGTCGCCGACGACGAGGGCGACCCGCGCCCCGGACAGGGCGATGACATCGAACCAGTCGCCGCCCAGGCCCGGGCCCGCCCCTGCGGGCAGATAGCGCGGGACCGCCTCGACGGCCGACTGCTGCGGCACCGCGCTGGGCAGAAGGCTGCTCTGCAAGGTGAACGCGGTCTGCTGCTGCTGGGCGAAGCGCCGGGCGTTGTCGATGGCCAGGGCTGCGCGCGAGGCCAGCTCCTGCGCCAGGGTGAGATCGTCGGCTTCGAACGGATCGGGGCGGCGCGAACGCCACAGGCTCATCACGCCCAGTACCAGGCCCCGCGCCGCCAGCGGTACGACGATCAAGGAATGTGAGCCGGGTTCCGGAACGGGCCGGCCTGGACCTGGTGTGCGGGACTGCCAGTCGGAGGGGAAGACCGGTTCCAGGATGGGGCGGCCGGTGGCCAGGCATCTGGCCTGGGGTGCGTTCGGTGCGTACTCGACCGGCTCGCCCCGCGGGTCGAGCGGGCCGGGTTCGTGCGTGCCGACACTGGATGCGCCCGCCCGTACCACTGCGCCCGCCGGGGCAGGCGCCGGCTCCTCGCCGCGGGTGACCAGCTGCAACAGGTCCACCGTTGTGTGGTCGGCGAGGTGGGGGACGAATACGTCGGCGAGTTCCCGGGCGGTCTGGCCCACGTCCAGGGTCGTCCCGACCCGGGTGCTGGCTTCGGCGAGGAGCGCGAGCCGGTGCTGGGCACGGTGGCGTTCGGTGATGTCCTCGATCATCTCGGCCACGCCCAGGATCCGGCCGGCGGCATCCTCCATGGGGAAGGACGACACCGATGCGACGCGCTCTCGCGCCGGGTCCCGTTCCAGGCGAACGTACTGTTCCGAGTAGACCTGTGCTCTCCCCGTCCGTATCACCTGGCGCACCCGGTCCACGGCCTTGCGCGCATCGTCGGGGATGAGCATGACGCCGGTGGGCAGGCCCCGGAAGTCCGCGGCCGGAACGCCGGTGAACCGTTCGATCGCCCGGTTGACGCGCAGAACTTTCATGTCGGGGCTGTGCACCGCCAGGCCGATCGGGCACCGGCGGTACAACCCGTCGAGAACCGCGCGGTCCCTCTGCCACGCCAGGACATCAGCCGCGGGTGCTCCGGCGAGGAACCACTCGCGGAGCTGGTCACGTGACAGGGCGGAGACCCTCAGTCCCAATTCCACCCCGTGCCCGCCGCGATGCCGCACCGTGACCAGCCCGAACCAGCCACCGGCTCTCCTGCATCGCACCGCGGCATCCTTGACGGCCGGCAGATCACCGGGATCGACCAGCACCTCGAATGCCGAACGGCCGATCACGTCGGGGCCCGGGTAGCCGATCAGGTCCTGGGCCCGCCGACTCCATCCGACCACGGTCCCCTGCTCGTCGAGCACTGCCAGGGCGGCCAGGTGCAGGCCGAGCGGATCGTCATCGCTCTCGCTGAGCTGCATCACCCGCTTCTCCACTGCTGGAGATCACCTCGCCCAAGCTCGCCGGCCCCGCCCGGGGCCTTGGCCGCGGCCCACCCGGATCCCGCAAGAAGCAGGCGGCGCCGGTGTCTGCTCGTCGGCACGTGTCCGCCGGCCGCCGGACCCGTCAGGCGGGTACATGATCACCGGAGTGTTCGGCCATGCCACCAGCCTCTCCCCGTCTGTGCTCGCGTGCATGCGGAGACGTCCGTCAGGGGAGCCCACCCGTTCATGGGCCGGTGCTCTGGCGCCGGACCTTCGCGGTGTCGCTCAGCCCGGAGGTGGAGACATCTCACCCCGGTCGGAGCACAGCCGACTGCACCCACTGGCCGTGTTCGCTGATCCTGGGGCGGCCCTTGCGCCTCACCCACGCTGGTTCGGGCGCGGGTGAGGCGCGGTCCGCGGCAGGCACGGGCTGACGGCGCTGACGGCGCTAGCATCGGGCCCCATGATCGTATGGATCAATGGCACCCACGGCGCGGGCAAGACGACGACCAGTCCACTCGTGCAGCAACTGATCCCGGATTCCCGCGTGTTCGACGCCGAGAAGGTCGGCGAGACACTCATGGACATCACGCCGGGACTGCCCGGGACGGACAACTTCCAGCACTGGCCGCCGTGGCGGCAGCTCGTCGTCGAGACCGCCCGCCGCGTACTCGACTACACCGGCGGCACCCTGGTGATGCCCATGACCGTCCTGGTCGAGCAGTACTGGCGCGAGATCAGCACGGGCCTCGCCCGACATTCCATCCCGGTACGGCACTTCGTCCTCCACGCCGACCAGGACACCCTCCGCGGGCGCATCGAGGGGGACACCCTTCTTGGTCCCTCCCCGTTCCGCCTCAAATACCTCGAGCCTTACGCCGAGGCGGCCCGCACGTGGCTGCACGGCGAGGCCGAGGTCGTCGACACCACACACCTCACGCCCGCCCAGGCCGCCCTACGGATCGCAGAGGCCGTCAAGAGCTGAGGTCCGTCCTGACGTCCGCCCGCCACGCGAAAAACAGCCGCGGGTGGCAACAGGGAACGACCTTCCGCCGAGGAGAGCGTGCGACTCGTGCGGATCGTCGAGCTGCGCGGCCTGCCCGGACCGGGGTGCACCTGGCCCGACAGACGCGATCACGCACCGTCGCGATGACGTCGAGGCCGCAGGTCGACGTGGACGTCGGCTTCCAGGGCGGAGCTGTGAGTTCAGGCATCAGGTCTGGTACAGCACCCGCCACTTCCGGTATGTCATGACCCTGACATCACATGCCGGAGTGAAAGGAACCCCCGTGCGTCTGCGCCCCCTGCGCGCCCTGTGCGGTACCGCCGCGCTCACCCTGACCCTGCCCGTACTGTTCACGGGCCAGGCCGCGGCGGCCGTCCCCGCCTACTCGGTATACCTGCAGAACTACACCACCGGCCTGAACGCGGCCGACAGCGGCGGCACGGTCGCCGCCCACAACCCGAAGGGCAACGAGGACCACCAGCAGTGGACCCTGGTTGCGGTCGAGGGCGGCCACCGGCTGCAGAACGCCGACGAGTCCGACACCTGCCTCGGCCGCAGCGGCAGCTCCGCGGTGACCGCCGCCTGCGGGGCGGAGGGCACCACCTGGACGATCACCCCCGGCGCGGACAGCACCTACACCGTGAGCGTGCCAGGCACCTCGCAGTACCTCACCGGGTCCTCCTCCGACACCAGCGCCGTACAGCTGGGCTCCGCCGGTGACCTCGCCCGCTGGTACCTCACCCCGGTGACGTACGCGACCACCGCGATGCCGTCCGCCGACAGACGCACCCTGGACCAGGTCACGTTCCTCACCGCGCACAACGCCTTCGCCAACGGCGCCGACGGCAACTTCGCCTCGTTCCCGGTCAGCCTCTTCCCCAACCAGAACCACGGCATCAGCCAACAACTCAGCGACGGCGTCCGCGGCTTCATGCTGGACGACTACACCGTCTCCGGGCAGGCCGTGCTCTGCCACAACAGCTGCGACGGCGTGAGCAACCCCGTCCCCCTCGCCACCGACGTGCAGCGCATCGTCGACTTCCTCAAGGCCAACCCGGGCCAGTTCGTCACCGTGTTCCTGGAGGACTACGCCTCCTCCGATGTGCTGAGGTCCTCCCTTGCCTCCGTGAGTGGGCTGTCCGACGTGCTGTACCGGCCCGACCAGGAGGGCGTGGCGACCAAGGGCTGGCCGACCATGGCGGACCTCGCGGCGCGCGGCAAGCAGTTGCTGATCTTCAGCGACCGGACGCGGGCGAGCGACACCGCGAACGGCTGGACCACCCGCGACACCTTCGGCGTGATGTACCAGCGTGAGTGGACCGTCGAGAACTACTGGTCCATGGGCGGCGGGCTCGGTGACTCCGACTGGTCCTGCTACAGCCGCTGGGGCACCGGCCGGCCGTTGACCGTGGACTCGACCGCCTTCCACCCGCTGTTCGTGATGAACCACTTCCGGGACTACACGATCAGCTCCACTGCCGAGACGGACAACGGCAAACTCCTCAACCGCGCGCAGGGCTTCTGCACGCCTGCCGCGCGCAAGAAGCCCAACTACCTCGCCGTGGACCGCTACGACCTGGGCTCCCCCACGCCACTCGGCACGGTCGGCACCTTGAACACCTACGTCCTCGCCTCCGGGCAGTGAACAGCCCGCGGCGTCCAGGGCCCTGGCGTATGGCCATGCGCTTGAGGTAGTCGTCGTCCTGCACCGCTCCGCCGACCAGGACGACCGCGCCCGCGTGCTGTTCGCGGATCAGCTGCACCAGGTCGCTCTCGCGGTCCACGTCCTCACGGGTGGGCAGACCAGGCTCAGCCTGCCCTGGTCTGCCGCCTCCTGCTCCACCCCGGCGCGCGCTGTCAGACGGTCCTGCCGGTCACGGTGCTGCCCGTCTTGGTGACGTAGTACGTCGCCGTGGCGCCGCTCCAGAAGTGGAAGGTGAGCGTCACTCGGGAGGCGTCCTTCAGCGAGTTGGCGAACTCGGAGGTCAGCTTGATGGAGTCGCCGGTGTACGCCGAGAAGGCGGTGTCCCACTGCTGGTAGGAAGTCCAGCTCGCCGGGCCCGCGTTGCTCCCGTCGTCGTACCTGGCCTCCATGGTCGCCAGCATGTCCCCCCGGAACTGCGTGGGGATGGTCAGACCGCTGGTGCTCCCCAAGGCGTTCGACAGGACCGGTCGGTCGTAGCTGATCACATCGATCCGCCACTGCACGCCGCGGGAGAACCTGGCCTCCAGCGTCGCGTTGACTCCATGGGCCCGGTCTCCGGCCAGTTCGGTGAGCGCGGCGGCCGTCAGCGTGAGCTGGTTGCCGGAGACGGTGTAGTCCCTGCCTCTCACGAGGTTGCGGGAGCCGTGCCGCAGTCCCTGGAAGTCGGTGCCGTTCGGGTTCAGCGTCAGTGTCCGGCTCGTGATGGCACTCGACTTCGGGAGGAACACCATGTCGCTGGAGGCGCTTCCCGAACGCGTGGTCCAGCTCGACCTGATCTGGGCGAACAGCTCCGGGTCCCGCCATTGCAGGGTGTTGCGGTTCAGGAACTGGCCGGCGTCCCACAGCATCGTGGTGAGGTTCCGCCGGCGGGCGTAGTCGCCCAGGAACTCGAAGTACTTGCGCTGCTCGCCCCGCTGGATGATGCCGGGGCGGTTGTGGTCGTAGGCCAGCAGGGCGTACTCGCCGATGATGACCGGGATGCCGCGCGCGACGAAGGTGTTGTACGCGCGGTCGAATGTGGCGGTGAGGTCCTGCTCCGAGGTGGCGTCGAACCGGGTGTACCCGGCGATGTTCACGCTGAACGGCCACCAGCCGTAGAAGTGGATGGTCGTGGCCACCATGGGATCGCGCAGGTCGGCCAGTTCGGTGGCCAGCGCGTCGAGCCGGCCCTGGTCGGCGTTGGTGTACAGAGTGGGCAGCACCAGCAGGCGGGTGGTGTTCCCGCCGCCGGAGTCACGGACGATCCGATGAGTCACCTTGTTGAGTTCGGCCAGCAGCCGGTAGTTCTCGTCGTCACCGGAGGTGTCGCTGAACGTCGGCTCGTTGATGCTCTCGAACACCAGCCTGGCCGACCTGCCCCGGAACTCCGCCGCGATCTGGGTCCAGGTGGCGCTGTAGCGGGCGAGAACGGCGTCGTGATCCTTCGAGAGGTTGTTGACCCACATCCATGAGTCGTGGTGCATGTTGAGCAGCACGTACAGGTCTTCGTCCAGCGCCCAGTCGACGACCTGCCGCACCTTCGCCATCCAGACCGGGTCGATCGTGTAGTCGGGTGCGGCGCCCTGGTGGATGCCCCAGGTGACGGGCAGGCGGATGCTCTTGAAACCCTGCGACTTGACCTTCTGCAGGAGTGCCCTGGTCACGGGCGGGTTGCCCCAGGAGGTCTCGTCGGGGATGGCGTCGTAGGTGTTGCCCAGGTTCCAGCCCGGCTGCATGGCTGCCACCGCGCTGCGGGCGGCCGGGGCACTGGGCGGCGGTACGGGGGGATCGGCGGCCTGCGCGGTGGCGGGCACCAGCGGCAGCAGGGCGACCGCCAGGAGGAGTGCCGTCAGTCTTCGTGGGGGGCGCGACGACCGGCGTCGTCGCGGAAGGAACCTTGCCAGTCTCCTCGTCATCACGTGCACCTTCCGGTTGGGGGCGGCGCAGACCCTGGCGGGAGGGTCCCTGCCAGGCCCGTTCGACACGTGGGCGGGGTCGGCTTCAAGCCGACCGAGATACAAGCCAGGGAAAGAAACTTTCGCAGTCCAGCGGCGGAGAAATTAACATGAAGATGTGTGGGAGGCCACAGGTTCGTCAGGAGGAGATGCCAGAATGGCCGGGCACATCCATACGACGCTGTTCAACCGGCTTGCGCGGCAGACATCCGCCGGGCGCGAGCGGTTCGATGATCGGGCAGGCGACTTTGGCGGACTACGCAGCTGACGGGCCGGTGGGCAGGGACGGCGGGCAGGGCGACACTTCCCGGCCGGTCACCATCGCGTTCATCGCCGAGTCGGCGGGGGTGTCCGTCCCGACCGTTTCCAAGGTGATCAACGGGAAGTCGGGTGTCTCCGCGGACACGCGCGCACGGGTCGAGGCACTGGTCAACAAGCACGGCTACCGCAGGCCCGCGGGCGCCAACCGGAACAACGTCGTGGAACTCGTGTTCCGCGAGCTCGAGCACATGTGGGCGGTCGAGATCATCCGGGGCGTCGAGCGGGTGGCCCGCCAGCACCGCGTGGGCGTCATGGTGTCCGAGTTCGGGCTGCACGACACGGACCCGCCCACCTGGGACGACACGGTCTCCCGGCGTCCGAACTGCGTTCTGTCCGTGGCCCAGCTCTCCGAGGCCGAGCGCGAGCAGCTGAAGGCGAAGGGCATCCCGTTCGTCGTCTTCGACCCGGCCACGGAACTGCCGGACGACGTCCCCTTCGTGGGCGCCACCAACTGGTCCGGCGGCCGGGCAGCGACCCGCCACCTCACCGAACTCGGGCACCGCCGCATCGCCATGATCAGCGGCCCCCAGGACCAGCTGTACTGCTGCGCCCGCCTGGACGGCTACCGCTCCGCGATGCGGTCCGCCGGCCTGCCGGTCGATCCGGGACTCGTCGTGCACGCGCCACTCACCGGTGAGGACGGCTGCGCGGCGGCGCGTTCCCTGCTGGCCCTGCCCGACCGTCCGACGGCGATCTTCACCGCCAACGACCTGCAGGCGCTCGGTGTCTACCAGGCGGCGCGCGAGGCCGGCCTGCGTATCCCCGACGACCTGAGCGTCGTCGGTTTCGACGACCTGCCGGTCGTGGCCTGGGTGGACCCGCCCCTGACCACCGTCCACCAGCCACTGACCGAGATGGCCGTGGCCGCGACGGAGCTGGCGCTCACGCTCGGTCGCGGTGAGGAGGCACCCCAGGTCGGGCTGGAGATCGCGACAACCCTGACGGTCCGGGCCAGTACCGCTCCGCCCAAGAGCTGACCTCGACGGGCAGAGGCTCACGAGGCCATTGACCGCGGTGAGGGCCGTCGCTAACCTCCACTGGAAACTATCTCAAGCTGGAGGGCGAAAGTTTCGCAGCTCTGAGTGGCCGACCGGCACTCACTGACCCACGCGGAGGCAGCGGGTTCACCCGGTCCCCGGCCGCCCCGACGGTGTACTCGTACCGGGCGGATCCAGCGGCTCCAGGCTCTCCGCCGACCTCTCGACAGTGCGGTCGACCCAGTGAAAGGACTCGATGAGGGTGCCGAGCACGCCCGACACGGGCAACGCCGTCAACAACCCTGTAATCCCCGGCTTTCATCCCGATCCGTCCATCTGCCGGGCGGGCGAGGACTACTACATCGCGTGCTCCAGCTTCGAATACTTCCCGGGCGTGCCCATCTTCCACAGCCGGGACCTGGTGCACTGGACCCAGATCGGCAACGCCCTCGACCGGCCGAGCCAACTGCGCCTGCCCCCTGACGCCGCTTCCTCCGGGGGCATCTACGCACCCACACTGCGCCACCACGACGGCCGCTTCTGGCTGATCGTCACGAACGTGAGCGGCGACGGCAACCTGCTGTTCACGGCCACCGACCCCGCCGGCCCCTGGTCCGATCCGGTCCCGCTGCCCGGGGTGCACGGCATCGACCCGGACCTCGCCTGGGACGACGACGGCAACTGCTGGTGCACCTGTGCCGGAGTCGGACAGGTCCGCATCGATCCCCACACGGGGGAGACGCTCGGTCCGCCGCGACGGCTCTGGTCCGGCACCCCCGGCGCCAAGGCCCCGGAAGCACCGCACCTGTACCGGATCGGCGAGTACTGGTACCTGCTCATCGCCGAGGGCGGCACCGAGCGGTGCCACGGTGTCTCGATCGCCCGAGGCCGCACGCCCACGGGCCCTTTCGAGCCGTGCCCGGCCAACCCGATCCTGACCCACCGGGGCACCGACCACCCCATCCAGAACACCGGCCACGCGGACCTGGTACAGGCACCTGACGGCACGTGGTGGATGGTGCTGCTCGGCGTGCGGCCGCACGGCGGCACTCCTGGCTGGCACGTCCTCGGCCGGGAGACGTTCCTGGTGCCGGTCGACTGGGTCGACGGCTGGCCGGTCGCCGGCGAACTGTCGTCCGTGATGTCCGCGCCCCCCTGGCCGCTGCACCCTCCTGTCCTCGTACCTGGCCGGGACGACTTCGACATGAGCGGGCTGGCCCCGTACTGGATCTCGCTGCGCCACCGTCCCCCGGAGGCCTGCACCACGAAGGAACGGCCCGGCTGGCTGACCCTGCACGCCCGCGGCGGATCGCTCGACGAGACCGACGTGACGTTCGTGGGCCGGCGGCAGCAGCATCTGTCCTGCCGCGTGCGCGCCTTGGTCGACGCGGCGGAAGGACGCGGCGGCCTGGCCGTCCGCCTCGACGAGCAGCACCACTACGACATCGAGGCCTCGTCCGGGGAAGTGCACGTGCGCGCCCGTATCGGTCCGTTGAACACAGTCGTGGCGTCCCGCCCGACGCCCCCCGTGCCTGTGGTTCTCCGCATCGAGGTGGCCGCCGTACAGACCGTGAACGATGCGCGCACCGGCCCGGACACCGTCTCGATCGGCATCGAGGAACCGGACGGCACCTTCGTCGAGCTCACATCCCTGGACGGTCGGTACCTGTCCACGGAGGTCGCCGGCGGCTTCACCGGCCGGGTCATCGGAATGTTCGCCTCGGCCGGCCCCGTCCACTTCGACTGGTTCGAGTACGAGCCGCTCGATGGCTGATCAGCCGCCACGAAACTGGTGTTGAACCGCTCCGGGGGCTGAACGAGCCTTCAGCGTTCCCGGAGCGGTTCATCCTTCTCATACAGCAGATCGCCAAAGCATCAAGGTCAGTTGATGCGCACGATCTTCCAGAGCTGGTCGTCGTTGTTCAGGTCGTTCCACTGGATGACGGCGGCGCCGTTGCTGGTGGAGGACTGGGCGACACCCGCGTGGAGGCCGCTGTTGACGTTCCTGAGTTCGTAGTAGCCGTCGCCCGCCTCGACGAGCGTCCATTTCTGTGAGTCGGCGGTGGAGGGGGTGTTCTGGACGACGGCGGCTCCCGCGGTGGTGGAGCCGTCGCGGATGTCCAGGTTGAGGTTGCTGTTGACATTCTTGATGGTCCAGGCTCCGCCGCTCGCGGACTGGAAGGTGAACAGCTGGCAGAAGCAGGCGGAGTTCTGCCACTGGTTGGCGGCTGTGTTGGTGGTGGTGGAGGCGGCGGGGATGTCGAGGTACTTACCGCTGTTCTTGTTGACCAGGACGTACTGCCCGGTGCCCAGGGGCGGCAGGGCGGTCTGGGTGAAGTCCCAGCGCTGGCAGGCGCAGCCGGTGCCGCTCCACTGGACGGCGGTGGTGCCGGTGGCGGTGGACGCGTTCGGGATCTCCAGGTACTTGCCCGTCACCCGGTTGGTGATGGTGTAGCCGCCGGCCTGGTGCGGGGAGACGGCCCACTCGTGGTCGAGGGTGCCGTTGTCGTCCCACTGAAGGATCCTGGCGCCGTTGGCGGTGGACTGGTTCTCCACTCCGAGGACCTTGCCACTGGCCACATTGAAGATCTTGAAGTAGCCGGACGACTGCTGTTCGAAGCGCCACTGCTGGTTGGTCGCGTTGGTGGTGGCCTGCTGCGTCGCACCGGTTCCGTTGGTCGTGGAGCCGCCGGCGATGGTGAGCTTCAGGTCGCTGTTCGCGTTGGACAGGGTGTAGGTGGCACCGTCGGAGATGCCGCCGCCCAGGTCGACGACGCTGTACGTGACCGAGTTGACGCCGGTGCTGCGCGCGCGTCCCCCGCTGAGCACCATCAGGCTGTGGCCGTCGGCCAGCGGGAGCATGCCCCGGCTGTATCCGCCGGCGACGTTGGAGCGCATACGGGTCCAGGCGTTCGCGGCGCCGTTCTCGGTGTTGACGAACAGGTCGTCCTGGCTCTCGCCGCTGAGGGCGAGGGTGCCGTTCGGGCCGCCGGTGGGCAGCCAGGTGATGAAGGGCGCGCCGCTGGGGATGACGCCGTCGGTCGAGCGCAGCACCCGGCCGGTGACGGAGCCGAACCCTTCCGGGTCGGAGGAGATCTTGTAGTAGACGGAGCACCGGCCCTCGGGGGCGTTGCAGTACTCGTAGCTCATCACGTAGTTGCCGTTGGGCAGCCGGGTGACGACCGGCATGCCGGGGCGGTCCGCGTAGGTGGGCATCGACACGTCGTCCACGACCGGGCCCCAGTTGCGCAGATCCGTGGAGACCTGGTGGACGATCTCCTGACCGTGGTCGGTGTCGCGCTGGTCGGAGTAGTAGACGATGAGCCGGTCGCCGGAGAGCACGAAGTAGGGCTCCCAGACGGGGGTGTAGCCGTTGGTGGAGAACGCCGGGCCGCCGGTGGCGATGTTGGTGACGAAGGTCCAGCTCTGGCCGCGGTCGGTGCTGGCGTACAGATCGATCTTGCTGCCGCCCCACCGGTCGTACGGCACCGAGTCACCGGCGGCGAGGATGGTCCCGGCGGGGAAGCCGCCCATGGCCCGGGGCAGTTCGAACAGCTCGGGCTCCCAGCGCATGCCCCAGCCGTTCTGGGTGTCGGCGACCTCGGAGATCTTCGTCCAGGACTTGCCGTTGTCGGTGCTGCGGTAGATCGGGAAGACGGGCATGTCCACGCGGTACTGCTCGAACGTGGCGAGCAGGGTGCCGTTGGCCGAGCCATTGTGCTGCAGACGCATCGCGCGCGGATAGAACGTCCCGGGCGAAAGCGCGTTCGACGGCGGCGTGTACAGCGTCTGCGACGGACGGGCTTCTGCCGTCGCGCGGCCCGCGGCGGGCATGGTCAGCGTCCCTACCGCGACGAGCAGGGCAAGTATCAACGTCAGGAGGGAGAGGGGACGGGAACGCGGAGCGGCGCCGGGTCTGGCGCCTGTCTGCGCAGGGGACATGTGTGGCTCCCGGGGGAAGGGATGGGGGATGTGTTTCGATGCCCGCCGTACCCGCGTTGATCCGGGCGGGGAGGCGGAGTCGATGAGTGGCGCCGACCGGCGCGGCACACGCGGCGGACCGGACGGCGTCGCGGTGCCGGTGGCGCCCGACAGCCCCACGGTGAGGTGGCTGTCGGGCGGCGGAGTGGTGCCCGGGCGTGTGGCCCTGTGCCCTGCTGAGACGGGTGTGGGTGCTGCTCAGGTGGTGGGACGCGCCGTCTGGCCCTGCCGGGACGGTGGGGGTGCGGTCGAGCCGCGGACGACGAGTTCGACGGGTGGTTCGCTCGCCGGAGGCAGGTCGGTCTCCGGCTCCTCGATGGCATGAACGAGGAGCCTGATTCCCTGCTGTGCCGCGGCGTCGAAGGGCTGACGCACGGTGGTCAGGGGAGGGGTGACGTAGGCGAAGACGGGGTTGCCGTCGAAGCCGACGACGCTGATGTCCTCCGGCACACGGCGGCCGGCTTCCCGCAGGGCGTGGATCAGACCGATGGCCATCTCGTCGCCCGCCGCGAACACCGCGGTCACGGAGCTGTCCGAAGCCAGCTCGCGGCCCGCAGCGTAGCCGGAGGCGGGTGACCAGTCGCCCTCGACCAGGGGAGGCTCGTGCGCGCCCCGGGCCGCCAGCGCCGCCCGCCAGCCCTCGATACGGTCTTTGGAGGCGTACCACTGTCGTGGACCGGCGAGGTGGTGAACGGTCGTGTGCCCCAGGTCCAGCAGGTGGTCGGTGGCCGCCCGCGCCAGGGCGTAGGCGCCCACACCCACGGTCAGGGTCCGGGCCGAGGCGAAGGCCGGCGGCGCCCCCAGGAAGAGGACCGGCACGTCGACCCTGACGGACACCTCTCCCTCCACAATGGGCTCGGAGACGACGACACCGTCCACACCCTGCTCGAGCAGTGACATCACGGCGCCCGCGATGCCCTCGGGGTCACCGTCCGCCGTGTTGACCACACGCAGTGCGTAACCGGCATCCCGTACGGCCCGCTCGATGCCCACCAGCAGCGAGGCGGTTCCGTATCCGGCCGTTCCCAGGGCGACGACACCGATGGACCGGTTCCGGCCCGAGGCCAGCGCCCTGGCGGCGTGGTTCAGTCGGTAACCGAGTTCCCCGGCGGCTTCGAGAACGCGTCGGCGGACCTCGTCGGAGACGTACGGCTCGTTGTTGAGGACCCGCGACACCGTCTTGCGCGAGACCCCGGCCACACGGGCCACGTCCGCGCTGCGCGGTGCGGGCGAACCCGCGCCGCGTCCCACCACTGGTGTCATGAGGGCTCCCGAAGTGCCTGTATCGAACGAGGTCAACTGTATGACCGCGCGGTCACTGACCGCGCGGTCATGTCTACGCAGCCGGAGGTGCACGCGTCAAGAGAACCAACAGCATCACTTCCGTTTTCCGCGACATTCCCGAGGCCGCCGCACGCTCGCCGGGCTTTCGGGGGCTGCTCCGCACGGCAGGTGATCCGCAGAGTCTTGACAGCGGATCGCCGGAACGTTCACTCTTCGACGCGTCCACCGATCGGATCGTCCGATCGCGTTCGTTCCTGGTCGTATCGACGACCGCTTCCCGTCGTACTCCCGCGCCGATTCGCCGCGCCCGGGTACGACAGCGCCTCAGGAGCCGAAATGCACCATTCCTCCCTTGGTCAGCCCATGCCTGCGCCGGGCACCAGCCGCCGCACCCTCCTGCGCGGCATAGGCGGCGCCGCCGCTCTCGGCGCCGGCATCCCCCTGCTCGGCGCCTGCGGCGGCGGCAGCGGCGGTACGGCCGCCGACCCGAAGACCGTCACCCTCGGCTCCAACGCGTCCGACGCGGTGCCGAAGAAGGCGTTCGCCGAGATCTACGCCGCCTTCGCGAAGAAGTCCGGCGTCAAGGTCGACGTGAACACCAAGGACCACAACACGTTCCAGGAGCAGATCAACTCCTACCTCCAGGGCACGCCCGACGACGTGTTCCACTGGTTCGCCGGCTACCGCATGCAGTTCTTCGCGGCGAAGGGCCTCGCCACCCCGATCGACGACGTGTGGAAGACGATCGGGGGCAACTTCCCCGAGGCGATGAAGGCGCTCAGCAAGGGCGAGGACGGCAAGTACTACTTCGTGCCGCTGTACACGTACCCCTGGGCGCTCTTCTACCGCAAGAGCGTCTTCCAGGAGAAGGGCTACGAGGTCCCCACCACCTGGGACCAGTTCGTCACCCTGTGCAAGCAGATGAAGAAGGACGGGCTCGTCCCGATCGCCTTCGGCGACAAGGACGCCTGGCCCGCGCTCGGCACCTTCGACCAGATCAACTTCCGCACCAACGGCTACGACTTCCACGTCGAGCTGATGGCGGGCAAGGCATCCTGGACCGACGCCAAGGTGCGCAAGGCCTTCGACCACTGGACGGAGATCCTCCCGTACCACCAGGAAGGCGCCGTCGGCCGCACCTGGCAGGACGCCGCGCAGACCCTCGTGTCGAAGAAGGCGGGCATGTACCTGCTGGGCACCTTCGTGGGACAGCAGTTCACCAACCAGGCCGACCTGGAGGACCTCGACTTCTTCGCCTTCCCGGAGATCGACCCGGCGTACGGCCAGGACACCGTCGAGGCCCCCACCGACGGCTACATGCTCAGCAAGAGCCCGAAGAACCACGAGGGCGCGGTCAAGCTGCTCGAGTTCCTCGGCACCCCGGAGGCCGAGGAGATCTACCTCAAGGCCGACCCGAACGTCGTCGCCGCCTCCACCAAGGCCGACACCTCCTCGTACACCCCCCTGCAGAAGAAGGCGTACGAGATGATCAGCGGCGCCCAGCACCTCACCCAGTACATGGACCGCGACAGCCGGCCCGACTTCACCTCCACCGTGATGCAGCCGGCGCTGCAGAAGTTCATCCGCGACCCCAAGGGCGTCGACAGCCTGCTCTCGTCGATCGAGCGCCAGAAGAAGACGATCTTCGCGTCCTGATGAACCCGATGAGTACCACCGACACCAGCACCCAGTCCCCGGAGGCGGCCGCCGTGCCGTCTCCGGGCTCCGCCCGTGCCAGGAGCGCCAGGAAGGCGGGCCAGGGACACCGCCGTCTGCTCACCCGCCGTGACCGGCTCACCCTGGGCCTGATGGCGGGCCTGCCCACCATCCTGCACGTCGCTCTCGTGTGGGTGACGGCCCTGGCCTCGATCGCCCTCGCCTTCACCACCTGGGACGGCATCGGCTTCGACGCCATCAAATGGGTCGGGCTGCACAACTTCACGGAGCTGTTCACCAACAACCCCCAGTTCTGGCCGGCCGTGGAGCACAACGTCATCTGGTTCGTGGCGCTGATCCTCGTCCCGACCCCGCTCGGCCTGTTCCTCGCGGTGCAGCTGGACAAGAAGATCCGCTTCAGCCGGGCGTACCAGACGGCCTTCTTCCTGCCGGTCGTCGTCTCGTTCGCGGTCATCGGCTTCGTCTGGCAGCTGGTCTACAACCCCGACACGGGCCTGATCAACAGCCTCATCGGAGCCAACGAGCCCGGCCGCTACATCGACTGGATCGGCGACCCGGACCTCAACCTCTGGGCCGTCCTCATCGCGGCCTCCTGGCGCCACACCGGCTACATGATGATCCTCTACCTGGCCGGCCTGAAGAGCGTCGACCCGTCCCTGCGCGAGGCCTCCGCACTGGACGGCGCCAACGAGTGGCAGACGTTCAGGAACGTCATCTTCCCGACACTGCGCCCCACCAACACCATCGTGCTGGTCGTCACCATCATCGAGGCCCTGCGCGCCTTCGACCTCGTGTTCGTCTTCAACAAGGGCGCCGAGGGCACCGAGCTGCTGTCGATCCTGGTGACCAACAACATCATCGGTGAGTCCAGCCGCATCGGATACGGCTCCGCCATCGCCGTCGTCCTGCTGGTGATCTCCCTCGTCGTGATCATTCCGTACCTGGTGGCCACCTTCCGGAAGGAGCGGCGCGCATGAGCACCACCGTCGCGACCGGCGCGCCGAAGAAGCGCATCCCCGTCCGCCCCGCCCGGATCCTGCTGCACGTCTTCCTCACCGGCACGGCGCTGGCCTGGCTCGCGCCGCTGCTCTGGGCGGTGTACGCGGCCCTGCGGCCGTACGCGGAGACCAGCGAGAAGGGCTACGTCTCCTGGCCGGACAAGCTGAACCTCGAGAACTTCACGAACGCGTACCAGCAGTCGGGCATGACGCACTACTTCGTCAACACGCTGCTGATCGCGGTCCCGGCGGTCCTGCTGACGCTGTTCCTGTCGTCGATGGTCGCCTTCTACGTCAGCCGCTTCGACTTCCGCCTCAACCTGTTCCTGCTGCTCGTCTTCACGGCGGGCAACCTGCTGCCGCAGCAGGTCATCATCACCCCGCTGTACCGCCTGTACCTGCTGATCGACCTGCCCGGCATCACGGTCAGCGGCAAGCTGTACGACTCCGCGCTCGGCCTGGTCCTCATCCACGTGGCGTTCCAGTCAGGCTTCTGCGCCTTCGTACTGAGCAACTACATGCGCTCCCTTCCGCACGAGCTGACCGAGGCCGCGCTGGTCGACGGCTCGTCCGTGTGGCGGCTGTACTGGCAGATCGTGCTGCCGCTGTGCAAGCCGGCGATGGCGGCCCTGGCGACGTTGCTGTCCATCTGGATCTACAACGACTTCTTCTGGGCCATCGTGCTGATCTCCACCGGCGAGAACATGCCGATCACCTCGGCCCTGAACAACCTCTCCGGCCAGTACTTCACCGACCCCAACCTGGTCGCCGCCGGCGCCCTGCTCACCGCGATCCCGACGCTCATCGTCTACTTCCTGCTCCAGCGGCAGTTCGTCAGCGGCCTCACCCTGGGCGCCAACAAGGGCTGACCCACCCACACACCACCCCTTCCCTACACCCCGGAGCACCACGAGTGAGTACCGCACGTCGCCTTCGGCTTCCCGGCATCGCCTACGGCGGCGACTACAACCCCGAGCAGTGGCCCGAGGAGGTCTGGGCCGAGGACATGCGCCTCATGCGCGAGGCGGGCGTGACCATGGTCAGCGTCGGGATCTTCTCCTGGGCGCTGCTGGAACCCGCCGAAGGCGTCCACGACTTCTCCCGCATGGACCGGATCCTCGATCTGCTCCACGAGAACGGCATCGCCGCCGACCTCGCCACGCCCACCGCCGCCCCGCCCGCCTGGTTCTTCAAGGCCCACCCGGAGGCGCTGCCGGTCGACCGGGACGGCCGCCGGCTGTGGCCCGGCAGCCGCCAGACCTTCTGCCCCAGCAGCCCCGCCTACCGCAGCGCGGCGCTGCGTATCGCGGGTGTCCTCGCCGAGCGCTATGCCGCCCACCCGGCCGTCGCCATGTGGCACGTCCACAACGAGTACGGCTGTCACAACGCCGCCTGCTACTGCGACACCAGCGCCGCCGCCTTCCGCACCTGGCTGCGCGCCCGCTACGACGACGACCTGGACGCCCTCAACCACGCCTGGGGCACCACCTTCTGGAGCCAGTGGTACTACGCGTGGGACCAGATCCTGCCGCCCCGCGCCACCGGCGCGGTCCCCAACCCCACCCACCAACTGGACTGGCGCCGGTTCTGCTCCGACGAACTACTGTCACTGTGCACCGCCGAACGCGACGTACTGCGCCGGGCCGCTCCGGACATCCCCGCGACCACCAACCTCATGGTCCTGCGCACCTTCGACGCTCTGGACTACTGGCGCTGGGCGCCCGAGTTGGACATCCTCTCCAACGACCACTACCTGATGTCCGACGACCCGGAGGCGGAGATCGACATCGCCCTCAGCGGCGACCTGATGCGGTCGCTCGCAGGAGGCCCGTGGTTCCTCATGGAGCACTCGACCGGTGCCGTCAACTGGCAGCCGGTCAACCGCGCCAAGCGGCCGGGGGAGATGCGCCGCAACGCCCTGGCACATGTGGCCCGCGGCGCCGACGGCATCGCGTTCTTCCAGTGGCGTGCGGCGAAGGCGGGCGCCGAGCAGTGGCACTCGGCGATGCTGCCGCACAGCGGCACCGACAGCCACGTCTGGCGGGACGTCGTCCAGTTGGGCACGGACCTGAAGGCCCTGGCCGAGGTACGGGACTCCACCGTCCCCGCGCAGGTGGCGATCGTGTGGGACTGGGACGCCCGATGGGCGCTGGAACTGCCCTCGCAGCCCAGCGGCGAACTGCGCTACCAGGACCTGGTGCGCGACTGGTACACCCCCTTGTGGCGGGCAGGGGTGGCCGTCGACTTCGTACGCCCCGGCGACCCGGGGCTCGACCGCTACAAACTCGTCCTGGTGCCGTCGCTGTACCTGGTGACGGAGGCCGCCGCGGCGAACCTCGTCCGGTTCACCGAACACGGGGGCACGCTGGCCGTCGGCTTCCACAGCGGCATGGTCGACGAGAACGGGCACGTTCGCCTCGGCGGCTACCCCGGCGCGTTCCGTGACGTCCTCGGGGTGCTCACCGACGAGTTGTTCCCGCTGCTGCCCGGAGAGACGACCGGCCTGGCCGGCGAAGTGCCTCCGGGTGCCACGGCCGAGCTGTGGTCGGAACGGGTCCGTCCCGCCGGCGCGCAGGCCGTCGCCTCCTACGCCGATGGCCCGCTGGCCGGCCACCCTGCCGTCACCCGCCACCAGCATGGCAGCGGAACCGCCTGGTACCTGGCCACCCGTCCTGACCCCGACACGCTCGCCGCCCTGCTCGACCGCATCCGCCGGGAGGCCGACGTGACGCCGCAGCACCGGGCGCCCGCCGGGATCGAGGTGGCCCTGCGCCGCGGCAGCGAGGCCGACTACCTGTTCCTCATCGACCACACCGGAGACGGCGCCGAAGTCCCGGTCCCTTCCGGCGAGACGGAACTTCTCACCGGCAAGCCCGTCACCGGCTCGGTCACCGTCCCCGCGGGAGGCGTCGCGGTCGTACGCCGGCCGCACCGTGCAACGGCGGACACCCTCGGGGAGGACACGGAACCGACGAGGCCCCCGCGCTGAGGGGTCGGGGTGTGGAGTACCTCCCTCAACAGCACGGGAGCCCCGTCCTTCGCGGACACTCCTCGGGCAGCCGGACACCCCGGCGCCGAGCGTGTTGCCCATCGCGTCAGGCCGCCACCCGCGCCCGCCGGAACGCCCGGCGCGGGTGGCAGTCGTACCGCGGTGGGCAGTCGTACCGCGGTGGTCGTGTCGTCCGTTATGCGGTTGCCTCTGCCTCCGCCTCCGTCCGCTGCTGACGGCGCTTGCGTTGCAGGACCGGGTCGGGGACGGGGGCGGCCGCCACCAGCCGACGGGTGTACTCGTGCCGTGGCCGGTCGCACACGTCGGTGCTGGGTCCTTCTTCGACGATGCGTCCGTGCTGCAGTACCAGCGTGCGCGCCGCGAACTCCTTGACCACGGCGAGGTCATGAGTGATGAACAGGTAGGCACACCCCAGCGTGGTCTGGAGCTCGGAGAGGAGGTCCAGGGCGGCGGCCTGGGTGGTGACGTCGAGGGCGCTGGTCGGTTCGTCGCAGATGATGATCCTGGGTTGCCGGGCGACCGCGCGGGCGATGGCGATGCGCTGGCGCTGGCCTCCGCTGAACTGGGCCGGGTAGCGGTCGGCCGCGTCCTCGGGCAGGCCGACGCGGCGGAGCAGGCCGGTGATGTGGTCACGGACCTCGCCTCGTGAGCGGGGCGAACCGGCGAGCAGGGGCTCGGCCAGTGTCCGTCCCACCGGCAGCGCCGGGTTGAGTGAGCCGTACGGATTCTGGAAGATCGCCTGGATGTCGGTGGACAGTGCGCGGCGGGCGCGGCCGGTGAGGTGGGTGATGTCCCGGCCGTCGAGCAGCACACGTCCGCCGCTGACCGGGGTCAGTCCCAGCACGGCCCTGCCGATGGTGGTCTTGCCCGAGCCGGACTCGCCCACGAGCGCGACCGTCTCGGCCCGACCGACCTCGAACGACACGTTCTCGATGACGGTGGTGGGGGGCTTGCGCAGGCCGCGGGAGGGGTAGTGGACCGCGAGCCCGTCGATCTGGAGTACGGGTGTTGCGCTCACGTGATCCTGCCCTCGGTCCGAGCGATGCTGGGTGTGCTCTCGATGAGTTTCCTCGTGTAGGGGTGCTGGGGCCGGTAGAAGATGTCCTCGATGGAGCCTTCCTCCACGATGTGGCCCTTCTCCATCACGATCGCGCGGTCGCAGGTGTCGGCCACCACTCCCAGGTCGTGGGTGATCAGGATGATCGCCATGCCGCGCTCGTCGCGCAGTGTCCGGAGCAGGTCCAGGATCCCCGCCTGCACGGTCACGTCGAGTGCCGTGGTGGGTTCGTCGGCGATCAGCACCTTCGGCGTGCCGGCCAGCGCCATGGCGATGACGACGCGCTGGAGCATGCCGCCGGACAGTTCGTGCGGGTGCCGGCGTGCGACGTCGTCTGGGTCGCGCAGGTGGACGCTGGTCAGCAGCTCGCGGATCCGTTCCCTGACGGCCTCCTTCCCGCCCGGTGCGGTGCCGGTGCGGCGGATGACCTCGCCCAGTTGGGAGCCGATGGTGAAGTACGGGTCGAGTGCCACCATGGGTTCCTGCGAGACCAGGGCGATCTCGCCACCGCGGATGTGCTGCAGTTCCCGTTCCGGCAGGCCGCTGATCCGGTGGCCGGCCAGCCAGGCCGAGCCGCTCGTCACGGCTCCGTTGGGCGGGAGCAGTCCGAGCAGGGACAGGCCGGTCACTGTCTTTCCGCTGCCGGACTCCCCGACGAGACCGAAGATCTCACCGGGGCGGACCGTGAAGCCGATGGAGTCGACGACGGTGCGGGGTCCTTGCGCGGTGGCGAAGGTGATCGAGTAGTCGCGTACGGCGAGCACCGCCCCGTCCGACGGTTTCTCCGACGGCTTGGCGGCATCCTGGAGAGCCGCTGTGGGAACCGGCTGCCGCGACCGGCCACCGGTGGCCTGCCGCCGGTCCTGTTCGAGGTCGCGCAGCCCGTCGCCGATGAGCCCGAAGGACAGGGACATGAGGCCGATGACGCCTCCGGAGACGAACAGCAGGTAGGGGTCCTGCTGCATGATCTGGGCGGCCTCGCCGACCATGCCGCCCCAGCTCGGGGCGGGCGCCGGAGTGGCCAGTCCGAGGAATCCGAGGCCGGTCTGGATGGCGAGGGCGTTGCCCGAGAAGAGGAAGACCGGGACCAGCAACTGCCCTGTCAGCCTCGGGAGGATGTGCCGTGCCATGATCCGCGCGGGGCCGAGCCCGGACACCCTGGCGGCGTCCACGAACAGTTCCTCGCGCAGCGCGAGGCATGAGCTGCGGATGATCCGGGCCAGGCCCGCGGAGGCGAAGAAGCCGATCGTGAGCATGGCGGCGACGTTGCTCTGGTAGAAGATCGCCAGGACGGCGAGCGTGATGATGACCGCGGGAACCGAGAGCATGACGTCCAGCGCGGCGACGATGACGCGGTCGGTCCAGCCGCGCAGGTAGCCGGCCAGCATGCCCAGGGACATGCCGAAAAAGGCGTAGACGAGCACGGCCAGTCCCACCCCGATCAGGGTCGGCCGTCCGCCGTACAGGAGCCGGCTCAGCACGTCGCGGCCCAGGACGTCGGTGCCCAGCAGATGGTTGGCCGAGGGGCCGGACAGCGTGTGGAGCAGGTCCTGCGTCAGCGGTGGGTGCGGTGCCAGGAGCGGGGCGAGGACCACGGCGAGGCTGATCCCGGCGACCACGACGAGCGCCGCGGCAGCAACGGGACGGCGCCAGATCCCGGCGAAGGGGTTGGTCCACGCCCGCGATCGCGCCTTCGGGGGCGGCTCGGCAGTGGTCATTCCGTACGCACCTTGGGGTTGAGGAGGCTGTAGAGGATGTCGACGAGAAGGTTCACCACGATCACCATGACCGTGAAGGTGATGGCGAGGCCCTGCACGACCGGCAGATCGTGCTGGTTGGTCGCGTCCACGACCGTGGTGCCCAGACCGGGCAGGGTGAAGACGTTCTCGATGAGGATCGTGCCGGGGATGAACGTGATCATCATGAGGCCGATGGTGGTCACCACCGGCAGTCCGCAGCCCCGCAGGGCGTGCTTCCAGACGATCGAGGAGGGACGGATGCCACAGGCCCGCAGCGTTCTGATGTGGTCGAGGCCGAGGGTGGACAGCATCGCGTCGCGAGTGACCTTGGAGATGAAGGCGACTCCGCCGATCGAGAGGGAGACAACGGGCAGGACGAGGCCGGCTGCCCATTGCCCCGGCGACTCGGCGAACGGGGTGTACCCGGTAGCGGGGAAGAGGGCGAACTTGACGGCGAACACGGCGACCAGCACCAGTGCGATCCAGAAGTTGGGCACTGCGCTGCCCAGCAGGGACACGATGTCGAACGCTCGGCGGCTGAACCGGCCGCGCGTCGCGCTGTACACGCCCAGCACGACGCCGACCAGGCTCGCGAGCACGGTGCCGCCGATCACCAGCGCTAGGGTGACCGGCAGGCGTTGCCCGATCAGATCCAGCACGGATTCGCTGGTGAACAGCGAGTTGCCGAGGTCACCCTGAAGGAGGTCGCGGAGGTAGAGCCAGTACTGCACGGCGACCGGCTGGTCGAGGTGCATCGCGGCCCTGAGCGCGTCGTACTGCTCCTGCGTCGCGTTGATCCCGAGCAGCGTCCGTGCCGGATCTCCCGGCACGAACGACTCCAGGACGAAGGTGATCGCCGAGACGATCACAAGGAGCGGGACGGACAACGCCAGCCTGCGGAGAATGATGGGAAACATCGGCCCTCGTCAGCGGGTGGTCCACAGGGTGTTCGAGACCAGCTGGGCGCCGCCCTCGGGGAACTGCACCCCGTGCAGCTTGGTGTTGTACATGACGATCGTGTCGGTACCGGACACCGGCAGCGCGAGCGCCTTGCGCACGATCACATCGGTGAGATCCTTCGCCGCCGCCCCGCTGGAGTGGGGGTCGGACTCGGCAAGCCGGGCGTACGCGGCATCGACGTCCTTGTCGGCCACACCGAAGACGTTCATGATGCCCGTCTTGGTGAAGCCCGGCTGCTGTGCGTAGAAGTTGGAATCGCCACCCTGGCCGGGGGACAGCACGGTGGCCGCGTACTTCTTCGTCAGCAGGTCGTTGATCCAGCCGCCGAAGTTCGTCGCGGCCCTCAGCTTCAGCTTGACGCCCACCTTGGCGAGCTGGTCCTGCAGGGCCTGGACCATCTTGGTCGTCGAGGGGTCGAAGGACCCGTAGTTCACCGGGATGGTCAGTCCCTTGCCGTATCCCGCCGCCTTCAGCAACTTCTTGGCCTTGGCCGGGTCATAGGGGTACATGTCCGCGGTCGCGGGGCTGTAGCCGTCGTAACCGGGCATCGTCGGCTGGGAGGTCGGTGCCCCGTAGTCGCCGTAGACCGCCTTGGTGATCGCGGAACGATCGATGGCGAAGTTCAGCGCCTGCCGGACCCGCACATCGCCCAGCCCCTCGACGACGGTGCCCTCGCGGTCCAGGAGGAACAGGCCCGCCCAGGTGGTGGGCTTCTTGATCGTGGTGAGCGACTTGTTGCCGGCTATGGTCGGCGCCACCTCCGGAGTGCCGAACATGAGGTCGATCTGCCCGGACTTCAGGGCCTGCACCTGCGAGTTGACGTTCGGCATCACACGGACGGTGATCTTCTTGAAGTGGATGGCGGACTTGTCGTAGAAGTTCTTGTTCGGAACGTAGACGTAGTGGTCGCCGGAGACCGACTGCTTGGCGCTGTACACGTACGGCCCGGCGCCGAAGGTCGCCGAGGCGAGCTTCTTCGGGTCCTTCAGCCCCGCCGGGCTGATGATGGCCCCGCCCAGGTACGCGGGCGTGAACAGCGCCCCCATGTCGGGGTTCGGCGTCGGGCTGCTGACCACCACCGTCGAACTGTCCGGCGTGGAGAAGGTCAGGGGCTGGAACCAGGAGCCTCCCGGTCCGCTGCCCTTCTGGAAGTACTTGATCGAGTCGACGACGGCGGCGGCGGTGACCGGCGTGCCGTCGGCGAACTTCACGCCCTTGCGCAGGTGGAGCTCGAACTTGGTGTTCCCCTTGCCGACGTAGCCCCACTTGTCGGCCAGTCCGGCTCCCAGGTCGCCGTTGGCCTTGCGCGTCAGCAGCGTCGCGTAGGCGGGGTCCATGTAGTTCAGAAAGGGCCCGACAGCGATCTGCGCGGGGTCCAGGCTGTTGGGCGCCGAGGACAGGGCGATGGTCAGGTCGACCGGGCCGGCGCTGCCGCTGCCGCTGGTCTGGCCGCCGCCGCAGGCCGCGAGCGCGAGCGATGCCGCGACGCCGATGGAGGCCTGGAGTGCGGTTCTTCTCTTCATCGAGGGTTCTCCGTTGTATGGGATGCCGGGGGAGCAGGGGTGGTATGGGCGCGCAGCCCGCGAGCGGGGACACCGAGGCGGATGGCCTGGACTGTGGGCTGCGCGTCTTCAGATGGGGATCTCAGCGCGAGAGGCACTGAGCGATGCCGATGCGCCTGACCGGGGTGACCGGTGACGGCGGCAGGGGTGGCGGAATCCGCCGTGGTCATACGGGGTCATACGGGGTCATACAGGGTCATAGGTGCCGGGTACTCGCTCGCGTGATGCCGATCGCCCATCGCGGCCGACCGGCCGTCAGGTCGTCGCAGCACGGCCGCATCGCAGAACGGCGTGCAGTACCGGTGGGTCCCGGACCCAGGGAGCAACACGTATGCAATTCGCCCGGAGAATTACTCCGTCTCGTGAGGGACACGGGCCGTCTGCTTCAATGTCGACGACCGGATGACTCGGGAGGGCGTCTCATCGCACCACCTCGCATCATGGCTACTTTGAGTAGCTATAACGTGTCGCTAACACGTTATAGTGGGTGCCCGTAAACTAACTGTGTCTCCTGCGTTGCGCAAGAGGTTCGTGGAAGGTGGTCATCGATGGCACCGCGGAGCAGCAGGGTGACGAGTGCGGACGTGGCCCGTGAGGCCGGTGTGTCGCGGGCGACGGTGAGCTTCGTCCTCAACAACACGCAGCATCAGAAGATCACCGAAGCGACACGTCAGCGGGTGCTGGCTGCGGCGGAAAGGCTCGGCTACGCGCCGTCGGCCGCGGCGCGAACCCTGCGGTACGGGCGTTCCGATGTCGTCCTCGGCCTGCTGCCCGACTGGCCCCTCGGCTTCGCGGCCGGGCAGCTCATCCAGGAGCTGACGCTTGCGTTCGCGAAACGCAACTTCACCTTCGTCGTCCACTCCAGCATCCGGGGCGCCCGCTCGCTGAGCGAGATCTGGAAGGCCCTCACACCGGCCGCCGTGCTGGCCTTCGAACCGTTCTCCGACGCCGACGCGGCGGCGATGCGGTCCGCGGGCATCGAGGTGATCGCCGCCCTGTACGACGACAAAGGACTCGGGTCGGACGAGAGCATCACCACCGCGAACGCGATCGGTGCCGCGCAGGCCCGCCACCTGGCCGCCTCCCACGGTCGACTGGGATACGCGTACCCCGACGACGAGCGGGTCGCCGTCTTCTCCAGGCCGCGCCTGGACGGTGTCCGCAAGGTGTGCGCCGAACTGGGACTGCCCGACCCCGACGTCCGGACCGTCCCGCTGACCCCGAGCGCGGCCGCCGACGCCGTCCGGTCCTGGCTCGCTGCCGATCCCCCCGTGACCGGCATCTGCGCGTTCAACGACGACGTGGCCATGACCGTGCTGGCCGGTCTACGGCACCTCGGCCTCCAAGCCCCTCGGGACATGGCCGTGATCGGCGTCGACAACAGCCCCGCCGCGGCGGTGTCCTGCCCACCGCTGACCAGCGTCGTCCAGGACCTCCCCGCGATCGCCGAGTTGTACGCGGACACGGTGACGGTCGCGCTCGACGGCGCACAGTCCCCCGGGAACCCGGTCGAGCCGCAGATCCGGCTCGAGGTCCGCGAGTCTGCGTGACGGCCTGCGCCGGCCCGGTGGAGGCCGCTGCAGGGGGTGGCGCCGAACCGGCGCGCCCGCTGTCGGCCTGTCGGCCACCGTGGTTCGGCCGCGTCGGCAGGGTTCCCGGCTGCAACTCCGGCCAAGCTGATCGCCTGCGTCACCGCAGGGAACCCGGTCGCCCGTATGGACGCCCCGAGCGCCCGGGCCAGTACATCCGAGCCCGCTGACCCGGTGCGCGTGCACGCCCTCCGCCGGTGGACCCCGAGGAGCCCCCTCGCAGAGCCCGCCGGGCGGCGGGCCATGTCCTGTGAGGGGCGCTGAGGAGCGGCTGCGCACGGCCCGCGGCACACGCACCCGGACCCGCACACGCACCCGGACCCGCTCCCGGACCCGGTCCGTTCCGGCACCCCCAGCGGCCCCACGTCCCGACCTCACAGAAAGTGGCCACCATGCCCCTCGACCCTTATCTCGCGGAGAGACTGCACCTCGTCGCCGACATGACTTTCGCCGATCTCGCCGACCCGGGCGCGCTGTCGCGGTTCGGTGAGTTCATGCGGGACCCGACGGATTGGGTACAGCCCGACGTCGCGGTCGAGAACCTTGAGATCGCCGGCCCTCATGGCCCGGTGCCGGTGAGGACGTACACCCCGCGGCGCCCCGGTACCGCGGCCGTCCTGTGGGCGCACGGCGGCGGCTTCCTCGGCGGTGACCTCGACATGCCCGAGGCGCACGTGGTCGCGGCCGAACTGGCGGCGCGGGCCGGGGCGGTGGTGGTCTCCGTCGACTACCGGCTGGCGACGGGCGGTGTCCACTACCCGGTTCCGCTGGACGACGTGTGCGCCGCGTGGCGCTGGCTCAGGACCGAACTGGCCGCCGACGCGGAGCTCGTGGCCCTCGGAGGGGCGAGTGCGGGCGCGGCCCTGGCGCTGTCCTCAGCCCTCCGGGACCGCGACCAGGCACTGCGGCCGGCCGATCTCCTCCTGCTCGCCTACCCGTTCGCGCACTTCCCCGTCCCCGTTCTGGACAGTGCCACGGCCACCGAGATGACGGCTCTCCCGCCGACGATGCGCTTCTCCGCGACCGACGTCGAGTTCATGGTGCGGAACTACGTCGGCCGGCTCACCGACCTCCCGCGCGACGCGCTGCCGGGCGCGGCTCCGCTGCACGGCCTCCCGCCCGTCCACCTGCTCATCTCCGAGTACGACGACCTCCGGCCGTCGGCCGAACTCCTCGCGCGGCAGCTGACCGCGTCCGAGGTCGAGGCCAGCACCTACCTGGCCGCCGGCATGCCGCACGGCCACCTCAACCGGACCCCGGCTCTCGCCGAGGTCGGGCGATCACTCGACTTCTTCGCCGACGCTCTGCGTGAAGCGGCGCGCTGCCGCTGACGGGGACAGCAAGCGGCCCGCTGTGTGTCAGGACACAGCGGGCCGCGGTCGGTGAGGCCGGGTTCCGGGACCGGGCGCGGGTGATCAGGTGCCGGCGGACTCCGGGGCCGATTCGCTCGTCCTCATGAGCCGCTCCAGCACCTCGTCCGGAATCGGCTGAGGAAGGAAGCCGACGAACTGACGCATCGCCATGGACGACAGCATGAGAACCGCGTCAGCGTTCCCCTCCGCGGCTGCGGCGGCCTGTTCCTCGGGGAGGCCGGACACCATCGCCGCCGTCAGCGCGGGGCCGACGGCCGGGTGGCCGAACCACTCGCTGACGGTGGAGTCGAGGGTGAGCGGCCGCAGCAGGTTGTCGCCCGCCAGGTCGAGGGCGGCGGTGGCGACGACGTCGTGGGCGTTGTCGGCGAGCTGCACCTCGTACTGCCCGGCGGCGACGGTCCAGTCGTCGCGGGAGATGTCCCAGTAGGCGAAGGCGCGGCGGTCGAGGGCGATCTCGACGGTGGTGCTCTCACCCGGGGCGACCGCCACCTTGGCGAAGCCGCGCAGTTCCCGGGCCGGGCTGCTGACCGGGCGCTTGGGCGCGGTGACGTAGACCTGCGCCACGTGCTTGCCGGAGCGGCCGCCGGTGTTCGTGACCGTGACCCTCACCGTGGCGGTGTCCGGACCGGTGGGGGTGACCTGGAAGCCGGTCTGCTCGAAGGAGGTGTAGCTCAGGCCGTGGCCGAAGGGGTAGTGGACGGCGACGTCGGCGGTCTCGTAGTAGCGGTAGCCGACCATGACGCCCTCGCCGTAACGGACGTGGCCCTGCTCGCCGGGAAAGTTCAGGAAGGAAGGCGTGTCGCCCAGCCGGAACGGGACGGTCTCGGCGAGCCGCCCTGACGGGTCGACCCGGCCGGTCAGCACGTCGGCGATCGCGCCGCCGCCCGCCTGCCCGGGCAGCCACGCCTCCACCACGGCGTCCACCTCGTCGTGCCAGCCCTCCAGGCTCACCACGCCACCGTTGAGGAGCACGACGACCGTACGTGGGGCCACCTGGGCCACAGCGCGCACCAACTCCACCTGATCGGCGGGCAGGTTGAGGTGCTCGCGATCGAAGCCCTCGGACTCGTCGGTCTCGCGCAGGCCGATCACCAGTACGGCGGTCCCGGCCCGGCCCGCGAGTGCGACGGCCTCCTCGCGCAGCTGCCCGGCGTCCGCGGACCCGGTGGTGTCATAGCCCTGCGCGAAGTCCACCTGGGCCTCGGGCAGCAGGGAACGCAGCTCCTCCAGCGGGCTGTCGACACGGGTGGCGTTGACGTGGGAGCTGCCGCCGCCCTGGTAGCGCAGGGCCGTGGCGAACTCGCCGATGACGGCGAGGCGGCCGGTGGGAGCGAGCGGCAGGGCCTGGTGGTCGTTCTTCAGCAGCACCAGGGAGTCGGCGGCGACCTCGCGGGCCAGCCGGTGGTGCGCGTCGAAGTCCACCGTCACGGGTCCTGACCGGGCCCGGACCCGCTCGGCCAGACCGCGCAGCCGGGCGACGGCGGTGTCGACGACGGTCTCGTCCAGCTCGCCGGAGCGGACCGCGGCGGCGACCTCGGCGCCGGTGTCGCGATGCGTGCCGGGCATTTCCAGGTCGGTGCCGGCGAGCAGCGCGGCGACACGGTTGCTGACGGCACCCCAGTCGGAGACGACCAGGCCGTCGAAGCCCCATTCCTCGCGGAGCACCCGGGTGAGCAGCCACCGGCTCTCGGAGGCGTAGATGCCGTTGATCTTGTTGTAGGCGCACATGACGGTCGCCGGACGGGCCTGGACCACGATCCGCTCGAACGCCGGGAGGTAGATCTCACGCAGGGCGCGCTCGTCCACCTCGGCGCTGACCCGCATCCGTTCGGTCTCCTGGTTGTTGGCCGCGAAGTGCTTGACCGACGCGCCCACACCCTGGCTCTGCACACCGGCCACATGCGCCGCACCCAGCACGCCGCTGAGCAACGGGTCCTCGGAGAAGTACTCGAAGTTGCGGCCGCACAGCGGCGAGCGCTTGATGTTGACGCCGGGGCCCAGCAGTACGTCCACACCGAGCGCACGGGCCTCACGGCCGAGCGCCTCTCCCACACGGCCGATCAGTTCCGCATCCCAGCTGGAGGCCAGCGCGACCGCGGGCGGGAAACAGGTCGCCGGACGACTGTTGTGAAGGCCGATGTCGGAGTCCGAACGCTGGCGTCGCAGGCCGTGCGGACCGTCGCTCAGTACGAGTGAGGGAATCCCCGCCCGTTCGGCGGGTTCGGTCGTCCACATGTCCCGGCCCGAGAGCAGTGCGGTCTTCTCGTCGAGGCTCAGCTCGGCTGAGCCTTGATCGTGGCTGGTCGCCATGGTGCGGATCCTTGGGTGAGGGGTGAGGGGTGAGGGG
>NZ_VJZE01000140.1 GCF_009377205.1 Streptomyces phyllanthi
GTTCCCCTCCTGCGTCCCGCCCCGGCGGTCGCACCGGGGCCACGCGCGGTTCCCGACGGGGCACGGCGCACGACGGGCCGGGGACGCCAGGACCCGAACCCGTCCCGGAGCGCGGCTCCCGTGCCCAACTCCCCGGGCAGGGACGTCGCTTCCCCCGCCGCCGTGTCCGCCGCACTGCTCCCCAGCGCGGCGGACACGGCGGCAGCCCGCGACGCCGTACGGCAGACCGCGGCCCGGCGTCCCGGACGGGCGCCCGAGCAGGTCGTACAGGTGCAGATCGGACGGCTGGAGGTCACGGCCGCGTCATCGCCCCCCGGAGGCCCGAAGCGGCGTACGGAACCGGCGGGGCGCCAGGAGGCGGCACTGAGCCTCGCGGAGTACCTGGCACGGGGGCGCACATGAGGCGCCAGGGCCGACGACACGGCCGGCGAACCAGCGACAGCGACAGCGGCAGGAACAGAGGGACTGAGGAACCGACGTCATGAGCAACGCACTCGCCATCGCCCATGTCTCCCAGGCCCTCGCCCTGCTGATCGCGGACAATCTGCGCCCGGAGTTCGACGAGGCCGTCCAGGTCGAGCCGCGCAAGCCGCCGGCCGAGCCGCCGTCCGTGCCCACCATCTCCGTGTTCTGCTACCAGGTCACGCCCGACGTCTCGCAGCGCAACAACGACCTGCCGACCCGCGCGGCCGACGGCACCCTGCGCAAGCGGCCCGCCGCCGCGCTGGACCTGCACTATCTGATCAGTGCGTACGGCGAGGAGTCGGAGCTGGTCGCACAGCGGCTGCTCGGCGCCGTGATCCGCACCCTGCACGAGATCCCGGTTCTGCCGAAGGACGTCATCGAACGGGCAGGTGAGAAGCCGTACCTGGCGGCCAGCGACCTCGCGGAGACGGCGCAGCGCGTGCGGTTCACGCCGACGGTGATGGACGTCGACGAGACCTCGAAGCTGTGGGGGATGCTCTACCAGACGCCGTACACGCTCTCGGTGGTCTACCAGGCGGCCCTCGTGTTCATCGAGGGCCGCGAGACGCCGGTGCCGGTGAAGCCGGTGGAGCGGCCGGACGTGCGGGTGCTGCCGTTCGGGGCACCGGGGGCGCCGGTGCCTCCGGGAGCGGCCGGGAACGGTGAGCCTGTCTCCGGGGGCGGGACAGAGGGGCCTGACGCCGCATCACAGCGGGCTGCCGACAAGGACGTTGTGAAGGCGGAGTCGACTGCGGCAGCTGCCGAGGCCCCGGTCCGGGCTCCGTCCAGGGCCCCCGCCCGGACCGCTGCGAAGACGCCCGCGAAAACCCCCGCCAAGGCGCCCGCGAAGACCTCCGCGAGGAGCGCGGCCAAGGCTCCGGCCCGCTCGCGCAAGGCGGCGGAGGCGCGGTCGGGCGACAGGGGCGAAAGGGGCGCGCGGGGCCCGCGGAACACGGACGGCGGGCCCACCACCGGCTCGGGTGACGACCAGGGCACGGAGAACTGAGGCGGCATGGGCACGACGGGGGCAGGTGAGGGCATGGGGATGTACGAGCCGGGCGACGCGGCGGACGCACGGGGTACAGGCCCGACGCTGACCGCTGAGATCCGGCGCGTCCTGGCCCGCCTCGACGCCCACGCGGCACGCGCCGGGCACGGTGCCCGGGCCTCCGGCGCCCCGGAAGCGGGCGAGGCCGACGAGGCAGGCGAGGCAGACGACGCTCCGGCGCAGTCCGGCGCGCTGGTGGCCGCCGGTCCCGGCACCGCCCCGCTCGACGCCCTCGTCACCTGCTTCGGCCTCACCCCGTTCGAGCGTGACCTGGTCCTCCTCACCGCCGCCCACGAACTGGAGCCCACGACCGCCGCCCGCTGCGCCGCCGCCTGCGGTGACCCCGAGCGGGCGTACCCCACGTTCTCACTGGCCCTCGCCGCACTCGCCGAGCCGCACTGGAGCGCGCTCACCCCCGTCGCGCCGCTACGCCGCTGGCGGATCACCGAGCTGGACGACGACTCCCGGCTCACGGCCTCCCGGCTCCGGCTGGACGAGCGCGTCCTGCACTTCCTGCTGGGCTCGCCCTACCTGGACGCCCGGCTGCACGGCCGGCTGCGCCGCACCCCCGTGCCGGAAGCGCTCCCGCCGTCGTACGACCTTGCCGCCGGCCGCGTCGCCACGGGCTGGACCTCGGGCGGCACGGGCCCGGACGCGCCGCTGCTCGTCGAGGTCACGGGCGGCGACCAGCACAGCCGGGCCGACATAGCCGCCGCGGCGGCCGCCCGCTCCGGGCTCGGGCTCTACGCGATGGGCGCGGAGGACATACCGACCGAGCCCGTCGAGCGCGACCGGCTCGCCCGGCTCTGGCAGCGCGAGGCGATCCTGCTGCCCGCCGCGCTGCTCGTCGAGGTGGGCGAGCTGGACCGCGACCAGCGCGCGGCGACCGACGCCTTCCTGGCCGGGGCCGCCGTACCCGTGGTGGTGTCGAGCGAGGACCCGCCGCGCTCGGAACGGCAGCACGGAGCGCGCGTGACCGTGCCGCGCCTGGACGACGAGGAGCAACTCGGCCTCTGGGCCGACGCGTTCGAGGACGTCGCCGACCTCGGCCCGAGCGAACTCCGCTCCCTGGTCGCGCAGTTCCAGCTGCCGCCGCATGTCGTACGGTCCGCCGCGGCCGCCGTACGCCGTGATCTGCCGCACGAGGACGAGCTCGACGCCGCCGGACTCGCCTGGCGCGCGGGCCTCGACGAGGCCCGGATCGGCATGGACCAGCTCGGCCGCCGTATCGAACCGCAGGCGGGCTGGAGCGATCTCGTCCTGCACGAGCGGCAGACCGGCGTGCTGCGCGAGATCGTCGCGCACGTACGGCAGCGCCCGACGGTCCACCAGGAGTGGGGTTTCGCGTCCACCCTGCGCCGCGGTCTCGGTGTCACCGCCCTGTTCGCGGGCGGCTCCGGTACGGGCAAGACGCTGGCGGCCGAGGTCATGGCGCGGGAGCTCGGCCTGGACCTGTTCATCGTCGACCTCTCGCAGGTGGTCAGCAAGTACATCGGCGAGACGGAGAAGAACCTCCGCCGGGTCTTCGACGCGGCCGAACGCGGCGGCGCGCTGCTCCTGTTCGACGAGGCCGACGCGCTGTTCGGCAAGCGCAGCGAGGTCAAGGACAGCCACGACCGTTACGCCAACCTCGAGGTCAGCTACCTGCTGATGCGGATGGAGGCCTACCGGGGCCTCGCCATCCTCACCACGAACATGAAGAAGGCCCTGGACAACGCCTTCCTCCGCCGTATCCGCTTCGTCGTCGACTTCCCCTTCCCGGCCGAGCACGAGCGCGCCGAGATCTGGCGGCGGGTGCTCCCGCCGCAGGCCCCGGTGAAGGACATCGACCCCGAACTCCTCGCCCAACTGACGGTCGCGGGCGGCTCGATCCGCAACATCGCGCTGTCCGGCGCCTTCCTCGCCGCGGAGGAGGGCGACCGGCTCCAGATGCGGCACATGCTCGCGGCGGCCCGTACGGAGTACCTGAAGCTGGAGCGCTCCCTGACGCCGACGGAGGTACGGGGATGGGTGTGAACAGGAGCGTCGGTGCGGGCGCGGGCAGGGCCCCCGACAGGGAACCGAGCGCCGTCCGCGTGGACATCGGCGAACTCGTGCTCGACGGCTTCCGGGTCGACCCGGAGCGGGTCTCGGCCGCGTTCGAGAGCGAGCTGACCCGGCTGGTGCACAAACACGGCGTACCGCTGGCGGCGGACGGCCCCCTGACCGTGGACGCCCTGTCCGGGCTGCCGCCCCTGCCCGCCGGGCTGTCGGCGCGCCGTCTCGGCCAGGAGCTGGCGCGCGCGGTGCACGAGGGGCTGAGCGGCCACGGGGAGGTGACGCGATGAGCTCCCCGACCCAGCAGGACCCTTCGCAGCAGGCGGCCGAACAGCGCCGCCGCAAGCGCAGGGAACAGGCTGCCAAGTCCCGTGTCCCCGAGCCGAAGAACATCGTCAGCGGCGCCGGCCAGCCCCTCGACCCGGGAGTGCGGAGGGAGCTGGAGGAACAGCTCGGGCACGACCTGAGCCGGGTACGGCTGCACACGGGCCGTGACGCCGGGCAGCTGACGGAACTCCTCGGCGCCGACGCGGTCGCGGTCGGTCAGGACGTCTTCTTCCGGGAGGGGGCCTTCAAGCCCGGCACGGACGAGGGCCGCCGCCTCCTCGCCCATGAGCTGCTGCACACGGTGCAGAACCCGCACGGTCTGGGCGCGCTGCGGGCGGGGCGCGAGCTGGGCGCGGTGAGTCTGCCGCAGCAGGCGATCGAGCGGGAGGCGGAGTCGGCGGCGCGGGACGTCGTACGGCCGGAGCCGGCGCGTACGGCGGAGTCGGCCCCCGAGGTCGAGGAGGGGCAGGCGACGCCCGGCTGGCTGCGGTACGCGACCGTCGACGCGGACCGTCGCCGGATGGAGGAGCTGGATCCTGCGACTCTGGTCGACCGGCTGGCCAACACCGTCCTGCGTTCACTGCGCGGCGACCCGGAGGACCGGTCCGGCCGGGTGCGGCTCCAACTGGCGCGGATGTCCGCACAGGTACAGGACGTCGTTTTCGATCGGCTGGAGACGCGGTTGCCCGCGCCGGTGCTGGACCGGCTGCTGGCGGCTGTCGAGGAGACGGAGCAGGCGGGGCCGCTGCCGCTGGATGCGGCGCCGGCGCCCTCGGCCGTGCCCGGGGCCGCGGACGAAGTCGCCGAGGAGCGCCGGCGCGACGAGACCGCCGATGAACGCCCGGACGCGCGCGAGCGGCCGGGGAGCGCCGAAGGCAGGCCGGAAACCGGCGGGGAGGGCGAGCATCAGCAGCCCGGAGAGGCCGGTGCGCGGCCCGGGGCCGGGGGCCGTGAGGAAGGGGCCGGAGACGGGAGGGGGAACACGTCCCCCGAAGAGGCCGCTGCGCAGGACAAGGAGGAGGCCGGGGCACGGGAGGGGGATCGGTCGGAGTCCCGGCAGGAGGACAAGGACTCCTCCGCCCGCGAGGACAGGAACGCCTCCGCGCAGGACGGTCGACAGAAGGCCGAGGACGACGGCGCGCAGAAGGACGAGACGAAGAAGGACGAGGCCGCCGCCGAGGAGGAGCGGGAAGAGGCCGGAAGCCAGGAGGAAGCCCCGCAGGAGCCGGAGCGGCAGGCGGGCGAGCAGCAGACACGCCAGGACGACGGCCCGGCGGTCGCCGCGAGCACCGCGGCCGACCCGTCGCCCGTGGACAAGAGCGGCGCCGAGCCCGGCGAGAGGCCCCGGACCGGCGGCGACACCGGACCGATCCGCTCCACCGGCGATCCGGAGAACGAACAGGACGCGGACGACGAGCCGTTGGGACTGGACTCAGAGCCCGCGGAGCCGGAGCCGGAGCCGGTCGCCGACGAGGACATTCCCGCGGCCCGTGGCGACGAGACCGTCCCCGACACCGACCTGGTCGGCTCCACGGAGGCGGCCAGGAACCCGGGCCTCGTCGAGGACCGGAAGAAGGGAACCGCACCTCGGCCGGCCCTTCCGTCCGCGGACGCCGGACCGGCACCTGAAGAGTCCGAACCCGCCGCCCCGCAGGAGGCACCCGCACGTTCCGGGACGGACGACGGATCCCCAGGGGGCACCGACCAGGACCTCTTCACCGGCGCTTCCGCAGAGCAGGGCCTCGGGCCGGACGGGGCCGGCGGGGCGACCGGCATGGGGGCCGGTGCGTCCGGGCTCACCACGACGGCCTCGGCGGATTCCGCCGGAGGTACCGGCGACAAGACGCGGGCGGAGCAGCGCACGGAGGACGCCGAGGCCCGCCGACGGGACGAGGAGGCCCGCACCGCCGATGGTGCGGGAGCCGGCGCGACCCCGCCGCCCGGTGAGCAGGCCGGGCCGGAGCGACTTGCCAAGGCGGACGAGGACGCCCGTACCCAGGACGCCGGTTCCTCCCGGGCGTCGGGCAAGGCGGCGGAGGGCGGCAGCCAGGCCGAAGGCACCGCGAAACAGGGATCGCAGGGGGCGGGCGCCCCGGATAAGAGCGAGGCGGAGCCGAGCGCCGGAGCGGACAAGGAGGCCGCGAAGCCGACGGACAAGGGGGCCGCGAAGCCGGCGGACAAGGGCGAGGACACGGCGGGTGGTGGTGGCGGCGACACCGGCACCGGGAGCGGTACCGGCCAGGGCGCTCCCGGCACCAAGCCGACCCCGGCCCCCGACGGCCAGGGCGTCACCGAGGGCAACGGCAACGCCACCTCCCCCGGAGCGGAGACCGGACCGGAAAAGGTCTCCACACCCGGGCCCGGCTCCGTTCCGCAACTGGCGCCGGGTCATGGCCCCTCACCCATGTCCGCCGCGGAGGCGAAGACCAACACGCCCAAGACCCCGGGCGCTTCGGGTTCAGGAGGCGGTGGATCCGCCGCCCGGTCCAAGTCGTCGGGCAGCAAGCGCCAGGCCGCACGGCAGGTCGCGCGGAACGCCCGCCGTGGCGGAGGCGGCGGGGGAGGCGGTAGCCGCTCGTCCTCGGCTCCCGCCCCGGCGCGGGGCGGCGGCGGCCGGGCGGGCGCATCCGCCTCGGCGAAGCCCAAGAAGGAAGCCGCCGCACCGGACGTCTCGAACGCCACGCCCGAGGCGGGACTCTCGACAGCCGCAGGCCTGAAGCCGCATCAGATGCTGGACACGCTCAAGGGCGTGAACGGTGCGGTCGGCCGCTCGGTCGACAAGGAGCGTACGGCGCTGCGCAAGGCGCCGCCGAAGGAGCAGCGTCCCTCCGGCTCGCCGCGCACGGTGCCGGGCGGTCCGACACCCGCCGCCCCGGGCACCTACACCAACGCCAAGGTGGCCCGTACGGAGGCCGCACCGGGCAAGACACCCGAGATCAGCGGCGAGCAGAAGCCGGAAGGCGAGGTGCCGGGCGCCGACGTGCCCGAGCCGAGCTGGTGGGACATCGCCGTCACCATCGGCGCGCAGCTCTTCGGCAAGCTGCTCAAGGAGATCCTGCCGCTCGACGACCTGATCGACTCGATCCTGGGGCTTCCGACGAAGGACGAGGGCCTCCAGCACGCCAAGGTGGGCGACGCCCCGCGGCTGCCGCTGGAGAACGACTCGGACCCCCAGCGCACCGACGAGCAGGGCCAGAAGCTCGACGAGCGGAAGGCGGAGTTGCACCGCTCCGGCCGGGAGGACGCGGCCCGCCCGATGGGCGAGGACCAGATCTACCCGGACGTGCCCAAGGAGACCCTGACGGGCAAGGTGGCCGGCGGCAACGGCAAGAACGCCAAGGGCGCCGGGCGCACGATGTCCGGCGGCGGGGTGCCGATCGAGTCCGCCTCCGCCGTGGCCGAGCACGACCGCGGCCCGCAGATCCAGGCCGGCTTCACCGAGGGCCGGCAGAAGATGGGGCAGGAGCGCAAGACCAAGGACGACAAGGCGCGGACGGACCGGCAGAAGCACGATCAGGACCTGAAGCGCGAGGTCGACAGGAGCAGCAAGCAGCAGGCCGACACCCGGGACAAGGGCCGCTCCGACATCGCCGACTCCCGCGACAAGTGGCGCAAGGAGCAGGACGACAAGACCGCGGAGATCGACGGCAAGAAGGGCAGGAAGTACGACGAGGTCCGCAAGGACATCAAGGGCAAGGAAGAGCAGACCGACAAGGACGTCGACAAGCGGACCGAGGACGACAACAAGAAGATCACCGACGAGCAGACCAACGCCGAGAGGGACGCGGAGAAGAAGCAGGAGGAGGGCAAGGGCGACGCCGACAACTGGCTCGAAGAGGCCATCGAGAAGCTGAAGGAGTTCTTCGAGGGACTGAAGAACGCCATCAAGGGCATCTTCGAGAAGGCGCGCCAGGTCGTCACCGATCTCATCGACAAGTTCAAGCAGCAGGTCTTCAAGCTCATCGACGACGCCCGCCACTGGGTGATCGACAAGATCAACAAGTTCGCGGACGTCCTGATCGCCCTCGGGGACGAACTCCTCGCCGACTACCCGGCGATGCGCGACAAGTGGCGCAACACCATCGACGGTGCGCGCGACCGGGCCGTGGAGAAGGTCAACCAGATCGCGGACGGGCTCAAGGAGGTCGCGGGGAAGCTGCTCGACGGCCTGTGCGGGGCGCTGCTCGCCGGGCTCGACGTCCTGGAGACCGGGATGCTGGCGGCCGTCGAGGTCGCCGAGACCGCCACCGTGGGCGCGCTCGAATTCGGTGCCGCCGTCGTGGAGGGCCTCGGTGAATGGGCGGCCATCTTCAACGACATCGTCTCCGACCCCGGCGACTGGATCAGCAAGGCGGGGGCCGCCGCGGACACCGGTGCCAGGGAGCACCTCTTCAACGAGGTCACCAGTGCGGTGAAGGCCTGGTTCAACCAGAAGGTCCAGGAGATCATCGGCATCCCGATGGAGGACTTCCAGGAGCTGATCTCCGGCGGGGTGACGGTCGAGCAGATGGCCCAGATGGCGTGGGACGAGGCGCTGCCCCAACTCCCGGTCATCATCGGGGTGCTGGTCGTGGAGAAGGTCGTCGCGAAGCTGATCCCCGGTGCCGGTTGGGTCATGGCCGTCATCGACGCACTGAAGACGGCGTGGGGCGCGCTGAGCGAGATCCTCGCCGCTTTCGGCCTGTTCATGGACTTCCTGAAGTCGGTCAAGAGCGGCAATGGGGCCCTGCCCTTCGCGAAGGCGGTGGCGGCGGGTGTCGTCGCCCTGCTGGAGCTGATCTACGAGTTCCTGATCGAGGGCGTCGGGCGGTTCATGGGCAAGGTGGCCGACAAGCTCGGCGACATGCTGAAGAACCTCCGCAAGAAGAAGGACAAGCCGGACGGGCCCGGCGCTCCGCCCACCCAGCCGAACGCTCCCGGCAAGCCCAAGGAACAGGACCCGGCGCCCACGACCAACGACCGGTCGCCGGACCCGGACCGACCGGCCGACCGCCAGTCCGACCGGGACGACGACCGTCCTACGCCGAGCAAGCCCACCACCGACAGGAAGTCCCGCCCACCGACGAGGCCGCGCCCCGGCAAGCGCTCCGCCCCGGAGAGGAAGCGCCCCTCACACACCACCCGCCCGAAGAAACGCCGCGACGACGAGCGGCGCCGCGAGGAGGGCCGCGAGGTCAACGCCGCGCGCAAGCGGATGCGGGACGCGGAGCGGCGCACGCGCGACGACAAGGACGACGCTTCAGGCGCCCCGTCGCGCCGCCGGCCCGACACGGACCGTACGGACAGCCGGGGTCCCGGGCGGGGGCGCCCCGGGGACAGGCGTACCGACGACGGCCGTCGCCAGGACGACAAGCGCCGTACGGACGAGAGGCGTACGGACGACAAGCGCCGCACGGAGGACAGGCGCCGTCCCGACGACAAGCGCGCCGACGACCGCCGCCGGGACGGCGACCGGGACCGTGACAAGGACCGCGACAAGGACCGCCGCCCCGGCAACCGTGTCCGTCGCGCCCGCCAGACCGTCAAGTCGGCCGTCAACAGGGCCCGCCGCGCCGCCGGCAAGCTCTTCGGCAAGGCCCGACGCAAGGTCGGCAACCGCCTGAACGACCGGTTGCGCAGGCTGCGGGACCGGTGGCGGCGCCGGAACGACCAGGACCGGTCGAGGGATCGCCGCGAGGACAGCCGACGTCGGGACGACAGGCGGCGTGAGGACGACACCCGGAACCAGGCACCTCCGCTGCCAGAGGTGCGGTTCCGCATGGAGAACGACGAAGTCCACACCCTGCTGTTCGACGGGCGTACCAAGAGCGCCGACCTCGCCGTGCGCAGTGTGCAGCAGTCGATGGCTGCCTTCTTCGCCGCGTGGCGCACCGAACTCGGTTCCATGGCCGAGGGTTCCGAGAAGACCAGGCAGGAGGAGGCGCTGCGCAAGGCGATGGCTCTGGCGCCGAAGGTCGACACCATGCAGAACAGGATGTCGCCCCGGCTCTCGACCGAGCGCAGTGGCAGAAGGACGATCCCCACGAATCTCAGCACGGGGGAGTACACGCGACTGCGTGAACTGATGGTCAAGCTGGCCGGGTACCTCGAAGAGCGCGGTGCAAAGGACGGCGAGCTGCCGCCGCCGGTGTTTCCGCCGTTCGTGGACAACGTGCTGGCGCAGGACCTCAAGGCCTTCTACCTGCAGAAGGACATACCCCGGGGTGAGACGGCAGACAAAGCCAAGGAAGTTCCGCCCAATCCGGTCGGGTGGAGCAGTGCTCTCTCCAAGGAGCCCAACCACTTCGTGAAAATGCACTTGTTGCCCTGGCCGCTGGGCGGTCTGGCTTCGGGCTCCAACCTGGTACCGGCTCACACCGGCGTCAACAGCCGTTTCCACCATCGTGTCGAGAAGCATGCCAACATCAAGAGGAAAGAGGCAGGGAAGGCGATATGGTACACCGTTCACGTCAAATTCCGTGCCAGTCCACATGAGTTCTTCCCGGAGCACGTCACCACGAGGTGGAACGAGCACTACAAATCCGGAGGCAGATGGAAGGAAAGGAAACCGATCGCGCATCCCCCGCACGGATACGACGAAGGTGTCCCTCTGCCGCGCCGGATCGAGGTCAACAACCAGAGTGAATCGGACGTGATGTTCGAGAAGTACTTCGGTGCTTCCACCGGGATGGCCAAGCAGATCAGGAAGGTCGCCGCCCGGAAGAGGTTCCGCGATGTCGACGACCTGACCGACAGGGTGGAGGAGTACCTGACCAGCACCAGCAGCCCACTGCTGGGCGAATTCAAGGACGTCAGGGCCAAGATCCATGCGCGACACGGCGAAGGGCTGATCTCCTATTGACGGCCACGCCGGCGAACCTCCAACGGAACGGAGCATCCCATGAGTGATTTGACAGCGGGCGAACAGCGTCTGCAGAACATCCTGGGCGAGCTGCAGGGGGCACCTGACATCAGCGTCCACGCGGCGAAGCCCGGGACTGTCGACCCGGGGCGCGCGGATGTGGACGCGGTATTCGCCGGTTTCGCCGAAGCCACCGGTGTCGTCCTGCATCCACGACTCAGAACGTGCTTTCTCCGCTTCGGGCGGATCGCGGCCCGCTGGCGTCTTGAGACGTCACCCAATCGACTCTCCGGAGAGTTCAATGTGGTGCATCTGTCGGATGTCGCGACCACGGAAGCTCCCCCGACGGATCTGGACAGTCTGACGCCGGAAGAACAGGAGCTGTACCGGGAGTTCCGGGTGTTCGACGATCACCCGGAGAGCGGCACGGGAGCTTTCGCCGCCCTGCGTCTGCGTCCGGACACGCCCAATCCGGAGATCTGGTACCACGACTTCCACGTGGGTGGATTCAAGCTGGACATCGACTACTGCCAGTACCTCGAGGCGCTGGCAATCACCAAGGGCACGATCGGTTGGCAGTACTTGTTCTGTGATGTCGCGTTCGAGGATGACGACTTCCTCGAGGTCGGGGACGACATGCAAGAGATGCTCGAAGTCTTTCCCCGGCTCTTTCCCGAACACGACTACACGGACCTGCGGGCCCGGCTGGAGGAACGCCTGTGACCCGCTACGCCGACATCCCCAAACCCATCCGCTCCGGAATTGTCGTGGTCAACCCTGACACCGGCACCCCGCAGCGCGTCATCGTGCTGCAGTTCAACCCGGACACACTGGAGCGCAGCGTGAGTCCCCAGTCCGCCGGCGACAGTGGCGACGCCGGCGGCGGAGGCACCGGTGGCGGAGACCGCAACGAGGCCCTCCGTCTCAAAGGCCCCGCCCAGGAGACCTGGAAGTTCACCGCCGAGATCGACGCGACCGACCAGTTCGAGATCGCCGCACCCCACGGCATCCACCCCCAACTCGCGACCCTCGAAACGCTGGTGCAGCCGACCGTCGCGCAGCTCCGCGCGGCGAGCAGGCTGTCGCAGAAGGGCAGCATCGAGATCAGCCCGATCGAGATGCCGCTCACCCTGTTCACCTGGGGCAGCAAGCGCGTCATGCCCGTACGGCTCACCGAGCTGTCCATCAACGAGTCCGCCTTCGACGTCGACCTCAACCCGATCCGGGCCTCGCTCAGCATCGGCATGAAGATCCTCACCGTCAGCGACCTGCCCGCCGGGCACCGGGGCGCCGACCTCTACATGGCGCACCTCGCGCAGAAGGAGCGGCTCGCCGCGGCCGCGCGGGGCGGCAGCCTCGGGTCGCTCGGGCTCAGCGGAACCAACGCCGTGACCGGAAGGGGCTGAGCACCACACCATGGCCGACATCGAGCCCTACGAAAACGCCCTGGACGCGATCCCCGGCGCCCACCCCTACCCGCGCACCAGCCGCTACCACGCCGCCGAGATCGGCATCCACACCCAGCCCGACGGCACCGAGGTCCGCTACACCAAGCGCCGGTTGCTGCCCCCACTCGACCGGACCGGCGGCGACGAGACCCAGCCCCACACCGTCGGCGCCGGCGAGCGCCCCGACCTGCTCGCCCAGCGCTACTTCGGCGACCCCGCCCAGTGGTGGCAGATCGCCGACGCCAATCCCGTACTCGACCCCCACGAGCTGACGGACGAGGCCGGCCGCGTCGTCGACATCCCGCTCGCCGGTGGTTTCCCCGGAGGCCGAGGAGACCGGCGTGTTTGACCTGCCCGTGGGGCAGGGCCCCGTGCACATCACGCTCCTCATGGGGCCCAAACTCGCCCGCCCCGTCCCGGCCGAGGTCACCGAGGCGCTGCTGACCGCCCAGATCACCGCCACGGCAGGGGAGCGCAGCGGCTTCCAGCTCGCCTTCGACCTCACCAAGAACGGGATCATCAGCCGGCGGCTCCTCCCCGAGGGGTTCTTCGACCCGAAGACCCGGCTCATCGTCACCGTCGACGTCAAGGGCACGCCCGACGTGCTCTTCGACGGGCTGATCGTCCGTCACGAGGTCGGCGCCAGCAACCAGCCGGGCCACTCCACGCTCACCGTCACGGGCGAGGACCTCACCCTCCTGCTCGACCTGGAGGAGCGCACCGCCCGCTACCCCAACCTGCCGCCCTCGGAGCGCGTGCTCGCGATCCTCCGCCGTTACTCCGACTACGGCATCCGGCCCGACGTCTACCGGGAGAAGATCGCCCAGCCGCCCCACCAGAACCTGCGCGTGCACTACCAGACCGGTACCGACCTGCAGTACGTCACCGAGCTGGCCCGGGCGAACGGCTACACCTTCTATCTGGAGCCCGGCCCGCGCGCCGGCCAGTCGTCCGCCCGCTGGGGCCCCGAGCTACGGCTCGGCATCCGCCAGCACGCCCTCAACGTCAACATGGACGCCAACTCCACCGTGGACCAGCTGACGTTCGCGTACGACGGCACGGCACGCGAAGAGCCGCAGGCCCGCTGGCAGAACCCCGAGACCCGGCGGTCCACCCTCCTGCCACAGCCGCCCATCAGCCCACTGCGGCCGCCCCTCGGCAGGCGGCCCACCCCGGCCCTCAAACGGAAGACCCTGCCCGGCACCGCCAAGCAGCAGCGCCAGGAGGCCGAGGCCGAGCTGCTCGCACGCGCCGCCGTGTCCGCCGACGTCGTCTCCGGCTCCGGATCGCTCGACGTCAACCGGCACGGCTACATCCTCCAGCCGCGCCAGCTCGTCGGCGTACGCGGCGCCGGACGCGCGTACGACGGCGACTACTACGTCAAGTCGGTCACCCACAACCTGCGCCCGGGCTCCTACCAGCAGAACTTCACCCTCTCCAGGGAGGGCCTCGAAGCCCGCAGCGACTACGTCCGCCCCTGACACGCAACACCTCGACCCACCGACCAGGAGCACCCCACCATGGCGGCATCCAGCAATCGCTACCTCGGCAAGTACCGCGGCCGGGTTGTCGACAACGACGACCCCTTGCACATCGGCCGCATCACCGCCGAGGTCCCGGACGTCCTCGGCAACGAGCCGTCGACGTGGGCGCTGCCGTGCCTGCCGTTCGCCGGGCCGGAGTCCGGGCAGTTCGTCGTGCCGCCGCCCGGCACGGGTGTGTGGGTGGAGTTCGAACAGGGGGATCCCAGCTACCCGGTGTGGACCGGGTGCTGGTACGGGGCCGCCGCCGAGCTGCCGCCCGACGCCCGGCGCGAGCTGCTGGCGAACGCGCCGTACAAGCCCGTCGTCGTACAGACACCGCGGGCGCACAAGATCGTGATGAACGACATGACCGGTCCCGACGAGGGGATTCTGCTGCAGGCCAAGGACGGGGCGTACATCCGGATCACCGAAGGGGCGATCGTCATCGCCGCCGGCAGGGCCCGGATCACCCTCGAGCCCGACGGCAGGGTCATCGTCAACGAGGGCCAGCTGACCGTGGAACCGAAGCGTTAGGAACGGGGGACCGACGAACGTGTCCGGGACATCCGGGGCAACCGGCAACCTGCTGGCCGCCGACACCGTGATCAGCTGCCCGCACGGGGGGCGTGCCGTACCGGCGCACACGCCGTCCCCGGCGGTGCTGATCGGCGGCCGGGCGGCGGCGACCGCCGCCCACACCTACACCGTCGCAGGCTGCGCCCACACCGTGAGCGGTGTGCCCCAGCCGTGCGTGTCCGTACGGTTCACGGGCTCCGCGGGCGGCGTCACCGCCGCGGGCGCCCCCGTGCTGCTCGACACCTCCGCGGCCCAGTGCTTCAGCGCGGCCCTGGTCGCCCAGGGGCCACCCGTCGTCACCGCCGCCCGGCAGGAGGTGTCCGTACGATGACCAGGCCGGTCACCCGCAGCGACATCGCCTTCCCCTTCCGGGCCGACCGCAGGGGACGCACCGCGCACGCCCGCCACGGCGAGCACGTCCACGACCTGATCGAGCAACTGCTGTTCACCAGCCCCGGCGAGCGCGTCATGCGCCCCGACTTCGGCTGCGGACTCCTCGACCTGGTGTTCGCCCCGAACAGCCCCGAGCTGATCAGCACCCTCGAACTCTCCGTGCAGGCCGCCCTCCAGCGCTGGCTCGGCGATCTCATCGACGTGGAGGCCCTCGACGTGGTCACCGAGGACCACGTCGTCCGTGTGCACCTCTCGTACGCCGTACGCGCCACCGGTGCCCGGCGCGACGACGTCTTCGAAGGGAGGGCCGCCGCATGACCACCGGCGCCACCACCGTGTCACGGCGGGCCAGGGTAAGGGCCGCCCAGCTGAACGGCATCGACGCCGTCGAGGCCGGCGACGACGGGCTGCTGCTCACCGTCACGTTCCTCGGCAAGGCCCCGCACGGCCTGTGCCCCGAGAACGTCCGCATCGACGGCGGCCGCCGTGTCACCGGCATCACCGCCCTCGACATCGCCGTCGAGCGCGAGGAGGACCCTGAGCTCGACGACCGCCTGTACGTCACCCTGGACAAGGCCGGCGACACCTCGCGCTACCGGCTCTCGCTCGTGGAGGCCGACCCGTACGGACGGCCCGGTACCGAGCCGTACCGCGGCTTCGACCAGCGCTACCACAGCGCCACGTTCTCCTTCCGGCCCGACTGCCCGACGCCCTTCGACTGCGCGGACGGGCACGAGGACACCCCGGACTTCCCCGACGCGCCCGTCATCGACTACACGGCCCGCGACTACGACACCATCCGCAAGCTGCTCCTCGACCGGCTCGCCCTCACCACCCCCGACTGGGTGGAACGCAACCCCGCCGACCTCGGCATGACGCTCGTCGAGCTGCTCGCGTACACCGGCGACCGGATCAGCTACCAGCAGGACGCGGTGGCCACCGAGGCCTACCTCGACACCGCGCGCCGCCGGGTCTCCGTACGACGCCATGTCCGGCTGATCGACTACGCGATGCACGACGGCTGCACCGCACGCGCGTACGTCACCGTGCAGACCGCCGAGGACACGACGCTCGCGCCGGGCACGTACCGCTTCGCCTCCGTCGACGTCCGCACCCTCGACCCGCACGACCGGCCCGAACCCGGCACGGTCATCGGCGACGCCGACCTCGCCGACCTCGACGAGCGCGGCTCGGTGGAGGTCTTCGAACCGGTCGCCCCCACCGACCCGCTTCAGCTGCGGGTCGCCCACAACGCGATCCGCCTGTGGACCTGGGGCGGCGAGGTGTGCACCCTGCCGAAGGGCGCCACCTCCGCCACCCTGCGCGACGAGTGGGTGGACCCGGAGACCTGCCGGGAACGGCGGCTCGACCTCAGGCCGGGCGACCTCCTCGTCCTGGAGGAGGTCAGGGGCCCGCGCACCGGCACCCCCGGCGACGCCGACCCCGCCCACCGCCAGGCCGTACGCCTCATCTCGGTCACCCCGGCCGTCGACCGTATCGAGGACCAGCCGGTCCTGGAGGTCACCTGGGCCGCCGAGGACGCCCTCCGCTTCCCGCTCTGCCTGACCACCCGCGGGGGCCGCGACTGCCTGCCCGTCGAGGACGTGAGCCTCGCCCGCGGCAACGTCGTCCTCGTCGACCACGGCCGCACCCTCCAGTGGTCCGGCGAACTCCCCGAGACGGTCACCGTGCCGCCCGTACCGGCCGTCGTCGCCCCCTGCGACCCTCCCGCCTTCGGCTGCCACGACCGGGAGGACGGGAACGCGCCCGCGCGGCTCGTCAACGCCCTCACGGACCGGGCGGAATCCGGCGAGGCGCTCACCCCCGACGACGTCCGCGAACTCTTCGACGTCGTCGGCGAACCGGCCACCACCCGGGCCGGACTCGGCCTGGAGCGGGCCGGGCAGCGGCACGAACGCGTCGTCCCCGGGACGGCCTACGCCCAGGCCGCCGCCCTGCGCACGCTGCTCGCCCAGTCCGTGTACCCCGGGATCCAGCCCCGATTCCGGCCGGTCCTCGGCCGGGCGCCGGTCGTCCAGGCCGTGCCGTTCCCCGACCCGCGCACCGTCGCCGCCGGACAGGCCGAGCGGATCGCCGCCATCCCCGGCCGGGTACGGCAGCGGCTCGTCGAGCTGTGGCGCAGCGCCCGCGACCGCGACGGGCTCGGCGACGACGAGATCGCCGAACTCGCCGTGGTCTACGGGCTGAGGATCCTGGAGCGGCTCGAACTGCGCCGCCACCCGGTGCGCGCCCTGCGTGAACTCCTGCACCGCAGCGACGAGTTGCTCGACGCCAAGCTGCGCCGCGCCGAGATCCTCACCTCGCGGGCCCGCGCGGGCACGGTTCTCGACGGGCACATCGCCTGGGAGATCGCCCACAGTTGGGGCCCGGCGTACGCGGCCGGGCTGCACCCCGACGAGCCCGTGCTGCGTGGCTCCGCGGCCTCCGCGCTCACCCAGGACCCGCGCCGGGCCCTGCCCGCCGTACGCCTGTACGAGGACACCCCGGACAACGACACCTGGGAGCCGCGCCGCGACCTCCTCGACAGCACCTCACGCGACCGCCACTTCGTCGGCGAACTGGAGGACGACGGCCGTCTCGCCCTCCGCTTCGGCGACGGCCGGCACGGCGCCGAGCCGACCCCGGGCGCCCGGCTGACCCTGCGCTACCGCCTCGGCGGCGGCACCGCGGGCAACGTCGGCGCGGAGGCCGTCAACCACCTGGTGGTGCGGGCCGAGGACGACTGCGAGGCACCCGTCGCCGTGGTCCGCAACCCGCTGCCCGCGACCGGCGGCACCGAACCCGAACCCGTCGAGCAGGTACGCCAGCTGGCCCCGCTCGACCTGCGCCGCACCCGGCTGCGCGCCGTCACCGCCGAGGACTACGCGGCCCTCGCCTCCGCCCTGCCCGGAGTCCAGCGGGCCGCCGCCGAGATCCGCTGGACCGGGAGCGTCCAGGAGGCGCACATCGCGATCGACGCCCACGGCACCGGCACACCGGGCGACGACCTGCTCGCGTCCGTCGCCCAGGAACTGGAGGCGTACCGGCGCATCGGCCACGACCTCGTCGTCGCGCCGGCCCGCCCGGTGCCGCTCGACATCGCGCTCACCGTGTGCGCGCGACCCGGCCACCAGCACGGGCAGATCCGCGCCGAGCTGTACCGCGTCCTCGGCAGGGGCCGCCTCCCGGACGGGCGGCTCGGCTTCTTCCACCCGGACGCGCTGACCTTCGGCGAGCCCGTACGGCTCAGCCGTCTGGTGGCCGTCGCCGCGGCGGTCCCCGGCGTCGAGAGCGTCCAGGTGACCCGGCTGCGACGGCTGTTCGAACAGGACCGAGGAGAGAGGGAGGACGGCGTGCTGCGGCTCGGCCCGCTGGAGATCGCCACCTGCGACAACGACCCGGACCGGCCGGAGAACGGCCTGCTGGCGATCTCCCTGGGAGGTGCCCGATGACCGACACGGACCCGATCACCGCGACCGACGAGTGCGGCTGCGGCGGCGCCTGCCGCGGCGGCCACGACGAGCGCCTCGCCCCCGCGCCGCTCCACAACCCGCCCGGCCGCACCGCGCTCGACTACCGCGTCGGCGAGTACGGCTCCTTCCAGGCCGCCCTGCTCGACCGGCTCGCCTCCCCCGCGTACCCGGCGCTGAGCGAGGCGACATGGGGGTCCCCCCGGCCGGGGGCCGGGGGAGGGCTCACCGTCCGCACGCCCGACGACCCGGCGATCGGCCTGCTCGACGCCGCTGCCGTCCTCGGCGACCTGCTCACCTTCCACTCCGAGCGGATCGCCGACGAGGCCTACATCCGCACCGCGAACGAGCACCGCTCCCTGGTGCTCCTCGGCCGGCTCGTGGGCCACCGGCCGCGCCCCGGAGTGGCCGCCGCCACCCATCTCGCGTACACCCTCGAACGCGACCCGCGCGCCGAGACCCTGCCCGTGGTCATCCCGCGCGGGGCACGCAGCCACAGCGTGCCCGCCTCCGCCGACGAGGAGTCCCTGACCTTCGAGACGGCCCGGGACCTGACGGCCCGCTGGGACTTCAACGAGCTGAAGGTCCGCCGCCGGCGCCCCTCCCTCGTCACCCCGCAGGACCTGGAGCGCCGCTCCGAGCTCTTCGTCGAGGGCACCGCGAACTCCCTCCAGACCGGCGACCAGCTCCTCTTCGTCTTCGGTGAACAGGCGGGCGGGGAGCGGATGCTGCTGCCCGTGGCGAGGACACGGACCGACCGCGAGGACGGGATCACGGCGATCTCCCTGGCCAGGTCGGCCCCGCCCACGCTGAAGGAGCTGATCGACGAGGTACGGCGCTGGACCGCCGAGCCCACCGTCCCGGGCGAGCCCGGCGAGGAGCCGCCCACCCCTGAGGTCCCGGGCCCGCGCCCGGTCAGCCGGCTGATCGAGGACTTCGAGGACCAGGTCCTCGAACCGCTCCGCGCGGACCTCGACGAGGTGAGGACACCCGAGCGGCTCGCGGCCCGCCTCGCCGAGCCCCTCGCCCGGCTCGGCGAGGCCCAGGCCCTGGCCGCGCCGTACGACGACGTGGCGGCCTGGTTCGAACAGCTGGAGGCCGTCCTCGCGGAACTCGCCGAACGCGCCCTGGAACTGGCACCGGCGCAACCCCAGGA
>NZ_VJZE01000141.1 GCF_009377205.1 Streptomyces phyllanthi
GCCCCGGGGTTCACCGGGGCGCCGGCCCCGCCCGGAGCACCGGTCCCGCCCGGAGCCCCGCAGGTCCCGCACCATGCCCCGCCGCCGCCGCGGGACACGACCGGACACGTGCCACTTCCCCCCGGCGACACCGTCGGCATGCCGAGCGCTCCGCCCGCCGCGGGCACGTACGACACGACGACCACCACGCTCGCGGTCCTGCTCATCGGCCCGGCGGGCGCGGGCAAGACGAGCGTCGCCAAGTACTGGGCGGACCACCGCCGGGTGCCCACGGCCCACATCAGCCTCGACGACGTACGCGAATGGGTCCGCTCGGGCTTCGCCGACCCGCAGTCGGGGTGGAACGACAGCTCGGAGGCGCAGTACCGTCTCGCCCGCCGCACCTGCGGCTTCGCCGCCCGCAACTTCCTGGCCAACGGCATCTCCTGCATCCTCGACGACGCCGTCTTTCCGGACCGCCCGGTCGTCGGCCTCGGCGGCTGGAAGCGGCATGTCGGGCCCGGGCTGCTGCCGGTCGTGCTGCTGCCCGGCCTGGAGATTGTCCTGGAGCGCAACGCCGAGCGCACGGGCAACCGCCGCCTCACCGACGAGGAGGTCGCCCGCATCCACGGCCGTATGGCCGGCTGGTACGGCTCAGGCCTCCCGATCATCGACAACTCCCAGCTGGACGTACCGTCCACGGCACGCCTCCTGGACGACGTACTGTCCCGCTCCATCGCGAGCCCGCCGCAGTGGTAGAAGGCGCGTAGACGCCGTCTGGGGGCCGTAGGCCCCGAAGGGGCGAGGGGAACTGCGTGACCGGTCCAGAACAACCCGCAGCCCCCGGACGGCATCGCGGGGCCGCCCCGACCCGGGGGCCCGGGGGCGCGGCCCCAGGAGGAAGCCGCGTCGGGACACCGTCACGGGTGGCCCCGACCCCGCACCCGCCCTGAGCGGGGCGCAAGGCCACCCCCGACCGGCCCCACTGAACCGGCAGGATCCGCCGACCGCTCATAGGCTCGGCACATGTCAGAGGTGTACGCGGCCCGCCGGGCCCGGCTACGGGAGCGCTGCTACGCGGCCGGCAGTGCGAGCGCGCTCGTCAGCCGCCGGGTCAACGTGCGGTATCTCGCGGGGGTGGCACCGCGGGACGCCGTTCTGCTGCTGGGCCGGGAGGAGGACCTGCTGCTGTGCGGTGCCCCACTCACCGGGCGTGACGCCGAGGCCCACCTCGACGAGGCCCTGCGGGTGCACCCGCTGCCGGGCGCGGGCGGCGACACCGCGGTGGCCGCCGCCGACCTCGCCGCGGCCCAGGGCGCCGACTCCCTCGCGGTCGAGGAGCACCACCTCACCGTCGCCCGCCACCGGGCCATCCGCTCGGTGGCGCCCCGGCTGCTCCTCGCCGATCTGGACCGTTCCGTCGAGCAGCTGCGCCTCGTCAAGGACGAGGAGGAGATCTCCTGCATGCGGGTCGGCGCGGAGATCGCCGACCAGGCGCTGGGCGAGCTGCTGGAGTCGATCCTCGTCGGCCGCACCGAGCGCCATCTCGCCCTGGAACTGGAGCGCCGTCTCATCGACCACGGCGCCGACGGCCCGGCCTTCGCGACCTCCGTCGCCACCGGCCCCAACGCCGGCCGCCGCGGCCATCACCCCACCGACCGCCGGGTCGAGGAGGGCGACTTCCTCTCCGTCTGCCTCGGCGCGACGTACCGCGGCTACCGCTGCGAGATCGGCCGCACCTTCGTCATCGGCACGTCTCCCGCCGACTGGCAGATCGAGCTGTACGACCTGGTCTTCGCCGCTCAGCGGGCGGGACGCCAGGCACTGCTGCCGGGCACGGCCTACCGCGACGTGGACCGCGCGGGCCGCCAGATGCTGGACTCGGCCGGCTATACGGAAGGCCTGCCGCCGCTGATGGGGCACGGGATCGGACTCGAAATCGACGAGGACCCGCAGTTGGCTCCCGCGGCCATGGGTAAACTGGACGCTTGCGTGCCGGTCACCGTCGAACCCGGGGTCCACCTCCCGGGCCGGGGCGGCGTCCGGATCGATGACACGCTCGTCGTCCGCCCCGAGGCGGACGGCGGACCCGAGCTACTCACCATCACGACCAAGGAGCTGCTCGCGCTCTAGCGCGTGTCCCCTGGTCGTCACGTCAGTCCAGGAGATTCCGCAACCGTGGCTTCCACGAACGACCTCAAGAACGGCATGGTGCTCAAGCTCGACGCTGGCCAGCTCTGGTCCGTCGTCGAGTTCCAGCACGTCAAGCCCGGCAAGGGCCCGGCCTTCGTGCGCACCAAGCTCAAGAACGTGCTCTCCGGCAAGGTCGTCGACAAGACCTTCAACGCCGGCGTCAAGGTCGAAACGGCCACTGTCGACAAGCGCGACATGCAGTTCTCGTACATGGACGGCGAGTACTTCGTCTTCATGGACATGGAGACCTACGACCAGCTCATGGTCGACCGCAAGGCCGTCGGCGACGCCGCCAACTTCCTGATCGAGGGCTTCACCGCCACCGTCGCGCAGCACGAGGGCGAGGTGCTCTTCGTCGAGCTGCCCGCCGCCGTCGAGCTCGTCATCCAGGAGACCGAGCCGGGCGTCCAGGGCGACCGCTCCACCGGTGGCACCAAGCCCGCCACCCTGGAGACCGGCCACCAGATCCAGGTTCCGCTCTTCATCACGACCGGCGAGAAGATCAAGGTCGACACCCGCACGAGCGACTACCTCGGCCGGGTGAACAGCTAACCGTGGCTGCCCGTAACACGGCCCGTAAGCGTGCCTTCCAGATCCTCTTCGAGGGCGACCAGCGCGGGGCCGACGTCCTGACGGTCCTCGCGGACTGGATCCGGCATTCCCGGACCGACACCCGGCAGCCGCCGGTGAGCGAGTACACGATGCAGCTGGTCGAGGGGTACGCGAAGCGCGTGGCCCGGATCGACGAGCTGATCGCGCAGTACGCGGTCGGCTGGACGCTCGACAGGATGCCGGTCGTGGACCGTAACATCCTGCGTCTCGGCGCGTACGAACTGATCTGGGTCGACGAGACTCCGGATGCCGTCGTGCTGGACGAGATGGTGCAGCTGGCGAAGGAGTTCTCGACGGATGAGTCTCCCGCGTTCGTGAACGGTCTGCTGGGGCGCCTCAAGGATCTCAAGCCGTCGTTGCGCCGCGAGTAGAGCGCCGTGGGGGCTCGGCGCGTGGTCGGCCGCGGGTCTTCTGCGGCTGATCGCGCCCACGCGGCGGAGCCGCATGCCGTCACAGCCCCGCGCCCCTCAGGGGGCACACAGCGCCCCGCACGAAAACCGCCGGGGTGGCCGGAACCTTTTGGTTCCGGCCACCCCGGCGGCACGTTTCTGCTGGGAGCCCGGGGCTCTCAGCTCTCGTCGTGCGAGACCGCGCGGCGCGCGTCCGCGTCGAGGACGCCCCAGCTGATCAGCTGCTCGGTGAGGACCGAGGGGGACTGGTCGTAGATGACGGCGAGTGTGCGCAGGTCGTCCTGGCGGATCGACAGCACCTTGCCGTTGTAGTCACCGCGCTGGGACTGGATCGTCGCCGCGTACCTCTGTAGGGGACCGGCCTTCTCGGCCGGCACATGGGCCAGGCGCTCCAGGTCCAGGACGAGCTTCGGCGGCGGCTCGGCGGCGCCACCGGGAGTGGTGCCCGGCAGCAGCTCCTGTACCGGAACCCCGTAGAAATCCGCCAGTTCGGCGAGGCGCTGCACGGTGACGGCGCGGTCGCCGCGCTCGTACGAACCGACCACGACCGCCTTCCAGCGTCCCTGGGACTTCTCCTCGACACCGTGGAGGGAAAGGCCCTGCTGGGTGCGGATGGCCCGGAGCTTGGCCCCGAGCTGTTTGGCGTATTCGCTGGACATATAGCTCCCGGACGCTGTGTCGACGTGCGGGTGGTGCCGCACGGCTGGTGACTCACTGTGAGGTTACGCAGCGTTACTCTCCCCCGTCAAGCCGAATGGTCCGGACCGACTCTTCGGTGGTAAACGCCCCTCGGTTACTCCAGGGGTGTGATCAGGGCCGTTGTCGAGACCTGCTACCGTTGATGGCGCAATTCCGACGTCCTTTAAGGTCCGTCCCGTGAGACGGAGAAGGAGGTCCGTTTCGTATGGACACACAAGCGTCCGATGCGAGGCCCGTGCTCGAGGGCCCCGACATCGCGCGGGTACTGACCCGCATCGCCCACGAGATCGTCGAGCGCGCCAAGGGCGCCGACGACGTGGTGCTCCTCGGTATTCCGACCAGAGGCGTCTTCCTCGCCCAGCGGCTCGCCGCCAAGCTGGAGGAGATCACCGACCGCAAGATCCCGGTCGGCTCGCTCGACATCACGATGTACCGCGACGACCTGCGCCTGCAGCCGCCGCGTGCGCTGGCCCGCACCGAGATCCCCGGTGACGGTGTCGACGGCCGCCTCGTCGTCCTCGTCGACGACGTGCTCTTCTCCGGGCGCACCATCCGCGCCGCCCTCGACGCGCTGAGCGACATCGGGCGCCCGCGCGCCGTGCAGCTCGCGGTCCTCGTCGACCGCGGCCACCGCGAACTGCCCATCCGCGCCGACTACGTCGGCAAGAACCTGCCCACGTCGCTGCGGGAGACGGTCAAGGTCCAGCTCGCCGAGGAGGACGGCCGGGACACCGTCCTGCTCGGTGCGAAGCGGACCGCGACGGGCGCCCAGCACTAGCACTCCGGCGTACGGCACTGCCGTACGCCTGCGCAGTGCGCCGTCCGCGCGCCCGCCTGCCCGGCCGCGCCCTTCCAGCGTGGCCCTGCCTCCCGACCTGAACTGCCTTACGGAGCCTGACAGATGCAGCGCCATCTCATCTCGGCCGCCGACCTCACCCGTGACGACGCCGTCCTGATCCTCGACACCGCCGAGGAGATGGCCCGGGTCGCGGACCGGCCGATCAAGAAACTGCCGACCCTGCGCGGCCGTACGATCGTCAACCTCTTCTTCGAGGACTCCACCCGCACCCGGATCTCCTTCGAGGCCGCCGAGAAGCGCCTCTCCGCCGACGTCATCAACTTCTCCGCCAAGGGGTCGTCGGTGTCGAAGGGCGAGTCGCTCAAGGACACCGCGCAGACCCTCGAAGCCATGGGTGTCGACGCCGTCGTCATCCGGCACGGCGCCTCCGGAGCCCCGTACCGGCTGGCCAACTCCGGCTGGATCGACGCCGCCGTGATCAACGCGGGCGACGGCACCCACCAGCACCCCACCCAGGCCCTGCTCGACGCCTTCACCATGCGCCGCCGGCTCGTCGGCCGGGACGCGGGCCTCGGCCAGGACCTCGACGGCAAGCGGATCACGATCGTCGGCGACATCCTGCACGGCCGCGTCGCCCGCTCCAACGTCGACCTGCTGCACACCCTCGGCGCCGAGGTCACCCTCGTCGCCCCGCCCACCCTGCTGCCCGTCGGTGTCGAGACCTGGCCCTGCGAGGTGTCCTACGACCTCGACTCGACCCTGCCCAAGTCCGACGCGGTGATGATGCTGCGCGTCCAGCGCGAGCGGATGAACGCCGCGTTCTTCCCCACCGAGCGCGAGTACTCACGGCGCTACGGCCTCGACGGGGACCGTATGGCGAGGATGCCCGAGCACGCCATCGTGATGCACCCCGGCCCCATGGTGCGCGGTATGGAGATCACCGCCGAGGTCGCCGACTCCGAGCGCTGCACCGCCATCGAGCAGGTCGCCAACGGCGTGTCCATCCGCATGGCCGTCCTCTACCTGCTGCTCGGCGGCAACGAGCCCGCCGTCTCCCACCCCCGCAACACCGAGGAGAAGTAACACCGATGAGCAAGATCCTGATCCGTGGTGCGAAGGTGCTGGGCGGCGAGCCGCAGGACGTGCTGATCGACGGCCAGACCATCGCCGAGGTGGGTGCCGGACTGTCCGCCGAGGGCGCGGAGGTCGTCGAGGCCGGGGGCAAGGTGCTGCTGCCGGGCCTTGTCGACCTGCACACCCATCTGCGCGAGCCGGGGCGCGAGGACTCCGAGACCGTGCTCACCGGTACGCGGGCGGCGGCGAGCGGCGGCTACACGGCCGTGTTCGCCATGGCCAACACCTTCCCGGTGGCCGACACCGCCGGTGTCGTCGAGCAGGTCTGGCGACTGGGCCGGGAGCACGGCTACTGCGACGTCCAGCCCGTCGGCGCCGTCACCGTCGGCCTGGAGGGCAGGAAGCTCGCCGAGCTGGGCGCCATGCACGAGTCGGCGGCGGGGGTCACCGTCTTCTCCGACGACGGCAAGTGCGTGGACGACGCCGTGATCATGCGCCGGGCCCTGGAGTACGTGAAGGCCTTCGGCGGTGTCGTCGCCCAGCACGCGCAGGAGCCGCGGCTGACCGAGGGCGCCCAGATGAACGAGGGTGTCGTCTCGGCGGAGCTGGGGCTGGGCGGCTGGCCGGCGGTCGCCGAGGAGTCGATCATCGCCAGGGACGTCCTGCTCGCCGAGCACGTCGGCTCGCGCGTGCACATCTGCCACCTGTCGACCGCCGGGTCCGTCGAGATCGTGCGCTGGGCCAAGTCCCGCGGCATCGACGTCACCGCCGAGGTCACCCCGCACCACCTGCTCCTCACCGACGAGCTGGTGCGGACGTACAACCCGGTCTACAAGGTCAACCCGCCGCTGCGCACCGAGCGCGACGTGCTGGCCCTGCGCGAGGCGCTCGCCGACGGCACGATCGACATCGTCGCCACCGACCACGCCCCGCACCCCCACGAGGACAAGGACTGCGAGTGGGCCGCGGCCGCCATGGGCATGGTCGGCCTGGAGACCGCCCTGTCGGTGGTCCAGGAGACGATGGTCGAGACCGGGTTGCTCGACTGGGCGGGCGTCGCGGACCGTATGTCGTCCAAGCCCGCGAAGATCGGCCGGGCCGCGGGCCACGGCCGTCCCGTCTCGGCAGGTGAGCCCGCCAACCTCACGCTCGTCGACACGGCATACCGTGGGTCCGTGGACCCCGCGGGCTTCGCCTCGCGCAGCCGCAACACCCCGTACGAGGGCCGCGAGCTGCCGGGCCGTGTCACGCACACATGGCTCCGGGGCAAGGCCACGCTCGTCGACGGGAAGCTCACGTGACACCACTCATCTCGATTGCCGCCGAACAGAAGTCGGCCGAAGTGACCGACTGGGCCGCCCGTGTCGGCTGGGTGGTCGGACTCGCCCTCTTCGTCGCCCTCGTCTACTGGCTGATGCGTGAGGGCTGGAAGTGGCGCGGCACGCTCCAGGGCGACCTGCCCGAGCTGCACACCACGCCGGAGGACCCGGGTGAGGCCAGGCTGACGATGAGCGGCCGCTACCACGGCTCCACCACCGCCGGGCAGTGGCTGGACCGCATCGTCGCCCACGGCCTGGGCACCCGCAGCCGGGCCGAGCTCACCCTGACGGACGCGGGCCTGGACGTCGTACGCCCCGGAGCGGCCGACTTCTTCGTCCCGGCCGCCGCGCTGCGCGAGGCCCGCCTCGACAAGGGCATCGCCGGCAAGGTCCTCACCGAGGGCGGCCTGCTCGTCGTCACCTGGGCGCACGGCGACCGGCTGATCGACTCCGGGTTCCGCTCCGACCACGCGGCCGAGCACAACGAGTGGGTCGAAGCCATCAACTCCATGAACATGACCACCACCACGGAAGGCGCCGAACGATGACGACCTCCACCAAGGGAACCGCGAAGGCTCCCGCCGTACTCGTCCTGGAGGACGGCCGGGTCTTCCGCGGCCGGGCTTACGGGGCCGTGGGGGTGACCTTCGGCGAGGCCGTGTTCTCCACCGGTATGACCGGCTACCAGGAGACCCTCACCGACCCGTCGTACCACCGCCAGGTCGTCGTGATGACCGCCCCGCACGTCGGCAACACCGGCGTCAACGACGAGGACCCCGAGTCGAAGCGGATCTGGGTCGCCGGATACGTCGTACGCGACCCCGCGCGCGTGCCGTCCAACTGGCGCGCCCGGCGCTCGCTCGACGAGGAGCTCCGCACCCAGGGCGTCGTCGGCATCAGCGGCATCGACACCCGTGCGCTCACCCGCCACCTGCGCGAGCGCGGCGCCATGCGCGTCGGCATCTTCTCCGGCAGCGCGCTGCCGGACGAGGACACCATGCTCGCCGAGGTGCGCCAGGCCCCCGAGATGAAGGGCGCCGACCTGTCCGCCGAGGTCGCCACCAAGAAGACGTACGTCGTCCCGGCGATCGGCGAGAAGAAGTTCACCGTCGCCGCGGTCGACCTCGGCATCAAGGGCATGACCCCGCACCGCATGGCCGAGCGCGGCATCGAGGTGCACGTGCTCCCGGCGACGGCGACCGCCGAGGAAGTGTTCGCCGTGAACCCGGACGGCGTGTTCTTCTCCAACGGCCCGGGCGACCCGGCCACCGCCGACCACCCGGTCTCCGTGATGCAGGCGGTCCTGGAGCGCGGCACCCCGCTCTTCGGTATCTGCTTCGGCAACCAGATCCTGGGACGCGCGCTCGGCTTCGGGACGTACAAGCTGAAGTACGGCCACCGCGGTATCAACCAGCCGGTGCAGGACCGTACGACCGGGAAGGTCGAGGTCACCGCGCACAACCACGGCTTCGCCGTCGACGCCCCGCTCGACAAGGTCTCCGACACCCCCTACGGCCGCGCCGAGGTCTCCCACGTCTGCCTCAACGACAACGTCGTGGAGGGTCTCCAGCTCCTCGACAAGCCGGCCTTCAGCGTCCAGTACCACCCCGAAGCGGCAGCGGGTCCGCACGACGCCGCCTACCTGTTCGACCGCTTCGTATCCCTGATGGAGGGCCAGCGTGCCTAAGCGCACCGATATCCAGTCCGTCCTGGTCATCGGCTCCGGCCCGATCGTCATCGGCCAGGCCGCCGAGTTCGACTACTCCGGCACCCAGGCGTGCCGCGTCCTGAAGGCCGAGGGCCTCAGGGTCGTCCTCGTCAACTCCAACCCGGCGACGATCATGACCGACCCGGAGATCGCCGACGCCACGTACGTCGAGCCGATCACCCCGGAGTTCGTCGAGAAGATCATCGCCAAGGAGCGGCCGGACGCGCTGCTGCCCACCCTGGGCGGCCAGACGGCCCTCAACACGGCGATCTCGCTGCACGAGGCGGGCACGCTGGAGAAGTACGGCGTCGAGCTGATCGGCGCCAATGTCGAGGCCATCAACAAGGGTGAGGACCGCGACCTCTTCAAGGAGGTCGTGGAGGCCGTCCGCGCCAAGATCGGGCACGGCGAGTCCGCCCGCTCGGTCATCTGCCACTCCATGGACGACGTGCTGAACGGCGTCGAGACGCTCGGCGGCTACCCCGTCGTCGTCCGCCCCTCCTTCACCATGGGCGGCGCCGGTTCAGGCTTCGCGCACGACGAGGAGGAGCTCCGCCGCATCGCGGGCACGGGTCTCACGCTCTCCCCGACCACCGAGGTGCTCCTGGAGGAGTCCATCCTCGGCTGGAAGGAGTACGAGCTGGAGCTGATGCGCGACAAGCACGACAACGTCGTGGTCGTCTGCTCCATCGAGAACTTCGACCCCATGGGCGTCCACACCGGTGACTCGATCACGGTCGCGCCCGCGATGACGCTCACCGACCGCGAGTACCAGATCCTGCGGGACATCGGCATCGCGGTCATCCGCGAGGTCGGCGTCGACACCGGCGGCTGCAACATCCAGTTCGCCGTGAACCCGGACGACGGCCGCGTCATCGTCATCGAGATGAACCCGCGCGTGTCCCGGTCCTCGGCCCTCGCCTCCAAGGCGACCGGCTTCCCGATCGCCAAGATCGCGGCCAAGCTCGCCGTCGGCTACACGCTCGACGAGATCCCGAACGACATCACCGAGCAGACCCCGGCCTCCTTCGAGCCGACGCTCGACTACGTGGTCGTGAAGGCCCCGCGGTTCGCCTTCGAGAAGTTCCCGCAGGCCGACTCCACGCTGACCACCACCATGAAGTCGGTCGGCGAGGCCATGGCCATCGGCCGCAACTTCACCGAGGCGCTGCAGAAGGCGCTGCGGTCGCTGGAGAAGAAGGGCAGCCAGTTCACGTTCGTCGGCGAGCCCGGCGACAAGGCGGAGCTGCTGAGGGAGGCCGTACGGCCCACCGACGGCCGGATCAACTCCGTCATGCAGGCCATCCGCGCGGGCGCCACGCCCGAGGAGGTCTTCGAGGCCACGAAGATCGACCCGTGGTTCGTCGACCAGCTCTTCCTGATCAAGGAGATCGCGGACGAGCTGGCCGCCGCCGAGCGTCTTGATGTCGAACTGCTCGCCGAGGCCAAGCGGCACGGCTTCTCCGACCAGCAGATCGGCGAGATCCGCGGACTGCGCGAGGACGTCGTGCGCGAGGTCCGGCACGCGCTGGGCGTGCGCCCGGTGTACAAGACCGTCGACACCTGCGCCGCCGAGTTCGCCGCGAGGACGCCGTACTTCTACTCCTCGTACGACGAGGAGACGGAGGTCGCGTCCCGCGAGAAGCCGGCCGTCATCATCCTGGGCTCCGGCCCGAACCGCATCGGCCAGGGCATCGAGTTCGACTACTCCTGCGTCCACGCCTCCTTCGCGCTGAGCGACGCGGGCTACGAGACCGTGATGGTCAACTGCAACCCGGAGACCGTCTCCACGGACTACGACACCTCCGACCGGCTGTACTTCGAGCCGCTCACCCTGGAGGACGTGCTGGAGATCGTCCACGCCGAGTCGCTGGCCGGCCCGATCGCGGGCGTCGTCGTCCAGCTCGGCGGCCAGACCCCGCTGGGCCTGTCGCAGGCGCTCAAGGACAACGGCGTGCCCGTCGTGGGCACTTCCCCGGAGGCCATCCACGCCGCCGAGGACCGCGGAGCCTTCGGGCAGGTGCTGGCCGAGGCGGGACTCCCGGCGCCGAAGCACGGCACGGCGACGACCTTCGCGGGCGCCAAGGCCATCGCCGACGAGATCGGCTACCCGGTCCTCGTCCGGCCGTCGTACGTGCTCGGCGGGCGCGGCATGGAGATCGTGTACGACGAGGTGCGCCTGGAGGCGTACATCGCCGAGTCGACCGAGATCAGCCCGTCCCGGCCCGTCCTGGTCGACCGGTTCCTCGACGACGCGATCGAGATCGACGTGGACGCCCTGTACGACGGCGAGGAGCTGTACCTGGGCGGCGTCATGGAGCACATCGAGGAGGCCGGTATCCACTCCGGCGACTCCGCGTGCGCCCTGCCCCCGATCACGCTCGGCGGCTTCGACATCAAGCGGCTGCGGGCCTCGACGGAGGCCATCGCCAAGGGTGTCGGCGTCCGTGGCCTGATCAACATCCAGTTCGCGATGGCGGGCGACATCCTGTACGTCCTGGAGGCCAACCCGCGTGCCTCGCGCACCGTCCCCTTCACCTCGAAGGCGACGGCCGTGCCGCTGGCCAAGGCGGCGGCACGGATATCGCTGGGCGCGACGATCGCCGAGCTCCGGGCGGAGGGCCTGCTGCCGGCGAACGGCGACGGCGGCACCCTGCCCCTCGACGCGCCGATCTCCGTCAAGGAGGCCGTCATGCCGTGGTCGCGCTTCCGCGACATCCACGGGCGCGGAGTGGACACGGTGCTGGGCCCGGAGATGCGCTCCACGGGCGAGGTCATGGGCATCGACTCGGTCTTCGGCACGGCGTACGCCAAGTCGCAGGCCGGCGCGTACGGCCCGCTGCCCACCAAGGGCCGCGCGTTCATCTCGGTCGCCAACCGCGACAAGCGCTCGGTGATCTTCCCGGCGCGTGAACTGGTCGCCCACGGCTTCGAGTTGCTCGCCACGGCCGGCACCGCCGAGGTGCTCAAGCGCAACGGCATCAACACCACCGTGGTGCGCAAGCACTCCGACGGCGAGGGCCCGAACGGCGAGCGGACCATCGTCCAGCTCATCCATGACGGCGAGGTCGACCTCATCGTCAACACCCCGTACGGCACCGGCGGCCGCCTCGACGGCTACGACATCCGTACGGCGGCGGTGGCACGCTCCGTGCCGTGCCTGACGACGGTCCAGGCACTCGCCGCGGCCGTCCAGGGCATCGACGCCCTCAACCACGGTGACGTGGGCGTGCGTTCACTCCAGGAACACGCGGAACACCTGACCGCGGCCCGCGACTAGCAGCCCTGAGGGGGACACCGGAAACGGTGTCCCCCTCTTCGTGAGGACACACTGATGTACAAGCTTTTCTTCCGTCTGGTTTTCAAGCGGATGGATCCTGAGCGGGCGCACCACCTCGCCTTCCGCTGGATCCTGCTCGCGGTCCGTATCCCGGTGCTCCGCACGTTCGTCGCGGCCGCGCTCGCGCCCCGCCACAAAGAGCTGCGGACGGAGGCCTTCGGGCTCCGTATGCACGGGCCGTTCGGGCTGGCCGCCGGCTTCGACAAGAACGCGGTGGCCATCGACGGCATGTCCATGCTCGGCTTCGACCATGTCGAGATCGGCACGGTGACGGGGGAGCCGCAGCCCGGCAATCCGAAACAGCGGCTGTTCCGGCTGGTGAAGGACCGGGCGCTGATCAACCGCATGGGCTTCAACAACGAGGGCTCCCTGGTCGTCGCCGCGCGGCTGGCCTCGCGGGAGCCCGTCTTCAGGACCACCGTGGGCGTCAACATCGGCAAGACCAAGGTCGTCCCGGAGAGCGAGGCCGTCGGGGACTACGTGAAGTCCACCGAGCGACTCGCCCCGTACGCCGACTACCTCGTGGTGAACGTCTCCTCGCCCAACACTCCCGGACTGCGCGACCTCCAGGCCACGGAGGCGCTGCGCCCCCTCCTGAGCGCCGTCCGCGAGGCCGCCGACCGTACGGTCACCGACCGCCGGGTCCCGCTGCTGGTGAAGATCGCCCCCGACCTCGCCGACGAGGACGTCGACGCGGTCGCCGACCTCGCCGTGGAGCTGGGCCTGGACGGCATCATCGCCACCAACACCACCATCGCGCGCGAGGGGCTGGGGCTGGCATCGGAACCCGCCCTCGTGAAGGAGACCGGAGGCCTCTCCGGGGCACCGGTGAAGGCGCGCTCCCTCGACGTCCTGCGCCGCCTGTACGCCCGTGTGGGCGACCGGATCACCCTCGTGGGGGTCGGGGGCATCGAGAACGCCGAGGACGCCTGGGAGCGCATCCTGGCCGGCGCCACCCTGGTGCAGGGCTACAGCGCCTTCGTCTACGAGGGCCCCTTCTGGAGCCGCGCTGTCCACAAGGGCCTCGCCGCACGCCTCCGTACCAGCCCGTACGCCACCCTCGCCGACGCGGTCGGCGCCGATGTCAGGAAGGCAAGGAAGACGGCATGAGTGGTCTGGAACCCTTCGGCGCGCGCCTGCGCCGGGCCATGGACGAGCGTGGCCCCCTGTGCGTCGGTATCGACCCGCACGCGTCCCTGCTCGCCGACTGGGGCCTGAACGACGACGTGGCCGGACTCGAGCGGTTCAGCCGCACCGTCATCGAGGCGCTGGCCGGCCGGGTGGCCGTCCTGAAGCCGCAGAGCGCGTTCTTCGAGCGCTTCGGGTCGCGCGGCGTCGCCGTGCTGGAGAAGTCGGTCGAGGAGGCGCGGGCCGCCGGCGCCCTGGTCGTGATGGACGCCAAGCGCGGTGACATCGGCTCGACCATGGCCGCGTACGCGGAGGCCTTCCTGCACAAGGACGCGCCGCTCTTCTCGGACGCCCTGACCGTGTCGCCGTACCTCGGCTACGGGTCCCTGAAGCCGGCCGTGGAGCTGGCGCGCGAGAGCGGGGCGGGCCTGTTCGTGCTGGCGCTGACCTCCAACCCGGAGGGCCGCGAGGTGCAGCACGCGGTCCGCGCCGAGGATCCGGCGGGCCGGAACGTCGGAGCTGCCGTGCTGGCGCACCTCGCGGCCGAGAACGCGGGGGAGTCGCCCATGGGGTCCTTCGGCGCGGTCGTGGGAGCGACGCTGGGCGACCTTTCGTCGTACGACCTGGAGATCAACGGACCGCTCCTGGCGCCCGGGATCGGCGCTCAGGGCGCCACTCCGGCGGACCTGCCGGGCGTCTTCGGGCCGGCCGTACGCCATGTGGTCCCGAACGTCAGCAGGGGGGTCCTGCGCCACGGGCCGGACCTCACCGCGCTGCGCGCCTCCGCGGAGCGTTTCGCGGCGGAGATCGGAGCCGCCGTGGCGGCCGCCTGAGTCATCCGATGAGTGCTCCGGAAGGGCCTCTCGGAGGGCTGGAGTCCGGGCTTGAGTCTGAATACAGTCTCAAATCCGGGGCGTTATGCCGCTTATGCCCGACCCCAGGGAGGCTGACCAGGACTTTTCCTCTGTTCTCGCTGACTCCGGCGCACTTGACCGCTAGTCTCCGACCAGTGGGGGCGCCTCCCGCGCCCCTCAAGGCAGTGGGGGAGAACCGGGCAAGCGTGTTGCTCGTGGCTCCCCAGGTGTGGGGCGACTAGGTTCCTCACCGGTCCGTATCCGACAGTTCGACATCCGAGGTGACGTAGGCGTGGCTCTTCCGCCCCTTACCCCTGAACAGCGCGCAGCCGCGCTCGAAAAGGCCGCCGCGGCTCGCCGGGAGCGGGCCGAGGTCAAGAATCGACTCAAGCACTCCGGCGCCTCCCTGCACGAGGTCATCAAGCAGGGCCAGGAGAACGACGTCATCGGCAAGATGAAGGTCTCCGCCCTCCTTGAGTCCCTGCCTGGCGTGGGCAAGGTCCGCGCCAAGCAGATCATGGAGCGACTCGGCATCTCCGAGAGCCGCCGTGTGCGTGGTCTCGGTTCCAACCAGATCGCCTCCCTGGAGCGCGAGTTCGGCAGCACCGGCTCCTGAGTCCCGGGCATCCCGGGATTGCTGGAATAATCGCTGCATGAGTGAACGTCCGCGGCTGACCGTGCTCTCCGGCCCCTCCGGGGTCGGCAAGAGCACGGTCGTCGCCCATATGCGCAAGGAACACCCCGAGGTCTGGCTCTCGGTGTCGGCGACGACCCGCAAGCCCCGCCCCGGTGAGCAGCATGGAGTCCACTACTTCTTCGTCACCGACGACGAGATGGACAAGCTGATCGCCAACGGCGAGCTGCTCGAGTGGGCGGAGTTCGCCGGCAATCGCTACGGGACCCCGCGGCACGCGGTGATCGAACGCCTGGAGGCGGGTGAGCCCGTGCTCCTGGAGATCGACCTCCAGGGCGCCCGGCAGGTCCGGGAGTCCATGCCCGAGGCGCAGCTGGTGTTCCTGGCTCCTCCCTCCTGGGAGGAGCTCGTGCGCAGACTCACCGGGCGGGGCACCGAACCGCCCGAGGTGATCGAGCGCCGCCTGGAGGCGGCCAAGGTCGAACTCGCGGCCGAGCCCGAGTTCGACGTCACCCTGGTCAACACCTCCGTCGAGGACGTGGCGCGTGAGCTGCTAGCCTTGATGGACGTTGTGTGATCGTGACGATCACAGTCGACGATCACAGTCACTGAATCTTTCCCATCCATCGGAAGGTAGAGCGTGTCCTCTTCCATCTCCGCGCCCGAGGGCATCATCAACCCGCCGATCGACGAGCTCCTCGAGGCCACCGACTCGAAGTACAGCCTCGTGATCTACGCGGCCAAGCGTGCCCGCCAGATCAACGCGTACTACTCGCAGCTCGGAGAGGGTCTTCTCGAGTACGTCGGTCCGCTCGTCGACACCCACGTCCACGAGAAGCCGCTCTCGATCGCCCTGCGCGAGATCAACGCGGGTCTGCTGACGTCCGAGGCCATCGAGGGCCCGGCGCAGTAGTGTTTCCAGCCTTCGGCTGACTTCTCCACGGGCCCGGCAGCGCGACTGCCGGGCCCGTGGTGTGCTCGGGGGTGCGGGGCCGGTCCCCGCGGCGACGTGGTGGTGATGCAGCATGGACGCGTACGCCGGTGAACCGCGGCGTACCGGTGTCGAGTGCGGGGAGGCCCGGTGGGCAAGCCGAAGGTCGTTCTGGGGGTCAGCGGCGGGATCGCCGCCTACAAGGCGTGCGAGCTGCTGCGCCGGCTGACCGAGTCCGGGCATGACGTGCGGGTCGTCCCCACCGCCTCCGCGCTGCACTTCGTCGGCGCCGCCACCTGGTCGGCCCTCTCCGGGAACCCCGTCTCCACCGAGGTGTGGGACGACGTCCACGAGGTCCCGCACGTCCGCATCGGCCAGCAGGCCGACCTCGTCGTCGTGGCCCCGGCCACCGCCGACACCCTCGCGAAGGCGGCCCACGGACTGGCCGACGACCTGCTCACGAACACACTGCTCACCGCCCGCTGCCCGGTGGTCTTCGCCCCGGCCATGCACACCGAGATGTGGGAGCACCCGGCCACCCGGGAGAACGTGGCGACGCTGCGCCGCCGCGGTGCCGTGGTCATCGAGCCCGCCGTCGGCCGGCTGACCGGGGTGGACACCGGCAAGGGGCGGCTGCCCGACCCCGCCGAGATCTTCGAGGTCTGTCGCAGGGTGCTCGCGCGCGGGGTGACCGAGCCCGATCTGGCGGGCCGCCATGTGGTCGTCAGCGCGGGAGGCACCCGCGAGCCGCTCGACCCGGTCCGCTTCCTCGGCAACCGCTCCTCCGGCAAGCAGGGGTACGCCCTGGCCCGTACGGCCGCCGCCCGGGGCGCCCGGGTCACACTGGTCGCCGCCAACACCGGGCTGCCCGACCCGGCGGGCGTGGACGTCGTTCGGGTCGGGACCGCGGTCCAGCTGCGGGAAGCGGTCCTCAAGGCCGCCCCGGACGCGGACGCCGTGGTGATGGCGGCCGCGGTGGCGGACTTCCGCCCGGAGGTGTACGCCACCGGGAAGATCAAGAAGAAGGACGGCCGGGAGCCCGACCCGATCGTCCTGGTCCGCAACCCGGACATCCTCGCGGAGATATCGGCCGACCGCCCCCGCCCCGCCCAGGTGATCGTCGGCTTCGCCGCGGAGACGGACGACGTCCTCGCCAACGGGCGTACCAAGCTCCGGAGCAAGGGCTGCGATCTGCTCGTGGTGAACGAGGTGGGGGAGCGCAAGACGTTCGGCTCTGAGGAGAACGAGGCCGTGGTACTCGGAGCCGACGGCAGTGAGACCCCGGTGCCGTACGGACCGAAGGAAGCGCTGGCCGAAACCGTGTGGGACCTTGTGGCGGCCCGTCTGACCTGAGGTTCCTTCCGCCTCAAGGTTCCCCCGAATTCCGCATATTGGCGCGTGGCGCCCCTGGCGAACAGCGATCGGCTGTGGGCAGAATGCAGGTGCCGCAGGTCACAGCGCTCCCGAGAGGCGAGACACGTGGGCCCGCGGTCGAGCGCGACCGATAAACTGTTCTCGGACGTCGCCGGGCGCAGCCCCCGAACCGTCCGCCAATGATCAGCCAGCAGCCGCTGCAACCCCAGGGAGCGTTGTGTCCCGTCGCCTGTTCACCTCGGAGTCCGTGACCGAGGGCCACCCCGACAAGATCGCCGACCAGATCAGCGACACCATTCTCGACGCGCTTCTGCGCGAGGACCCGACCTCCCGGGTCGCGGTCGAGACCCTGATCACGACCGGCCTGGTGCACGTGGCCGGCGAGGTCACGACCAAGACCTACGCGGACATCGCGACGCTCGTCCGCAACAAGGTCCTCGAGATCGGCTACGACTCGTCGAAGAAGGGCTTCGACGGCGCTTCCTGCGGTGTGTCGGTGTCGATCGGCTCGCAGTCCCCGGACATCGCGCAGGGTGTGGACACGGCGTACGAGAGCCGTGTCGAGGGCGCCTCCCGAAGGGAAGAGGCTGACGAGCTGGACCGGCAGGGTGCGGGCGACCAGGGGCTGATGTTCGGCTATGCGACGGACGAGACGCCGACGCTCATGCCGCTGCCGATCTTCCTGGCGCACCGTCTGTCGAAGCGCCTGTCCGAGGTGCGCAAGAACGGGACGATCCCCTACCTGCGTCCGGACGGCAAGACGCAGGTCACCATCGAGTACGACGGTGACAAGGCGGTCCGCCTGGACACGGTCGTCGTCTCCTCCCAGCACGCGAGCGACATCGACCTGGACTCGCTCCTCGCCCCCGACATCCGCGAGTTCGTGGTGGAGCCGGAGCTGAAGGCGCTGCTGGACGACGGGATCAAGCTGGACACCGAGGGCTACCGCCTGCTGGTCAACCCGACCGGCCGCTTCGAGATCGGCGGCCCGATGGGTGACGCGGGCCTGACCGGCCGCAAGATCATCATTGACACGTACGGCGGTATGGCCCGCCACGGCGGCGGCGCCTTCTCCGGCAAGGACCCGTCCAAGGTGGACCGCTCGGCGGCGTACGCGACGCGCTGGGTCGCGAAGAACGTGGTCGCCGCAGGCCTGGCCTCCCGCTGCGAGGTCCAGGTCGCGTACGCCATCGGCAAGGCCGAGCCCGTCGGTCTGTTCGTGGAGACCTTCGGCACCGCCAAGGTCGACACCGAGAAGATCGAGAAGGCGATCGACGAGGTCTTCGACCTCCGCCCTGCCGCGATCATCCGCGACCTCGACCTGCTCCGCCCGATCTACGCCCAGACGGCCGCCTACGGCCACTTCGGCCGGGAACTCCCCGACTTCACGTGGGAGCGCACGGACCGCGTGGACGCGCTGCGGAAGGCTGTTGGGCTGTAAGATCTTCACGGCTCTTCGTGAGGCCCGGTGTCCCGGTGGGGCGCCGGGCCTCGCTGTGTCAGGAGTCCCGTGTCGCGGGCGACCGGATCGGGTGTGGGAATTGGCTGGCGGCCGGGGCCAGTGGATTCGTACGCTGGTGATCTCTCCCGGTGCGCAGGCCGCGGCTACTTCGGTGGAGCGCGCTCTTGGGCGTGCTGTGAAACCAGCTGTGCATGTGCCGCTGCCGGACTGATCTCGGGAGTGCCGGCGCCGGGGCGCCCGGTGCGAAGGCGACGGATACTTCGGGGCCGTGAGCCCCTCACGGGTTCGAATCCCGTCCCCGCCGTGGGCGGGGTGGCCGAAGGCAGAGGCGAGCCGTCACCGGTCGGGAACTCGGGCGTGCGGCGCTGTCAGTGCGGTTTGGTAAGAATGCAGGCGTGAGCAGCGAGAACGGGCAGGGGAACGGCGGCAGCGCGCAGGGCGCGGGGCCGGAGCAGCTCGCGCTCATCCGGGAGGCCGTACGGAAGAACAAGGCCCCCAAGGCCAAGCCGCGGACGTGGCGAGGGGCCGCTCTGGCGAAGGAGTTGCCCGTCGCGCGGGTCCTGGTGGACAAGGGTGTGCTGCATCTCGACCGGTACTTCGACTACGCCGTGCCCGAGGAGCTGGACGCCGACGCCCAGCCCGGGGTGCGGGTCCGGGTGAGGTTCGGGGCCGGAGGGCGGAACGTCCGGGAGGGACGG
>NZ_VJZE01000142.1 GCF_009377205.1 Streptomyces phyllanthi
GGTGGGGAGGAGTTGGGGTACGGGTGGCCAGAGCTCGGATGTGCGGTCTCCGCCGACGGGAACGGCCCGCGCCGGCCACGGCGACGAGAAGGCGCCGCTGTTGAGCGGGGGTGTCCCGGATCCGACGCCGGGGCGACCGGCCTGGGCGGGTTCCGGGCGACGGTCACGACAGTGCTCGGGCGGTTGCCCGGTGCCAGGACCTGTCCGGCGGATCATGGCCGGGTCCTCGACGCCTGGCACGCACGCTCGCCGTGTTGCCGAAATGCCCATGTGGATCCGTCACGAGGGCACTCCGGCGCCTTGCGATCGCGCGCACCGGACGTCGCGGCCTGCCCGACCCTGATCCGCCGGACAGGCCCTGGTCGCGGTGGGAATCTAGCAGGCCGCCATCGGAAACCGGACAGCGTCGACACAGGTCGGGTGACCGGGCCGCCAGTCCGCCGCCGCGCGGGCCCACCGTAGCCAAACGGTTACGACCGGGCACGCGGCGCCGGCGAACACGCGATCGCCACGGCGGTGACGTACGAGCCGGACCCGGTGAACTCGCCTCTCGGCCACCGGCTTTCAGAAGGCGCCCACAGGCGGCGCCCGGTGTCCGGCGGCTACCCGGACTTCGGTTTTGCATATGCCAAATAGCTATGCCTACACGGGTTCTTCATTACTCACGTTTTACAGACGATCACACAAACGCTATTCTCCGCACGGCCGGTTCCGGACATGTGGCGCGAACTATGCGCATCTTCAGGTGCGAGTTTCGCAAAGCGTGCGTCCGTGCACCGGGCGCGGTGATCCGGCAGCGACGTCGCCTCGGCCACCGCGCACGAGCACATCGAAGGAGGCCCCGGGTGCCCGCGAACACAGTGGACCCGACGCGCGCGCTCGGCCCCGCGCACGCCCGCCCGACGCCGCGGTTGCGCCGCAGGGCCGGAGCCGTCCTCGACCGGTGGCCGTTCCGGCGGAAGCTCAACGTCCTGGTGATCGCGCCCATCGTGGTCGTCGGCACCCTGCTCGGCGTCGGTGTCTACAGCGAGGTGCAGCAGGCCCGGGACGCCGACCGGATCGCGGAGCTGGTCCGTGACAGCGAGCAGGTCGCCCGGCTCATCAACGACGTACAGGCCGAGCACCGTCAGGCGCTCCTGCTGTCCGTACGGTACGAGTCGGTTCGTCCCGGAGCCGCCCTGCCGGAGGCCGCCGACTACCGTGCGGCGCAACGGGACACCGATGCGCAGGCTGCCGCCGTACGCGCGGTGTTCGGGTCGGGCCTGCCGGTCGAGGAGACCCGGGCGCTCGACTATCTGCGCGCCCTCACCGTCCTGCGCGAGAAGCTCGAACGGGGCTATGTCCCCGCCGCCAACATCGACCCCGCCTACGCCTCGGCGGTCGAGTACCTGATCGACGGCATCGGGCTCGAACGCTTCTCCGGCACGCCGTCGTCCTCGGTCACCCAGCTGCTCGACACGGTGCTGCGCGCCGACGCCGCCCACGCGGCCTTCGAGAGCGCCGTGTTCTCCGCGCACACCCGTGACTCCAACGCCCTCACCGAGTTCACGCGCGCGGTCGGGGCCCACCAGCTCTACGACCACCAGTCGGACCGGTTCGGCCGTATCGCCACCCCGAGGCAGGTCCTGGCCCTGAGCGGTATCGAGCGCAGTGCCGAGGAGCACGGCTTCGAGTCCGCCTTCGCGGAGCTCCAGATCGATCCGAGTGCCCTGCAGACCGGGAGCGCGCGGGAACTGCGCAAGGCCATCACCACCGGCACGGAGCAGGCCGAGGCCCGTCTCGGCATCACCCGCTCGCTGATCGGGGAGATCGCCGCCCGGGCCGACGCCGTCTCCCGCAACGCCCTGCAGACCGCGCTGGTCCTGCTCGGTCTGGCCCTGCTCGCCTTCACCGCATGGCTGGGCTTCTGTGTCCTCGTCCGGCGGTCGGTCGTACGCCCCCTGGTGGCCCTGACCGGCGCCGCCCAGCAGGTGGTCGACGTGGCGGGTGAGGAGCTCGCCCGGGTCGCGGACGACGAGTCCACCGACAGCACGCCCCTGCGGCCGCGGCCGATCCCGGTCCCCGCCCGCGACGAGATCGGTGAGCTGGCCGAGGCGTTCAACCAGGTGCAGGTCACCGCCGCGGCGCTCCTGGAGCGACAGGTGCTGAGCCGCCGCAACGTCGCCGAGATGTTCGGCAACGTGGGGCGCAGGGTCAGCAACCTCACCACCCGTCAGCTCGCCCTGATCGACGCCGCCGAACGGGAGGAGACCGACCCCGAACTCCTCGACCGGCTCTACCGCATCGATCACATCGCCGTACGCCTCCAGCGCAACGCCGACAGCCTGATGCTGCTCGCCGGAATCCGGGAGACCGGCGTCGACGCCCGGCCGACCACCCTGGCCGACGTCATCCGGGCGGGGCTCGGCCGGATCGAGGGCTACCAGCGGGTCTCGCTGCGATCCGAGACCGAGGTCACCGTCGCGCCCGACATCATCGGCGACCTCACGCTGATGATCGCCGAACTGCTGGAGAACGCGGTGTCGTTCTCCCCGTCCCACATGCCCGTCGAGGTGGCCGTCCGGCCCGGTACCGACGTCACCGAGGACGGCGGCGCGCTGATCGAGGTCATCGACCACGGCCTCGGCATGAGCGCGGAACGCCTCGCCGAGGAGAACGCCCGGCTGATCCGCCGCGAGCGGCTCGACCTCGTACCGACCAAGGTGCTCGGCCTCTTCGTGGTGGGCAGCCTCGCCCGGCGCTGGGGTATCCGGGTGACCCTGGGCCGTACTCCGGGCGGCGGGGTCACGAGCAGCGTCTGGGTCCCCTCCGGACTCCTGCTGACGCTGAGCCCGGTGGACGCGGCGGGGGCCGGGGACGCGCCGGTGGCCGCGGTTCCCGCGGCCCCTGTGACGCCCCAGGCCCTGGACCCGGCCCGGACGGTGCCGGCGCTGCCCCGGTGGGCCGGGCAGTCGGCCGGCGTACCGGCCTCCGTCCCCGCACCCGCACCCGCCTCCGGGGGCCCCGAGCGGCGGCCCGCCGTCCCCTCGCAGCGGGGCGCCCTCCCCCGGCGTGTCCCCGTCCGCCCGGTCGCGGAGCGGGCGGACGCGCACCAGGCGGACCCGGCGCGGGTGGACGCGGCGCGGGCCCACGCCTCCGACGGGCCGCCCGCGGCCGAGGGCGCCCGGCCGCTGCGGCGGCGCGTGCGGGGCGCGACCCTCGCCAAGACCACCGCACCGGCCGACCGGGAGACGCCGACCGTACGGCAGCCCGTCGACGCCGAAGCGGTCCGCTCGGAACTCGACGAGTTCGAGGCCGCGATCCGCAGGGCGGAACAGGACAGTCTTCTCCACCGCACGGAAACAGCAGCTTCGCAGCACCAGGAAACCGAGAAGGAGTCGGGCATTGATCACGTCGACAGGTGAGAGCAGTTCCGAGCGGCCACAACCGACCGACCTGCGTACCGCGGCGGCCGATTTCACCTGGCTGCTCGACCGGTTCGCCACGGAGACCGCCGGGGTCGTCGACGCCATCGCGGTGTCGTCGGACGGCCTGCTGATCGCGGTGTCCCAGCTCCGCGACCAGGCCGACTCGGAGCGGCTCGCCGCGATCGTCTCCGGCCTCACGAGCCTCGCCGGGGGCGCCTCCGGCAACTACGGTCTGGGCGGTCTCAACAAGGTCATCATCGACCTGGAGGGCGGTCATGTCCTGGTGTCGGCCATCGGCTGCGGCGCCGTCCTGGGCGTGGTGACCACCAAGGAGGCCAAGCTGGGCAACATCGCCTACGAGATGGCGCTCTTCGCCAACCGGGCCGGGGCCGCGCTCACCCCGCAACTCGTACTGGAGCTGAAGAACAGCGTCGGCGTCGCACCGGCCGGCTGATCCGCCCTTGTTCGGGGGCAGGGTTCAGGCATGTCAGGAAGGGATCGTGATGGCCGTCGGTGAACCAGCACCACACGACGCGGCGGGGGGCGCCGGGGGCTCACCGGAGCCGGTCGGCCGCGCCCCCGCCATCCGGCCGTTCCTGCTGACCGCCGGCCGTGTGTCGGGCGCCGGTACCGCGCCGCCCCTGCCGGTCGAGACCCAGGTCGTCGCCACCTCGGCCGGGCTCTCCGTCCTGAACTCGCTCACCTTCGAACACCACGACATCGTGGCCGCGTGCCGACGACCCCAGTCGGTGGCGGAACTCGCCGCCCGGCTGCGGCTGCACCTCAACGTGGTCCGCGTGCTGGCCGAGGACCTGTGTACCGCCGGACGACTGGCAGTCCACAGACCGGAGGCCGGAACGGCCCAGGACCTCTCCGTACTGCGAAGGGTTATCGATGGTCTCCGTGCCGTCCCCGAATCGCGGGGAACACTCCGTGACACCAGTTGAACAGCCTCCGCTACCGGTGAAGATGGTCATCGCCGGCGGCTTCGGCGTCGGCAAGACCACGACCGTGGGAGCGATCTCGGAAATACGCCCGCTGACCACGGAGGCGGCGATCACCGAGGTCGCGGCGGGGGTGGACGATCTCACCCACACTCCCGGCAAGACCACCACCACGGTCGCCATGGACTTCGGGGTGATCACCCTCGATCCGACGCTGAAGCTGTACCTGTTCGGCACTCCGGGCCAGGACCGGTTCGGCTTCATGTGGGACGACCTGGTCGAGGGCGCCCTCGGTGGTCTGGTGATCGTGGACACCCGCCGTCTGGACGACTGCTACGCGGCGGTCGACTACTTCGAGCACAAGGACGTGCCGTTCGTCGTCGCCGTCAACGCGTTCGACGGGGCGGTCGAGCACGATCTGGACGAGGTGCGGTGGGCGCTCGACATCGGCGAACACGTACCGCTGATCGTCTTCGACGCACGGAACACGGGCTCGGTCCGGGACGCGCTGCTGGCCGTACTGGAGGTGGCCCTGTCCCGCGCGGAGGCGGCCGCGGCGCCCTGATCGTGGAGCGGGGCCGGACGCGCTCCCTCCGGGATCGTCACGTCGTCCCGCTCCACAGTCGTCAACAGGCGTTTCACGGGTACTCGCCCGGCGTCCCGAGATCCCTGCCGTGGGCTGTGGCAGGCCCGCGGCCGATCAAGGAAGAGGGAGGCAGGATGAGCACCGTCAAGGAAACGGTGGAAGTCGAGGTCCCCGTCCGCACCGCCTACAACCAGTGGACGCAGTTCGAGGAGTTCCCGAGGTTCATGGAGGGAGTCGAGGAGGTCAGGCAGCTCGACGAACGCCACAACCACTGGACCACCAAGATCGGCGGGGTCCGGCGGGAGTTCGACACCGAGATCGTCGACCAGCTCCCCGACGAGCGGGTCACCTGGCGTACCACCACCGGTGACACCCGGCAGAAGGGCTCGGTCCGCTTCCAGCGCGTGGACGACACGCACACCCGCGTCGAGCTCGTGATGGACATCGAGCCCAGCGGGGCCGCGGAGAAGACCGGGGACATGCTGGGAGTCATCGACCGGCGCGTCAAGGGCGACATGCAGCGCTTCAAGGAGTACATCGAGCAGCGCGGGAGTGAGTCCGGAGCCTGGCGTGGACGCATTCAGCCCGGGTGACCCCCGGCCGGGCGGCACCCTGGCCCGTCGCACCGAAGGCGCCCCGCCGTGCGCGGGGCGCCTTCGCCTCTCCCCGGGCCCCTACGCCGCGCAGGCCCGGATGAAGGCGTCCGCCAGTTCGACGGGGCGGGTGAAACAGCCCTCGTGGCTTCCGGGGACCTCGATGACCAGCGGGTTCTTTAGACGCTGCGGGAAGCGGTTGCCCCAGGCCCACTCTCCGGGCAGGGAGACGTCCTCGGTGGACAGGACGTAGCTGGTGGGTATGTCGAGCGCGGTGAACGCCGAGGTGTCCGGCTTCTCGGTGAAGGTGCCCAGGGGCTGCGGGACCAGGAGGGAGTGGACCATGCGCTGGGTCTCCTCCCCGGCATCCTGCATGAACGCCTGCTGCCAGACCTCCAGCGGCAGCGTGACGGTGTCGTCGCCGGAGGCCGCGGCCAGGGCGTGGAACATCTCGCCGTAGTGCGGCGGGCACGCCTCGATCAGCGACTCGCCGTCCTCCGGCACGAACGCGCTCCAGAAGACCAGCCGCCTGAGCCGGTTGGCGAGCTTCGGTGCCGCCCCGGTCAGGACGTAGCCGCCCCAGCTGTGGCCGACGAGGGTGATCCCGTCGAGCCCGGCGCCCTCGACGTACGCCACCAGGCTGTCCACACAGTCCGTGAGCGTCACGCCGCGCGGGTCGTCGTCGGCGCCCAGCCCGGCCAGGGTGGGGGTGTGCACCTGGTGCCCGGCGGCTCTCAGCTCACGGGCGACCGGGCGCCAGGCCCATCCGCCGTGCCAGGCTCCGGTCACCAGGACGAAGGTCTCGCTCATACCGATCTCCCTTGATCGAGTGGTGGCTGTCCAGTGAGGCGGTCGAGTGGTACGACCCCTCGCGGTCACGGGCCGTCGGCGTGACCGGTTGCCGGTGTCACCGGCCGTCTTGGTGTCACCGGTCATCGGCGTCACCGGCCGTCTCGGCGTCACCGGTCATCGGCGTCACCGGCCGTCGGCGTCACCGGCCGTCAAAGACCCCTTCGGCGGCGAGCCGGCGGGCGATGTCGGCGCGCAGGGCCTTCTTGTCGATCTTTCCGACCTTGGTGGTGGCGAGCTCCGGGACCGTCACCAGCCGTTCCGGGAACTTGAAGCGGGCCGCGTGGGCGCCCTCCATCACGCGGTGGACGTCGCCGAGGGTCACCGTGCGGTCCGCCTCCGGTACGACATAGAGGCAGACGCGCTCGCCGAGTGCGGCGTCGGGCATGGCGACGGCGGCGGCACGGGCGATGCCCGGGGTCTGGTAGGCGAAGTTCTCGATCTCCTCCGCCGAGATGTTCTCCCCGCCCCGGATGATCATGTCCTTGTCGCGCCCCTCGACGACGAGGTTGCCGTCGGGCCGCAGCCGCACGATGTCACCGGTGCGGTACCAGCCGTCCGGGGTGAACGCGCGGGCGTTCTGCTCCTCGGCGCGGTAGTAGCCGCGCGGGGTGTACGGCCCTCGGGTGAGCAGCACGCCCGGTGTGCCCTCGGGAACCGGCTGCCCCAGCTCGTCCACCACGAGGAGCTCGTCGTCCTCGCACATGGGGCGCCCCTGCGTCGTACAGATGACGTCCTCGGGGTCGTCCGGGCGCGTGTAGTTGAGCAGCCCCTCGGCCATGCCGAACACCTGCTGGAGCGTGCAGCCCAGCTCGGTGCGCACCCGGCGCGCGACCTGGTCGGCCAGCCGGGAGCCGCCGACCTGCAGGAGCCTGAGCGAGCTCAGGTCGGCTCCCGGGTGGTCCCGGTGGTGGTCCAGCCAGCGCTGGGCGATGGCCGGGACGACGGCGGTCACGGTGACGCCCTCGCGCTCGATGAGTTCGAACGCCTTGTCCGGGTTGGGTGAGCCGAGGACCACCCGGCCGCCGTTCAGCAGGGTGCCGAGGAGCCCCGGGCAGGCGAGGGGGAAGTTGTGGCCGAGGGGCAGGGCGGCGAAGTAGACCGTGTCGGGGCCGAGGCCGCAGACCTCGGCGCTGCGGCGGGCGTTGTAGAGGTAGTCGTCGTGGGTGCGGGCGATGAGCTTGGGGAGTCCGGTGGTGCCGCCGGACAGGAGGAAGACGGCGATGGAGCGGCTGTCGGGGCGGTAGGCGTCCACGGCGGCCCGGTCGGCCGGAGTGCCGGGCGCCCGGCACAGCTCCCGCAGATCCACGGCACCGTCGCCCACCTTGTCGCCGAGGACGAGGAGGTGCTGGAGGGCCGGGTGCTCCGCGGCGAGCTCGGAGGCCATCGCCTGGTGGTCGTGGTCCTTGAGGACGTCGGGGACGGCGATGGCGACCGCCTCGCTGTGCTCGACCAGGTGCCCGACCTCGTGCTTGCGGTGGCCGGGCAGCGCCATCACCGGGATGACGCCCAGGCGCAGACAGGCGTAGGTGAGGATCACGAACTCGGCGGTGCCGGGCAGCTGCACCACGAGTCGGTCGTCCGGGCGGAGCCCGAGCGCGGCCAGGCGCAGGGCGACGGCGTCCGCCCGCTCGGCGAGTTGACGGTATGTCAGACAGGTGAGGTGCTCGGAGCCGTCGACGAGTGCGACCGCGTCGGGGGTGGCGTCGGCGGCCTCGTGCAGCCGGTCGCCGATCGTCCGGCCCTGCCAGTAGCCCTTGTCGACATAGCGCCGGGCCACGTCCGCGGGCCAGGGCACAGCACCGTTGCTGCTCGGTCTAGGCATGGTCCTTCTCCTCGGCGGTACGGCCTGCCGTGTGCGTGATCACGGCGTCCAGTGCGGTCAGCCCCTCGGCGGTGAGCCGCAGCGGGTTGATCTCGATCTCGGCGGTGTGCGGGCTCGCGACCAGGGCGGCGGCGAGTGCGGCGGCCACCCGTCCGAACGCGGCACGGTCGAGCACCGGCCCGCCGCGCCAGCCGTCGAGCAGGGCGCGGGCCGCCAGTTCGTCGGGCATCGCGGCGGCCTCGGGCACGGAGAGCGGGGCGAGCCGGAGCGCCACATCGGCGTACACCTCGGCCGCCGTACCGCCCAGCCCCGCCAGGACGACCGGCCCGAACACGGGATCCCGTCGCACACCGAGCACGAGGTCGACACCGGGCGGCGCCATCGCCTCCACCAGGTAGCGGCGGCCGGGGCCGATGGCGTCCAGCGCCGCGTCGAGTTCGTCCGGGGTGCGTACGCCCAGGTGGACCCCGCCCGCCTCGGTCTTGTGCAGGATCGCGGCGTCGAGCACCTTGACCGCGACCGGCCCGCCGAGCAGGCGCAGGGCCTGGTGGGCTTCGGCGCGGGAGCCGCAGGGGACGCGGTCCGGGGTGGGGATCCCGAGGGTGCCGAGGAAGGTCTTGGCGGCGTGCTCGTCCAGAGGGCCGGGAGGTACGGCGACACCTGAATCCGGTGGGGGCTGCGATGGCGGGTCCTCCCGCTCCCCCAGGGCCCGCTGCCGCGCATCCGTCACCAGGGCCCGTACGGCGCCCGCGGCGGAGGCCGGTCCGGCGAGTGCCGGGACACCCGCCTTGTGCAGCCGCGCCCGCTGCTCGGCCACGTCCTCGGGAAGACCGCCGACGACCACCACCGCGGGGGAGGCAGCGCCGAGGCCGGCGTCCTGGGCGGCCGAGGCGAGGTCGACGCTGTCGGGCTCGGCCAGGGCGTAGACCGCCAGCAGGTCCACCTCCGGGTCGGCGGCGGTGGCGTCCAGCACGCGGGCGAAGGTCTCGGCGGGCCGGCCGGTGTCGACGGGGTTGCGCTGGTAGGTGAGCGGGGGCAGCAGCTCACCCAGCGTGCGCCGGGTGGGCCCGGTCAGCTCCGGCATCCGGATACCGTCGGCGCCGGCCCGGTCGGCCAGCAGCAGTCCCGGCCCCGCCTGGGCGGTCACGATGCCGAGCCCGGGGTCCGGGTGGGGGCGCAGCCGGATGCGCGAGAGAGCGGTGAGCGCGTCCACCAGTTCCCGTTCGTCGTCGACGACCACCGCTCCGGCCTGCCGAAGCGCCGCCCGTGCCGTACGCCAGGAGGTGGCCAGCGCGCCGGTGTGCGAGCGCGCGAAGTCACCGACGTCCGTACGTCCGACGACCAGCGCCACGACCGGTTTCACGGTGGTGAGCCGCCGTACGGCGGCCACCAGGCGCGGTCCGTCGGGAACCGTCTCCAGGTGCAGGGCGACGGCTGTCGTACGGCCGTCCTCGGCGAGGTGCTCCAGGACGTCCGCCGCGGTCACGTCCAGGCCGGCGCCGATGCCCGCGGCGAGGCTGATGCCGTTGCCCGCGGCGGCCAGGTCGAAGGCGAGCGCGTGGTTGACGCCGCCGCTGGCCGCGACCACCGCGATGTCCCCGGCGGGCAGTTGTCCCGCGGCGGGCACGAAGCTGGCCGTCAGCCCGAGGTGGGGGTCGAAGAACCCGGAGGTGTTGGGGCCGAGCAGCCGGATCCCGGTCTCCCGGACCGTACGGCGCAACGCCTTTGCGTGCCCCTCGCCCTCCGGGCCCGCTTCGCCGAAACCTCCGGCGCACACGAGTGCCGCACGGCAGCCCGCGGCGGCGGCCTCGGCCAGTGCGTCCGCGCAGGCAGCCGCCGGTACGCACAGCACGGCCAGGTCGAGACGGCGGCCGCCGGTGTGCCCGGCGGCGTCGGCGACCGAGGCGTACACACCGTCGGCGGGGTCGGGGCGGCGGGAGTTGACGAGGGCGCGGGCGCCGGGGAAGGCGGCCAGGGAACGGGCCATGGCCGCGCCCAGCTTGCCGCTCTGCCGCGAGGCGCCGATGACCACCACGCCCTCGGGCGTGAACAGCGGCGTCAGGTTCGTGGTCATATCCGCTCCCGTGCCACGAGGTCGGCGCGCCCGGACAGCAGCAGCGTCTCGGCCCGGTCGTCGTCCATGCCGTCCTCCACGATCAGTGCGGGCACCGTGTGCACCAGCCGGGCCTGCTCCGCGAGCAGTTGCCGGGTGAGCGCGGTGCCGGAATGGACGGCGACCAGCGCGGGCGGGGTCGCACCACTCACGGCGCGCTCCAACTCCTCGTACAGAGACGGGAGTTGTGCCTCCGCGTCCGGCGCGGTGAGCCACAGGCACCCCGCCAGCGGGCCCCTCAGTTCGGCGGGCGGGACCCACCGCCCGCCGAACTCACGCTCGCCCAGCCGGAACGGCGTGTCCAGGGGGTCGCGCCCGTCGTGCGCGGCCCGCCAGTCCTCTGCGACCCGTTCGACGAACTCCGGGTCGCGGCGCGCGATCCGCTCCTTGCCGATGCTGCGGGAGAGGAAGTGGAAGGCGAACCGCGTCGGCGAGAACGCGTCGTGGTAGCGCCCGAAGTGCTCCCACCAGGACAGGCTCGGCCGGGCGGAGTTCTGGATCCGCTCCACCGATGGTCGCCGCTCCGCCTCGTACGCCTCCAGGGCCGTCGTCAGGTCGTCGCGGTGGGCGAGGAGACTGCCGGCGAGCGCGATGGCGTCCTCCATGGCCATCTTGGTACCGGAGCCGACGGAGAAGTGCGCGGTGTGCGCGGCGTCGCCGAGCAGGACGACGTTGCCGCTGTGCCAGCGACGGGTGCGCCGGGTGCGGAAGTTGCCCCAGCGCGAGTTGTTGACCAGCAGGTCGTGGCCGTCGATCTGCTCGGCGAAGAGCTTCTCCAGATACCGTCTGGTCTTCTCGTCGCTCGGCCCGGGCGGCTGCGCGGTGTCGAACGCGTCGAGCCCGGCCGCCCGCCAGGACTCCTCGTCCGTCTCCACGATGAAGGTGCTGGCGTTCTCGCTGATCGGGTAGCCGTGCACGGCGAACGTGCCGTCCGGTCCGTGCTCGTGCACGAAGGTCAGTCCGTCGAAGAGATACGTCGTGCCGAACCAGATGAACTTGGCGGTCGCCACCTCCACCTCGGGCACGAGCACATCGGCGAGCCGGTCGCGGAACCGGGAGTTGGCCCCGTCGGCGGCCACGATCAGGTCGAAATCCGCGAGCGAGTCCGGGGCGGCGGGCACCTCGTGGCCGAATCTCAGCTCGACGCCGACCTCCACCGCCCGCCGGTGCAGGAGCTGCAGGAGGGTTCTGCGGGTGATGGCCGCCATGCCGTTGCCGCCGCAGCGGATGCGCTGCCCCTTCAGGCGCACCTCGATGTCGTCCCAGTGACGTCCGTGGTCCGCGAGGGCGGTGCGGAGCACGGGGTCGGCCGCGTGGATGCCTGCCAGTGTCGCGTCGGAGAACACCACGCCGAAGCCGAAGGTGTCGTCCGGGCCGTTCCGCTCGAAGACCGTCACCTCGACCGACGGATCGGCCTGCTTGAGGAGTGTGGCGAAGAACAGCCCACCGGGGCCTCCTCCCACACAAGCGATCCGAGACACCATGGCTCCTGCCTCCACATCGAGTACCGGAACAGGCCGGGGGGCTGTCCGTTCGCCGCCATTCTGTGTCAGTCATTCCACGGACGTCAATGATTTGTCACGCAATTCCATCGCCGTACGCGCAGCACGCAGGGCGCGACGCAAGAGACCTATCGGCCACCCGACTCATCCTGGCGACGGCCGTCCGTATGACATAGTCGGATCCGTGAAACCTCGATCGATCGTCTTCGACCTGTTCGGCGACTACGTCCGGTACCGCGGCGGCGCCGCCCGGCTGCGCACCCTCAGCACACTGATGGACTGCTTCGGCGTCGGCGACAGTACGGTGCGGGTGGTGCTCGCGCGCCTGCGCAAGGAGGGCTGGTTCGATGTGCGGCGCGAGGGCAGGGAGACGCTCTACGCGCTCAACACGCGCAGTCTCCAGCTGCTCGACGAGGGCCGCTCGCGCATCTTCGACCGCGCGCCGTCCGACTGGGACCGGCACTGGTACATGGTCATCTACTCGGTGCCGGAGACCGAACGCGGTGTGCGGGACCGCATCCGCAAGGAACTGGCCTGGCTGGGCTTCGGCCCGCTGGCCCCGTCGACGTACGTCGCCCCGCACGACCGGATCCGGCAGGTGCGGGAGAAGTTCGCCGACGAGCCCGCCGTACGCCTCGACACCCTGCGCTGCCAGTCGGGCGGGCTCCCCGTCGACCGCGAGATGGCCGCCCGCTGCTGGGACCTGGCCGCACTCAACGAGGACTACCGGGAACTGCTGCGTACCTATCGCGTCCGGATGCCGTCCTACCGGGCCGGGCACCTCAGCCCCGAGGAGGCACTCGTCGAGCGCATGCGGCTGACGTACGACTACCGCAAGTTCCCCTTCCGCGACCCCGACCTGCCGACGGAGCTGCTCCCGGCGGGCTGGGTGGGACACGAGGCGCACGAGATGTTCATGGAGGCCCACGACCTGCTCGGCCCGTCGGCCGAGTCCTTCTACGACGAGGTGGCCGGAACGCGTCCCGTGGCGCAGCCGTAGCGCCCGACCCCTCGTTCCGCTACGCGAGGTGCCCCAGTTCCCGTGACGCCTCGGCCACCGTGGTGTGCAGTTCGCCCGTCACCTCGGCGAGGTGGTCCGGGGTGCCGACGCTCTCGGGCAGGACGACGGAGAGGGCGAGCGGCAGGGGATCGCCCGCGGCGAACACGGGCGCCGCGACGGAGATGATGCCCGGGATGACGCCGCTGTGCGTCACCACGTGCCCCTGCTCCCGGACCTGTGCGCGCGTGGCCGCGAGACGCTCGTCCGTCCAGTCGGCCTCCTTGCCGCGGCGCTCACCGCGCAGCACCTCGTCGGTGAGGCTCTCGGGCAGGTGGGCGAGGAAGACCTGCCCGACGGACGACGTGAGCAGGGGAAGCGTGGCGCCGACCCGCACGGTCAGCGGCAGCGGGCGCGTCCCGTACGCCCAGCTCACCACGATCGGACCGCGGTCTCCCCAGACCGCGAGGTTCACGGAGTGGCCCGTGCGGTCACGGAGCCGCGTCGCGTGGCCGCCGGCCACCGCCACCTCGTTGGTGCGGCGCAGCGCCTCGGCCCCCATACGGCGCATCGCGGCCCCGAAGTCGTAGAGCCCCGACGCCGGATCCTGCGAGGTCAGTCCGATACGGCCGAGGCTGACGAGGTAGCGGTGCACCTTGCTGGGCTGCATCCCGCTCGCCTGCGCGATCGCCGACAGACTCAGCGCGCCGCCGCCGTCCTCCAGGGCCAGCAGGACCCGCATCGCGGTCTCGACGGACTGGATGCCCTGACGTCCGAGGCCGTCGGACGCCACGGACTCGGGCCCGGACCGCTCCGTGTTCTCCCCGGGTTCGGTTGACGTCACAGCGCGGTCCTCTCCGTACCGGTGCATGAACGCGGTCAGCCTATAGGGGTGGCCGACGTGGCTTCCGTCGTCCCTGGCCTGCGGCTTTTCCCCCACGGGCGGCCTGCGCCCTTGGCGGACACCATCAATCTTGGCATTCACTATTGCGGAACGCATTACGTTCTGGTGAACTGCACCGCAGCGGCCCTCCCCTCCGGCAGCCGCCTCCCGCCGCTCCGGCGGCCCGCCTCACAGCACCACCCGAGTCGCCCGTCCGACGGCGCACACCTCCGCGCACCCCACACGCCCCGGCCCTCCCGGCGAGCCGGGCACCCCATCCCGACCACTGCTCGCGCGCCCCGTCCGCATACGCGATCGGCCGAGCCGCAGGGCATGTGCGGTCGAGATCACGAGATCAACCGAGGAGAACGCCCCCATGAAGCTGATAGCCCTCGAAGAGCACTTCGTGACCCCGGCACTGGTGGGCCATGGCGCGTCGACCGCGTCCATAGCCCAGCCCGGCGCCTGGGCCGAGGCCTCCCGGCGGCTCCTCGACCTCACCGAGGAACGCCTCGAGGCCATGGACGCCGCCGGCCTGGACATGCAGGTCCTCTCGCTCAACTCCCCCGGTATCCAGGCGGAGCAGGACCCGGTGTCCGCCGTACGCCAGGCGGCCACGGTCAACGACTTCCTCGCCGGAGTCGTCGCCGGGCACCCCGACCGCTTCTCGGGCTTCGCCGCGCTGCCCCTGCAGGATCCGAAGGCCGCGGCCGACGAGCTGGAGCGCTCGGTGACCCAGCTCGGCCTGCGCGGCGCCCTCGTCAACGCGCACACCGATGGCATGTATCTGGACGACCCGGCCCTGCGCGTCGTGTGGGAGCGCGCCGAGCATCTCGACGTGCCGCTCTATCTGCACCCGGCCAACGGCGTCGACACCGCGCACGTGTTCTCGGGCCACCCCGAACTCGTCGGACCGATGTGGAGCTGGGGAGTGGACACGGCCACCCATGTCCTGCGGCTCGTCTTCGGCGGTGTCTTCGACGACTTCCCGAACGCCAAGCTGCTCCTCGGCCACATGGGAGAGGGACTGCCGTTCGTGCTGTGGCGCATGGACTCCCGCTGGGACTTCCACGCCCACCACGGCATCGAACTCAGGCGCGGGCGCCCCTCGGAGTACATCCGCCACAACGTCTACATCACGACCAGTGGCGTCTGCTCCCCCGCCCCGCTGCTCGCCGCCCTGCTCTCGGTCGGCGCCGACCACATCCTCTTCGGCACCGACTACCCCTTCGAGGACATGGGGACGGCCACCACGTTCCTGCGGGACGCGCCGATCAGCGACGCGGACCGGCTCAAGATCGGCCACCGGAACGCGGAGAAGCTCCTCGGCCTCGCCCCCACCGCCGCCTACGCGGGTGTCTGAGCAGAAGGGAACGCACGTGTACGACGTCGCCGTCATCGGGTACGGCCCCGTGGGCATGGTCACCGCGGCACTGCTCGGGCAGGCAGGCCACGACGTGGTCGTGCTGGAGCGCTACCCCACCCTCTACAACCTTCCGCGCGCCGCGATCTTCGACGACGAGACGATGCGGACCTTCGACCGTGTCGGCATCGCCCGTGATCTGCTGCCCACGCTGCACGTCCAGCGGAACTACGAGTGGCGCAACGGCGCGGGCGAGCTCCTCATCGAGCACGACTTCGCCGCCGTCGGCCGCCAGGGCTGGGCGGAGTGGTACATGATGTACCAGCCCGAGCTGGAGGACGCCCTCGACCATGTGGTGCGCGGCCTCGGCAGCGTCGAGGTCCGGATGGACTCCCGGGTCGTCGCCCTCGACAGCACGCACGAGGGCGTGGACATCCGGGTCGACGGGGACGGCACGCCGGTATCCGCTCGGTATGCGGTGGCGTGCGACGGAGGCAACAGCTTCACGCGCGGCCGGCTGGGCATCGGCCAGGACGACTACGGGTTCTCCGAGCCGTGGATGGTCTGCGACTTCCGGCTGACCGGTCCCGCGGAGGTCCCCAAGGCCCGTCAGGTCTGCGACCCGGGGCAGCCGGTGTCGATCATCTCGCTGGGCCCCCGTCACCACCGGTTCAGCTTCATGCTCGACTCGGAGGAGTCCTTCCCCGTCGAGCGGGACCCCGACCGGGTGTGGGCACGGGTCGCCGCGTATCTCGACCGCTCGCGGGCCGAACTCATCCGGGTCGCCACGTACACGTTCCGCTCACTCGTCGCGGACCGCTGGCGCGGCGGCCGGGTCCTGCTCGCCGGGGACGCGGCCCACCAGATGCCGCCCTTCCTCGGGCAGGGCATGTGCTCGGGCATCCGCGACGCCCAGAACCTCGCCTTCAAGCTCGACGCCGTGCTGCGGGGCGCCGACGACGCGCTGCTCGACACGTACCAGAGCGAGCGCGAGCCGCATGTGCGGGCCGTCATCGTCAAGGGAATCGAGCTCGGCCGCGTACAGACCACGCGTGATCCGGTGGCCGCCGCCGAGCGGGACGCCCGTCTGATCGCGCAGCGCGAGGCGGACGGCCGCCCGGAGAAGATGCGTTTCCCGGGCCTCGGCCCCGGCCTGCGCGACGACAGCCCGCAGGCCGGGCAGCTGATGCCGCAGGGCCGGGTCGAGTCGCACGGCGTCGAGGGGCTCTTCGACGACGTCCTCGGCCGCGGGTTCGTCCTCCTCGTCGACGGCCGCGACGGCGCCTCGCTCGACGCCCCGTCCACCGAGTTCGCCGCCGGGCTCGGGGTGGCCGTCCACCATCTGACCGACCGCCCCACCACCGAGGGGTTCACCGACACCGACGGTGTCTACGGCCGCTGGTTCGACGAGACCGGCCGCGCCGCCGTCCTGTGGCGGCCCGACTTCTACGTCCTCGGCACCGCGGGCGTGCTGCCGGACGTCCCGGCGCTCCTGAAGACGCTTGCATCCGCAATCGAGCCCGCACACACTCCTGCCACCGCCAGAGAAGGGATCCGGCCATGACAGTGCCGTCCACCGCCCTACGCCCGCAGGTCCGCGGGATATCCGCGAAAACGTTCATGCTGCTGGCCGCCTGGATCGTGGCGTCCCTGGAGGGCTACGACCTGGCCGTGTACGGCGTCAGTGTCCCCGCCCTGCTGGGCGACCCCTCCCTCGGCATCGACAAGGCGGAGGCCGGCTCCATCGGGTCGATGGTCGGCCTGGGGATGCTGGTCGGCGCGGCGCTCGCCGGTGCCCTCGTCCACCGCACCGGTCCGCGCCGGCTCCTGGTCGTCGGCACCACCGTCTTCTCGCTCGGCATGGCGCTCAGCGCGGCCGCCGGCGACGCCACGTCCTGGAGTGCCGGACGCCTCGTGGTCGGCCTCGGCCTGGGCGTGGTGCTGCCGACGCTCAACGCCTACGTCGCCGACCTCAGCGAACCGGCCCACCGCAGCCGCAACATCACGCTGATGATGAGCGGCTACGCGGCCGGCGCCCTGGTCTCCCCGCTGCTCGGCACCGCCCTGCTCCCCGACGTCTCGTACCGCTGGCTCTACGTGATCGGCGTGCTTCCGGTGTTCGTGGCCCTTCCGCTGCTGCTCCGGCTGCCGGAGAGCCCCTTCCACCTCAGCCGTACGGGCAGAGCGGAGCAGGCACGGGTGGTGGAGGAGCGGCTCGGTCTGGCTCCCTCCGACGACCGGCCGGCCGCGGACCCGGGTCGCTGGCTCGGCCTCCGCTCGCTGCTGACGGGCGGGCTGGCGGTCCCGACCGTGCTCTTCTGGGCCATGTCGTTCTGCGGGCTGCTGCTGGTCTTCGGTATCAGCACCTGGCTGCCCAGCATCATGCAGGCCGCCGGGTTCTCCCTGGGCTCGGCTCTGCTGCAGACCGCGGCCATGTGGCTGGGCGTCGGCTTCGGCGCCATCGCCGGTGGCCGTGTCGCGGACGCCCTCGGCCCCAAGCGGGTCGTGATCGCCGCGTTCCTGGTCGGCACGCTGAGCCTGATCGCGATGAGCATGCGCCCGCCGACCCCCGTCATGTTCGTGCTCATGTTCGTCAGCGGCTTCGGGTTCATCGGCTCGCAGATCCTCGGCAACGCGTTCATCGTGACGAGATACCCGGACGCCCTGCGGGGCAACGGCCTCGCGTGGGCCCTGTCGGTGGGACGTTTCGGGGCGATAGCGGGTCCGTCGCTGGGCGCGTTCGTCCTCGGCTCGGGCGCCGGTGTCGAGTGGGCCTTCTACGCCTTCGCCGTCCCCGCGCTCGTCGGAGCGCTCGCGGCGGGTGCCGTCCCCCGGGCACGAGCGGCGACGGCATGACCGTCTCCGCCTGGTCGCCGGTCGTCCACGAGTCCTGGGCCCAGCGGGTCGTCTTCGGCTCGGGCACCGCCCGGGCCGACGTGGCGGCCGAGGTCGCGGGACTCGGGGCGACCCGGGTCCTGGTGATCGCGGCCGAGGGCGAGCGCGCCCTGGCCGAGGACCTGTGCGGGGACGTTCCGGTCGTGGCGGTCTTCGACGCCGTACGGCCGCACGTGCCGGTCGATGTGGCGCGGGCCGTGCGGGCCGCGGCCCACGAGCACGCGGCCGACCTGCTGCTGAGCGTCGGCGGAGGATCGACGACGGGCACGGCGAAGGCGGCGGCGCTGACCACGGGGCTGCCGGTCCTCGCCGTCCCCACGACCTACGCCGGCTCCGAGGCGACGCCCGTGTGGGGCCTGACCGAGGACGGCCACAAGCGAACCGGCGTCGATCCGAAGGTGCTCCCCCGGGTCGTCGTCTACGACGCCACCCTCATGCTGTCGTTGCCGGCCCGCCTGTCGGTGACGTCGGGACTGAACGCGCTCGCCCACTGCGTCGACGCGTGGTGGGCACCGCGGCACAGTCCGATCAGTGCTGCCCTGGCCGTCGAGGGTGTCCGGTCGCTGGCCGCCTCGCTGCCGCGCATCGTCGCCGACGGCCGGGATGTCGCGGCGCGGCGCGACATCCTCTTCGGCGCCTACCTCGGGGCGGTCGCCTTCGCCGGGGCCGGTTCCGGGCTGCACCACAAGGTGTGCCATGTCCTCGGCGGCGCGTACGACCTCGAACACGCCGCCCTGCACTCCGTGGTGCTTCCGCATGTGGTGGGCCTCAACCTGCCCGCGGCGCCCGACGCGGCGCGGTGGCTCGGGTCGGCGCTGGACGACCGCGCCGACCCCTTCGGAGCGCTGCTCGCCCTCTACGCGGCACTCGACCCGCCGCGTTCGCTCCGGGAACTGGGACTGGCCGAGCGGGAGCTCGACCGGGCCACCGATCTGGTGCGGGCGCAGGTGCCGCACTCCAACCCGCGCCGGGTGGCACAGGACGAGCTGCGCGAGCTGCTGGGGCGCGCGTGGCGCGGGGACAGCCCGGTACTCGTCCCCCTCACCGAGTCCTGAACGACCGTCCCTGACC
>NZ_VJZE01000143.1 GCF_009377205.1 Streptomyces phyllanthi
GAACTCCGGTACGCCCCGCCCTCGTTTGTCCTGCCCTCGTTTGTCCTGCCCTCGTTTGTCCTGCCCTCGTTTGTCCTGACCTTGTTCGTCCCGGCGGCGGGGCCGCTCAGGGGTGGTCGTTTCAGTGGTGGTTGCTTCAGTGGTGGTTGTTCTGCGCCAGCCGCAGCAGGTGTTCCGCCAGCGCCTGCCCGCCCGAGGGGTCCCGGCTGATCAGCAGCAGGGTGTCGTCGCCGGCGATCGTGCCGAGGATGTCGTGCAGTTCGGCCTGGTCGATGGCCGAGGCGAGGAACTGCGCGGCACCCGGCGGGGTACGCAGGACCACCAGGTTCGCCGAAGCCTCCGCGGAGATCAGCAGCTCCTGGGACAGGCGCCGCATCCGCTCCTCCTTCGCCGACCCGCCGAGCGGTGCGCGCGGGGTGCGGAAGCCGCCCTCGCTCGGTACCGCGTAGATGAGGTCGCCGTCGGTGTTGCGGATCTTCACCGCGTTCAGCTCGTCCAGGTCCCGGGAGAGCGTCGCCTGGGTGACGCTCAGCCCGTCGTCGGCGAGGAGTTTCGCCAACTGGCTCTGGGAGCGCACCGGTTGCCGGTTGAGAATGTCCACGATCCGGCGGTGGCGTGCGGTGCGGGTCTGCGGCACGGCAGGCCCTGCGGCGTGCTCGTGGTCCTGCGCCTGGCTCATCGTCGTCTCATTCCCCGGATCGTCCGTCCCCGTCTGCCGCGTTCTCCGCGTTCGCAGCGTTTGCCGCGTTTGCCGCGTTTGCCGCGTTCGCCGCGCGCACCGTGTCGAGGATGCCGGGCAGCGCCTGGAGGAAGGCGTCCACCTCGTCGTCGCCGATGGTCAGCGGCGGCATGAGCCGTACGACATCGGGGGCGGGCGCGTTCACCAGGAGACCGGCTTCCTGAGCCGCCTGTTGCACCTGGGGCGCGAGGGGCTCCGTGAGCACGATACCCAGCAGCAGGCCCGCGCCGCGGACATAGTCGATCATTGGGTGGGCCAGGGCCTCGATCCCGTCCCGCAGTCTCTCGCCCTGCCGCTTCACGTTCTCCAGCAGGCCCTCGGCCTGGATGGTCTCCAGAACGGCGAGCCCCGCGGCGCACGCGACCGGGTTCCCGCCGAAGGTGGTCCCGTGGTGGCCGGGCTGGAGCAGCTCCGCGGCGCGCCCGAAGGCGACGGTCGCGCCGAGGGGCAGTCCGCCGCCGAGCCCCTTGGCGAGGGTGACGACATCCGGCAGGACGCCCTCGTGGGCCTGGTACTCGAACCAGTTGCCGGTGCGGCCGACACCGGTCTGCACCTCGTCGAGGACGAGCAGCGAACCGGTGGCCGCGGTGATCGCGCGGGCGGCCTTGAGGTAGCCCGCGGGGGGCACGACCACGCCGTTCTCCCCCTGGACGGGCTCGATGACGACGAGGGCCGTCTCCTCGGTGACCGCGGCGGCCAGGGCCTGTGCGTCGCCGTACGGAACGTGGGTGACATCACCGGGCAGCGGCAGGAACGGCTGCTGCTTGCCGGGCTGGCCGGTGAGCGCGAGCGCGCCCATGGTGCGGCCGTGGAAGCCGCCCTGGGTGGCGACCATGTGGGGCCGGCCGGTCAGCCGCCCTATCTTGAACGCGCCCTCGTTGGCCTCGGCGCCCGAGTTGCAGAAGTAGACCTTGCCCTCGCGGCCGAAGAGCTGGAGCAGCCGCTCGGCGAGCGCGACGGGCGGCTCGGCGACGAAGAGGTTGGAGACATGGCCGAGGGAGGCGATCTGCCTGCTCACGGCCTCTACGATGGCGGGGTGGGCGTGTCCGAGCGCGTTCACCGCGATACCGCCGACGAAGTCCAGGTACTCCGTGCCGTCGGCGTCCCACAGCCGGGTGCCCTCACCGCGCACGAGGGGCAGCCGCGGGGTGCCGTAGTTGTTCATGAGCGCGCCCTGCCAGCGCTGGGTGAGCTCGGCGTTGGTCGCGGTCCCGGTCATGCGTCGTCCCCCTCGGTCGGATCGGGCAGCACCATCGTGCCGATGCCCTCGTCGGTGAAGATCTCCAGCAGGATCGAGTGCTGGACCCGGCCGTCGATGACGCGGGCGGTGTTCACGCCGTTGCGTACGGCGTGCAGGCAGCCCTCCATCTTCGGCACCATGCCGGACGACAGCTCCGGCAGGAGCTTCTCCAGCTGGGATGCGGTGAGGCGGCTGATCACCTCGTCGCTGTTGGGCCAGTCCTCGTAGAGTCCCTCGACGTCGGTGAGGACCATGAGGGTTTCGGCGCCCAGTGCCGCGGCGAGCGCCGCGGCCGCCGTGTCGGCGTTGACGTTGTAGACGTGTCCGTCGTCCTGGCTCCGGGCGATCGACGAGACGACCGGGATACGGCCGTCGGCGAGGAGCGCCTCGATCGCGCCCGTGTCGATGTCGGTGATCTCGCCCACCCGCCCGATGTCGACCGGCTCGCCGTCGATCCGGGGCTGGTGCTTGGTGGCGGTGATGGTGTGCGCGTCCTCGCCGGTCAGGCCCACGGCGAGCGGCCCGTGCTGGTTGAGCAGCCCGACCAGCTCGCGCTGCACCTGTCCGGCCAGCACCATGCGTACGACGTCCATGGCGTCCTCGGTGGTGACCCTGAGGCCCGCCTTGAACTCGCTGACGATGCCGTGCTTGTCGAGGGCCGCGCTGATCTGCGGGCCGCCGCCGTGCACGACGACGGGCTTGAGGCCGGCGTGGTGCAGGAATACGACGTCCTGGGCGAACGCGGACTTCAGGTCCTCGTCGATCATGGCGTTGCCGCCGAACTTGATGACGACGGTCCTGCCGTTGTGCCGGACCAGCCAGGGCAGCGCCTCGATGAGGATCTGGGCCTTGGGGAGGGCGGTGTGCTTACGGGTGGCGCTCATGACGAATACGCGCTGTTCTCGTGGACGTAGTCCGCGGTGAGGTCGTTGGTCCAGATGGTGGCGGTCGCGGGGCCGGCCGCGAGGTCGGCGACGATGTGCACCTCGCGGTAGCGCATGTCGACCTTGTCGCGGTCCTCGCCGACGCCGCCGTTCTTGCAGACCCAGACACCGTTGATGGCGACGTTCAGCCGGTCGGGCTCGAAGGCTGCGGACGTCGTGCCGATGGCGGAGAGCACGCGGCCCCAGTTGGGGTCCTCCCCGTGGATCGCGCACTTGAGGAGGTTGTTGCGGGCGATGGAGCGGCCCACCTCGACGGCGTCGTCCTCGGTCGCGGCGCCCACCACCTCGACCTTGATGTCCTTGCTGGCGCCCTCGGCGTCCCGGATGAGCTGCTGGCCGAGGTCGTCGCAGACCGTCCGTACGGCCTCCGCGAACTCCTCGTACTCCGGGGTGACCTCGGAGGCACCCGAGGCGAGGAGCAGCACGGTGTCGTTGGTGGACATGCAGCCGTCGGAGTCGACGCGGTCGAAGGTGACCTTGGTGGCGGCGCGCAGGGCCCTGTCCAATACGTCGCTGTCGAGGGCGGCGTCGGTGGTGAGGACGACGAGCATGGTGGCGAGGCCGGGGGCGAGCATGCCCGCGCCCTTGGCCATACCGCCGACGGTCCAGCCGTCCTTCGTCACCACGGACGTCTTGTGGACGGTGTCGGTGGTCTTGATGGCGATGGCGGCCTTCTCGCCGCCGTGCTCGGAGAGCTGGGCGGCGGCCGTCTCGACCCCGGGGAGCAGCTTGTCCATGGGCAGGAGCACGCCGATGAGGCCGGTGGAGCAGACCGCGACCTCGCCGGCGCTGTGCCCTTCGAGGACCTCGGCGACCTTCTCGGCGGTCGCGTGGGTGTCCTGGAAGCCCTTGGCTCCCGTACAGGCGTTTGCGCCACCGGAGTTGAGGATCACGGCGGACACCTGGCCGCCCTTGAGGACCTGCTCGGACCAGAGGACCGGCGCGGCCTTGACCCGGTTGGAGGTGAAAACGCCCGCGGCGGCGAGGCGGGGCCCGTTGTTGACCACGAGGGCGAGGTCCGGGTTGCCGTTCTCCTTGATCCCGGCGGCGATGCCCGCCGCCGTGAATCCCTTGGCTGCCGTGACACTCACGGTGCGACTCCGATCGTGGAAAGTCCGGTGGTCTCGTCGAGTCCGAGGGCGAGGTTCATGCTCTGGACGGCACCGCCCGCGGTGCCCTTGGTCAGATTGTCGATGGCACTGATCGCGATGATCCGTCCGGCGCTCTCGTCGTACGCGACCTGCACCTGAACGGCGTTGGAACCGTAGACGGACGCCGTGGCGGGCCACTGCCCCTCGGGGAGGAGGTGGACGAAGGGCTCGTCGGCGAAGGCCTTCTCGTACGCGGCGCGAACGGATTCGGCGGTGACGCCGTCGCGCGCCCTGGCACTGCACGTGGCGAGGATCCCGCGCGGCATCGGCGCGAGCGTGGGAGTGAAGGAGACGGTGACCCGCTCCCCCGCCGCCGCGCTGAGGTTCTGGATGATCTCGGGCGTGTGCCGGTGGACACCGCCGACGCCGTACGGGGACATGGAGCCCATGACCTCGCTGCCCAGCAGATGCGGCTTGGGCGCCTTGCCCGCGCCCGAGGTGCCGGACGCGGCGACGATCACAGCCTCGGCCTCGGCGATCCCGGCCGCGTACGCCGGGAAGAGGGCCAGCGAGGCGGCCGTCGGGTAGCAGCCGGGTACCGCGACGCGCTTGGACCCCTCCAGCGCGGCGCGGGCACCCGGCAGTTCGGGGAGGCCGTAGGGCCAGGTCCCGGCATGCTCGGAGTCGTAGAACCTCTCCCAGTCGGCGGCGTCCTCGAGCCGGAAGTCGGCGCCCATGTCGACCACCAGCACGTCGGGACCGAGCTGTTCGGCGACGGCGGCGGACTGGCCGTGCGGCAGGGCGAGGAACACGACATCGTGGCCGGCGAGGACGTCGGCGGTAGTCTCCTCAAGGACGCGGTCGGCCAGGGGCAGGAGATGCGGTTGCAGCGCACCGAGGCGCTGACCCGCGTTGGAGTTGCCGGTCAGAGCGCCGATCTCGACCTCGGGGTGGGCCAGGAGCAGACGCAGCAGTTCCCCGCCCGCGTAACCGCTCGCTCCCGCCACCGCTGCACGTACCGCCATGGAACCTCCTCCTAGATGGCATGACTATACGTTTCGTTGCACGTTTATGCAATCTTGCCCAAGGCGGCACTCATGAGGGCGAGCGGGCGGGGCGGTGGCACCTAGGGCACCAGATCCGTCATCACGGTGAGCGGGAGCGACGGGTTGGCGGCCGCCGCTTCCACCACCCGCCAGTGGGTGTCGGTGAGCAGCTCCGTGATGACCGGCGGCGGGAGTGCCGGATGGCCGGCCGCGATGGGCCTCGCCTGCCGGTCCTCCAGGCAGGCGAGCAGCGCCGGGGCCGTCGCGTTGCGGTGCCGGGCGATCTCGCGGAACGCCTTCTGTACCGGTGGGCTGTGCCGGGTCAGATGCTCCAGCAGGGGCGGGGTCGCGTCCGGGTTGGCCGCCACCTTGGCGATGACGTGGACTCCGTGCCGATCGACCATGGTGCGCAACCGCGCTTCGGAGAGGCCGGGGTGCGGAGCGATGGACTTGACCACTTTCGCGTCGGGGTCGTCGGCCAGCAGGTCGCGGATCCCGGCCGGCAGATCACGTCGCTGGGCCAGGAGCATCCGCGCCGCCGGGTTCGGTGACTGAGCCAGTTCCTCGACCTCGAAGGCGGCGGCGGAGGCGATGCGCGGCAGCAGGGTGGTGCCGATCCTGGTCACGGTGGCCAGACGGGCGAGCACGTCGAGCGGCACGTGCGGGTTGTGCGCGAGCCCGCGCCGCACCTCGTGGTCGTCGTCACCGGCCAGCGTGCGCATCAGGGCCTCGTCGATCGCGGGGTTCTCGGCGAGGTCGGCGCGGACACCGGGAAGGGGGTCCGCGGCGAGCCGTGCGAAGACCTCCGGGGGAAGACCGGGGCGGGCGGCGAGGAGCCGCCGCACCAGCATCGACGGGTGGTCGGCGAAGCCCACGACGGCTTCGGCGGGTGTGGCCGGGTTCTGCAGCGCCGCCAGGAGCAGGCTGTGCACGGTGGATTCGTGGGAGCCGTCGCAGGAGGCACCGGGCGGCAGATCGCAGTCGGGCCGCGGGCAGTGCGGATCGTGGGTGAACGGCGGCTCCTCGCGGTCGCAGACCAGGCAGTGCCGTGCGGGAGGCAGCCCCTCGCCGCTGATGAGCGCCGCCAGGACGTCCGGCGGCGTCGCCTCGTTGGCCGCCACGGCACGGCGGACCTCGGCATGCGGATGCCGCGCGAGCCGGGCGGCCGTGTCCGGTGTGGTCCACAGCGCGAGCTCCGCGACGACCCGTACGTCCGGGTCCGCCACGAGCGTCTCCACCACGTCGGGAGGGAGGCCCGAGCAGGCGGCCAGCTTCTCCCGGTGCCTGACGTCCGGGTCCGCCGCGAGGAGACGGGCCCACTCCGGGCCGCCGGCGCCCTCGTCGAGCAGGGCGAGGGCGGCGTCCGGCTGTGACGTGGGATCGATGTCGGCGGCGGTGAGCCGACCCTCGTACGCCAGCCCCAAAGCGCTGTCCTCGACGCGCGAGACCAGTGCGACCGCCTGCGCACGGCTGAGGTCCGCGCGGTCGGCGAGGTCCGCGGCGATGTCGGCGTCCGCGACCGCGATGAGCCGGTCGACCAGCTCGGCCGGCAGCGCCGGATTGGCGGCGAGCCCGCACAGGACATGGTTCACGGAGGGCATTGTGCCTGGCCCCTCACCGAATGGCCCATGGTTTTCGCCACCGTGGAGAGTGCCGGTCGTCGGGTTGCGGGCGGCTCAGGTGCGCTTGGGCACCTGAGCCGCCCGAGGAGTCACCGGCCCCGGGGTCACCGGCGCCGGTGGCCTCGGATCATCCCTTCCTGATCCTCAGGAACGTCACGGAGTTGGCCGGGAAGGTGTACGTGAACCTGTCGGCCACCCCGGTGAACGTCGACGTCACCGGCGCGACCGGCGTCTGCGTCTCGGTGTTCACCGCGTCGGGCGCTGCCTTCAGCGTGGTCACCCCGGCCTTCGAGCGGACCTTCGCGCCGCCGAGGTCGACGGCCGTACGGGCGTCCGCCGACTGGGCGTTGACGACCTTGACGATCAGGTCACCGGTCCTGGCGTCCCGCGTCACGACCTGGCGGAACGGCTCGGCCGGCTTGTCGTCCTTGAAGCTGCCCCACTCCTGGCCGTCCAGGTAGAGGGTCACCTGGCGGCCGCGCACCTTGACCTCGATGTCGTACGTACGGCCCGTCTCGATCGTCCCCGGCTTGGAGATCAGCGACGACTTGCCGCCGTCCACGGCCTGCTCGACCGCGGACGTGGTGTTGTTCCAGCCGCCGAGGTTCCACCAGTAGTAGTTGCCGGTGTCCTTGACGCCGAAGGCGACCAGGAAGCCCTCCTTGCCGGACTTCTTGGTGGCCTTCACCTTCAGGTCGTAGTCGTGCCAGGCCGGATCGCCCGCGGACACCATGGTGTTCTCGGCTGCCACGTCGGTCTGCACGTACTGCCCGTCCTGGATGCTCCAGCTGCCCTTGCCGGTGTGGGTCCACTTCGAGGCGTCACCGCTGAAGTCGTCGCTGAGCAGGGTCTGCCCGTCGGCGCTCGTGACCAACACGTCGTCGTACGCGGCCGCCGTCGCCCAGGTCGACAGGCCGACGGCACCCGTGATGGGGGCGGTCACCGACGGGGTGCCGGTCGCCTGCGACGGCACCACGCGGTCGCCGACGTTGTTCATGAAGAGCTTCTGCATCTCGTAGTTGGCCGAGCCCCATGACGCGTGGTTGTTGAACCAGATCATGTCGGGGCTCCACTGCACGTAGTCCTCGTTGGCGAGCAGCGGGGCGTACGAGGCGAGCTTCACGATGTCCGCGTTGCGCTCCAGGCCGGTCATGAACGCGGCCTCGGAGAGGGCGTTCTTGAAGGCGTTGCCCCAGGAGGCGTACTCGCCGAGGAAGACCTTCGGACCGTTCCTGTCGTAGGAGTCGTAGCGGTCGTTGTTCTGCAGGAACCAGCTCGGGGTGTTGTAGTAGTGCTCGTCGACCATGTCGACGTTGTTCTCGCGGTTCAGCTTCCAGGCCGTGTCGAAGGTCGAACCGGCGTCGTCCGGCCCGGAGTTGGAGACGACCGTGATGTCCGGGTACTCGGCCTCGATCGCGGCGCGGAACTGCTTGAACCGGGCGAAGAACTCGTTCGGCAGGTTCTCCTCGTTGCCGACGCCGATGTGGGTGAGGTGGAAGGGCTTGGGGTGACCCATCCGGGCCCGCTTCCCGCCCCACTCGCTCGTCACCGGGCCGTTGGCGAACTCGATGAGGTCCAGGGTGTCCTGGATGTGGCGCTTGAGGAGCGCGTCGTCGTCGGTGGCCCTGTTCTGGCCGCAGCCGGTGACCAGGGCGGGCACGACGGGCAGCGGCATCGCGCCGACGTCCTCGGAGAACTGGAAGTACTCGTAGTAGCCGAGCCCGTAACTCTGGTTGTAGCCCCAGAAGTTGGCGTTGGTGGCGCGTTGCTCGACCGGGCCTATGGTGTCCTTCCACTGGTACGAGCGCTTGCGCTCCCAGTTGGACGCCTCGCTGTAGTCCTGCATGGAACCCGTGTTGACCAGGCAGCCGCCGGGGAAGCGGACGAAGCCGGGGTCCAGGGCGGCGATCTTCTCCGCGAGGTCCTTGCGCAGACCGTTCTTGCGGCCCTTGAAGGTGTCGCGCGGGAAGAGGGAGACCATGTCGAGGGCGGCCGCGCCGTCGGTGGCGACCGTGAGGCGTCCGGTGCTGCTGGAGCGGCTCGCGGTGAACCGGGCGGTGTACTTGGCCCAGCCGCCGCGCACGGTGATCCGGCGGGCCTCGGCGAGGCTTCCGTCCGTGTCGGCGAGGGAGACGGTGAGGTGGGCCCGCTGGTCCACCCGGGCCCAGACGGAGAAGTCGTACGTCTTCCCGCTCTCGACCGTGATGCCGGTGTTGTACCCGGAGTTGGTGACGGACGAGTCGGCGCCCAGGTCGAGGTAGGTGCGGTTGCGGGCGTTCAGGCGGCCGTCGTCGTCCACGGTCTTCCCGGTGCCGGTGACGGCCCAGGAGGTGAGGGGCGTGTACGAGCGGTTGTCGGCGGTGGAGTACTCGAAGGAGCGGTTCTGCACGAGTTCGGCGTACAGACCGCCGTCGGCGGCACGGTTGATGTCCTCGAAGAAGACGCCGTACATCGTGTCGTCGATCTTCGTGCCCTTGGCGGTGGGATCGACGGTGATCGCGTAGTCGGTGACGTCCTCGGCGTGTGCGGGTCCCGGGACCACGGCCGAGGCCACCAGAAGGGCGGTGGCGGTCAGGCCCAGTCTCCAGCGGGCCCGGGGCGCGTGGATGCCGGTGCGGGTGCGTGACATGGATACTCCGCGGCTCTCTCGTCGTAGAGGTGGGGGTTCTCTCGTGGTAGAGGTGAGGAATGGAGCTGTTCGATATATCAAACATTGATCAGCACTGCGAACGGCAAGATAAGGAGGGGGCTCGGGTGCGTCAATGGGGCGTGCGTGATGGCCGGGACGGAGTGCGGGGCGGAATGGGCGAGTTCTGGCCGGTACCGGACGTGTTGGCGTTTCTCGCCGGGAGCTGGCGGGTGCGGCGATCGGTGCGGGATCTCGCGAGCGGTGACGAGGGGGAGTTCACCGGCCGGACGGCGTTCAGCCCACTGGACGGTGGCGGGCTGCTGCACCACGAGTCCGGCACCTTCGTCTGGCAGGGCGTCACCCGCCCCGCCGAACGGACGCTGCGTTTCGTGCCGGGCACCGCTCCCGGCACCGCGGATGTGCGGTTCGCGGACGGCCGCCCCTTCCACGACCTGGATCTCACGTCGGGCCACTGGGTCGCCGGCCATCCGTGCGCCGCGGACCACTACCGGGGCGAGTTCACGGTGTACGGCGCGGACCGCTGGCGCACGGTGTGGCAGGTGGGCGGCCCGGCCAAGAGCCTGCTCCTGACCACCGACTACACGCGCGCCGCCAGGAGTGCGCGGGGCCCCGGTGCGTAGAGCCTCAAGAGTGCGCGGGGCCCCGGTGCGTAGAGCCCCAGGGGTGCCCAGCGCCCTACGAGACCCCCGCCTCCCCGTCCAGGCGCAGGTGCCAGCGGCCCCGGTGGCCGACGACCGTGGCCGTCGAGAGGGGGCGGACGTCGATGTTCCAGAACGTCGACGGCGGGGCCTTGAGCGCGTAGACGAGCGCCGCCCGGACCACCGACGGCTCGGCCACGGCCACGACGCGCCCGCCGTCGTCGGCGGGCCGGGTGTCGAGCCAGCCGCCGATACGCGTGATGAAGGAGTGCAGCGACTCCCCGCCGTGCGGCGTGGCACGCGGATCGGCGAGCCAGGCGTCGACCGCCTGCGGCTCCCGGGCCATCGCCTCGCCCAGGGTGCAGCCGCGCCATCGGCCCATGTCGCAGTCCCGCAGGGCGGGCTGGGCCAGCGGCGCGTAGCCGAGGGCGTCGCCGGTGGCCCGGCTGCGGGGCGTGGGCGAGCAGTAGCGCAGCTCGGCCGCCGCCAGCGGTATCAGTTCGTGCGCGGCACGCTGCACCTCGTCCCAGCCCGCCTGGTCCAGCGGCCGGTCGTCCTCGAAGCGCTCCGCGAGCAGCGAGGAACTGCGCGCCGCGGCGACGAACGTGACCCGAAGATGCATGCGGCGATCGTGGAACGTGAGACTTCGCAGGTCAAGAGACGTTATGCAGGAGTGACCCAGGGTGCCCGGACCTTCACCCCGTCACGCCGGCGGCACGCTCGTTCACGAGCGCCATCCACCGGTCCGGCTCGTCGAGCGCCCTGAACCCCAGCTTCTCGTAGACGCCGTGCGCGTCCTGGGTGGCGAGCAGGACGCGCCGCAGCCCGTACGGCCGCAGGTACTCGCACACGGCCCCGACCAGTGCGGTGCCCAGGCCCTTGCCGCGCGCCGACCGGTCGACGTACACGTCACAGAGCCATGCGAAGTCCGCCCGGTCGGTGACCACCCGGGCATACGCGACCTGTTCGCCGGAACTCACGTCGTACACACCGAAGTTGAGCGACTCTCGCACCGCGCGCTCCTGCTTCTCGCGCGGGCGGCCGACGGCCCAGTACGCGTCGGTGGACAGCCAGTGGTGCACCCGCTCGACGTCGACGCGGTCGGGGTCGGCGGAGATCTCGTAGCCCTCGGGGAGAGCCGGTACGTCGTTCATGGCGGGACGTTCGCAGCTCAGGAGGGTGCTGTCGAACTGTTTTCCGCCGCCCTCAGCCTCCGCACCCCCTCCGTGATCTCCCCCACCCCCGTGACGGCCGCGAAGCTCAGCCGTGTGTACGCGGCGGGGGGTTCGGCGCTGAAGTAGGGGCGCCCCGGCGTCACGGCGACGCCCGCGCGGAGGGCGGCCGTGACGAGGGCGGACTCGTCCCTGCCGTCGGGCAGGCGCACCCACAGGTGGTAGCCGCCGGACGGGATGTGCGGCAGCTCGTACTCGGGGAGTTCGCGGAGCAGGGCGGACGTCATCGTGTCGCGGCGGTTCCTCAACTCCGCGGAGACCGCCCGGAGATGCCGCGACCAGGCCGGCGACCCGACGAGTTCGAGCGCGGCCTCCTGCAGAGGGCGTGGCACGAAGAACGTGTCCACGACCTGGATGGCGCGCAGCCGCTCCAGCACGGGCCCGCGGGCGGCGAGCGCGCCCACCCGGAAGCTGGGCGAGGTGGCCTTGGTGAGCGAGCAGACATGGACGACCACGCCGTCGGGGTCCTCGGCCGCCAGCGGACACGGCAGCGGCCCCGCGTCCTCGTGCACCAGCCGCCGTACGAAGTCGTCCTCGACCACGAACGCGCCCGCCTCACGCGCGATCCGCAGCACCTCGCCCCGCCGCCCGGCCGAGAGCACCGCACCCGTCGGGTTCTGGAACAGCGGCTGGCAGACGAACACCCGCGCACCGGTCGCCCGGAACGCGTCGGCGAGCAGCTCCGGTTTCACCCCGTCCGCGTCCACGGGGACCGGAACGGGCCGCAGACCGGCCGCCCGGGCGATCGCCAGCATGCCGGGATAGGTGGGTGACTCGACGAGCACCGGGGCACCCGGCGGGGCGAGGGCGCGCAGCGCGGTGGTCAGCGCGGACTGGCCGCCCGCCGTGACGAGGACCTCGGCGGCGGTGACGGCGCCCCCGACACTCCGCGCGAACCACTCCCGCAGCTCCGGGACCCCCTCCACGGGCGGCCGCGCCCAGGCCCCCGGCCGGCGGCCCGCCCGCGACAGGGCCGCGCCCATCGCGCGCTCGGGCTGCAACGACGGGTGCAGATAGCCGCCGTTGAACTCGATCACCCCGGGTGGCGGCGCCGCGAGCGAGACCAGCACTCCGGAGGCGTCCACGGTCCGCGGCACCAGGTCGGCGACGCCGTCCGCGCTCAGCGCGACCGCCTGCCAGGAGGTGTCACCGGCGGGAGCGGCGGCCGTCCGGGGGTGGGCACGGAAGGCGCCGGCACCGGGCCGGGTGACCACCAGCCCCTCGGAGGCCAGCTGTGCCAGGGCACGCGAGACCGTCACCGGGCTGACCCGGAAGCGCTCGACCAGTGCGCGACTCGACGGCAGCTTTCCGCCCGGAGAGTAGCGGTCCAGCTCCCTTCGCAGCTGGTTCACCAGTTCACCGACACTGCTACGCTCATGCATGAGAGCACACGATAGCGCTACTGCCCCGACCGGAATAGCGGTCAACACCTCGCCGGCAAGCGGCATCCCTCGCCGGAGCCCCCGCGCCGCCGGCACCCTCCTGGCCGCCCTCGGCGTCATCGCCTTCTCCCTCACCTTCCCCGCCACCGCCTGGGGCCTGGAGGGCTTCGGCCCCTGGTCGCTGGTGGCCGTGCGCACCGTTCTCGCCGCCCTGCTCGCGGGCGGCTGTCTGCTGGCCCTTCGGGTGCCGCTGCCCGACCGCCGTCACCGGGCGGGGCTCGTGGTGGTCGCCGCCGGAGTCGTCCTGGGCTTCCCGCTCCTGACCACGCTCGCCCTGAGGACGTCGACCACCGCGCACGCGGCCGTGGTCGTCGGCCTGCTCCCGCTCACGACCGCGCTGTTCTCCGCCCTGCGCATGGGCACCCGCCCCTCGCGGACCTTCTGGGCGGCGGCCCTCGTGGGCGCGGCCGCCGTGGCTGCGTTCACCGTGCGGCAGAGCGGCGGCGCCCTCACCGCGGCCGACCTGTACCTGTTCGGCGCACTGCTGGCGTGCGCGGCCGGCTACACCGAGGGCGGCCGGCTGGCCCGGGTCATGCCCGGCTGGCAGGTGATCGGCTGGGCGCTGGTCCTGTGCCTGCCCCTCACCGTGCCGGGCGCGCTGGTGGCGCTCTCGTACGAGCCCGTCGAGCTGACCGCGCACAGTGTCACCGGGCTGCTGTGGGTCGCCGCGGGCTCGCAGTTCCTCGGGCTGGTGGTCTGGTACCGGGGCATGGCGGCGATCGGGGTCCCGAAGGCCAGCCAGTTGCAGCTGGCCCAGCCGCTGCTCACACTGGTGTGGTCGGTACTGCTGCTCGGCGAGCAGCTCACCACGGCCGCGCTCCTGACGGCCGCGGCCGTGCTGGTCTGCATCGCGGTCACGCAACGAACGCGTGGCTGACCTCCCGACCGCGGTGCGCGCGCCGGATCCACCGGCGCCATCCGGCGTCATCCGCCATAGACTGCGATTACGGACCACTCCTGTGCGAACGAGGAGGCCCTTCAGATGCGTGCAGACGTAGGTGACATCCTGCTGGTGCACGGCCGGACCGTCGGGCAGCACGACAGGACCGCGACGATCGTCGAAGTCCTGGGCCCGGACGGCACCCCGCCGTACCGCGTCCGTTTCGAGGACGACGGCCACGAGGCCCTGATGTCGCCCGGCCCGGACTCGGTCGTCCGCCACCGCCCGGAACCCGCGTAAGGAATCAGCCGCACCCGGCGCCCGGCGGACACACCGGCCCGCCGGAGCACGCCGGGTGCGTCAGCGCGGCGGGTCCGCCGGTGCCTGATAGTGGTCGGCGACCACCCGTGCCATCGCGCCGATCCTGTCCTCCGTGACCTCCTTGCCCGAGAAGAACACGTGCCCGCCCACCTGCGGGTGCTCACCGGCGAGGGTCAGATGCCGCGACAGCTCCTCCGGCTCCTGCCAGGCCGCGGGCTGCGCGGGGTCCCCGGCCTTGTACAGGGCCTCGCCCACGTACAGCCTGTACCGCTGCCCTCGGCGACCTTCGCCCACCAGGGCAGCAGCTTCGCGTAGTCGGCGGCTGCGAAGCCGATGTTCCAGTACAGCTGCGGACAGAAGTCCTGACACCGCGTCAGCCACCTTCGCGGCTCCGAGACTTCGAAGATCAGCCGACGGCCGTTCGACTATGGGGCACGACCGGTGTGTGGCCCGGACTGGCGGCCTGGAGCGATCCGCATCGCGTCTGAACCGGAGTGTGCCTGTGGGGCACATGCTCGGTGCCCATCGTCCGCCAAGGGCGGGTGGTACGGCGGGACGCGCGACTCTCACCTCGGGGTGTGCCCGCGGACCGTGTCGCGGAAGGCGATCGGGGTCTGTCCGGTGCGCTGGTGGAAGTACTTGCTGAAGTGGGTGGCGCTGGAGAAGCCGAGGCGGTCGGCGATTCGGGCGGCTGTCTGGTCGCTGTGGGCCAGGAGGCGCTTGGCTTCGAGGACGACGCGGCGGTCGATGAACTCCTTGGCACCGAGTCCGGCGGAGGCAAGTGTGGCGCGGGAGAGGGTGCGGGGCGAGTAGCCGAGCGCCTCGGCGTAGTCCTCGACACGGCGGGTGTGGGCGAAGTCCTTTTCCACGGCGTCGCGGAAACGCAGGTAGGTGGCGTCGGGCTCGGGTGCGGGGCTGCCGATGGGTGCGGTGAGGTGGGCCAGTCGCAGGACGAGGACGGCCAGCAGGTGGCGCAGGGCCGCGGTGTGGATCTCCAGGGGCAGGTGTCCGAGTGCGTGGAACTCGGCGGCGAGGTGGTCGACGGCCAGTCGCAGGGCCTGTGCGTCGTCGGACAGGGGCCGGCGCAGGATCGGCGCGTGCGAATCTTCCATGCGGGCGCCGGCACTGGTGGCCGGGTCGAGGAAGTCCTGGCGGAACAGAATCAGGGTGCCCTCTGCGTGGGTGAGGTCGCCCCACTGCTGAACCTGGCCGGGGCGAACCCATAGCCATGAGCCGGGTTCAAGGGCGTAGGCGGTGAAGTCGACCGTGTGCCACAGGCTTCCGCCGGTGAGGGTGATCAGGTGATGGAAGTCCGGGCGCCGGGGGACCGTGAGCCGCTCGCCTGGTACGCGGTGGCGGAGGTCGGCGAGGGACAGCACTTCGACACCGGCAGGGGTGCCGGCGGGTGCCGCGAAGGAGACCGCCGGGATCGCCCGGACGGCATCTTGTCGGTTTTTGACCATCACTAGTCGCCAGCGTATCCGATTCGGCCTGTTCAACACCCATAGCTTTGAGATGTCAGCGCCTCCGACATCGATCGATGTCGGAAAGCCGTAAGAGAAGAGGAGCGCGATGCCTTCGGCGGAACGGGCCTCGTTGACGTACGCCGTCGACGCGGACTGCGCCTGGTGCTACGGCTCCGGCCCCACTGCGCGGGCCTTCGCCGAGGACAACGCGCACCGCATCCGCCTGAGCGTCGTGCCAGCCGGCCTCTGCGCCAGTGCCCGGGCTCTGCCGGTGGCGGCCTATCCGCACCTGTCGGCCGAACGCGGCCGCATCACGCAGCTGACGGGAGCCGCCTTCGGCGGGGGCTACGAGCGTGCGCCGGCGCGGGGGACGACCGTGCTCGACTCCGCCGCCGCGGCGGCGGGGCCGGCCGCGCTGCGCGACCAGCCCGGAGTCAGCGAACCGGACGCGGCCGAGGCCATGCAGCGGGCGTGGTTCGTCGACGGCCGGAGCCTGTCCGACGTGGACGGCTACCGGGACATGGCCGAGGAGCACGGCATGGACGCGGACGCCGTCACCTCGACGTACAACGCCCCGGCCGGCCGGGAAGGCCCGCGCCGCCTTCCGCGCGCTGCGCCGCCTGGGCTTCACCTCCTACCCGGCGCTGCTGCACACCGCACACGGTGCCGACCAGATGGGTGGCGCGGCCTCAACAGCCGCTTGCCTGACCGCCGCCCTCGACCAACGCCTGGCTGCGGCCATCCCTCAGGCACCTCCATCCACAACCAGTCCTTGTGAGGAGAACCATCATGAGCAACGCCAAGAACACCGTCCTGACCGCAGCCGGTGAGCTGTTCGGCCAGAAGGACCCGAGCGCGGTGGACCGCTGGGTCGCTGCCGGCTACACGCAGCACAGCGCGCTGGCCGCGGACGGCCCCGAGGCCCTGCGCCAGTTGGTCGCCGGCCTGCCGGACGGCTTCCGGTACGAGGGTGCCCGGGTGATCGCCGACGGCGACCTCATCGCCCTGCACGGCACCTACCACGGCTTCGGCCCGGACCCGCTGGTCGCCTTCGACGTCTTCCGCGTCGACGCCGACGGCAAGCTCGCCGAGCACTGGGACGCCCTGACCCCTGTCGTACGGGAGACGGCGTCGGGCCGCTCGCAGACCGACGGCCCCTCCCAGGTCACCACGCCCGAGGAGACCGAGGCCAACCGGGCCCTGGTCGCCGAGTTCGCGCAGAAGGTCCTGGTCGGTGCCGACTACTCGGTGCTCACCGACTACATCTCCACCGAGACCTACCACCAGCACAACCCGGAGGCCGCCGACGGCCTCGACGGCTTCGGCGCCGCCGCCGCGCAGTGGGCGGAGCAGGGCAAGAACCTCGTCTACAAGGCCGTCCACAAGGTCATCGCCGAGGGCGAGTTCGTACTGCTCCAGTCCGAGGGCGAGTTCGGTGTCCCGGTGGCGTACTACGACCTCTTCCGCGTCCAGGACGGCAAGATCGTCGAGCACTGGGACGTCGTCGTCCCGATCCCGGCCGAACTGCCCCACGACAACGGCGTGTTCTGACGCTCCACGGCACCAGCAAGGAGAGATGCGTTGAGTGACCTGACCTATGACGGGAAGACGTTCGTCTTCCGCGTCGACAACGGCGTCGTCTTCCGGAACACCTACACGGCTGACGGCACCAGCCTGCGCTACGAGACCCTTCAGGGCCCGGCCAAGGGTGCCGCGGAGACCGTCACGCTCCACACCGCCGAGGTGGCCCCCGGTCTGTTCATGCTCAGCTGGGTCGAAGCCTCCGGCATGACGATCACCCACCTCATGAACCTCAACACCCGGACCGTCCACGCCTTCTGGACCTACGAGACGGGCGACGGCAGAGTCGCCGAACTCCACACCGGAACCCTCGCACCCGCCTGAAGGCCGCCCTCTCACGCCGCCGTTCCCCCGCCAGCCCCCGGGTGGGGGGTACGGCGGCGTGCGCCCACCCACCCGGAGGACCACTGTGTACGCGACCCCGCTGCCGCTCGCCGCGTACAGCGCCGCCATCGCTCTCGACGAGCCTTTCCGGTCCGGCATCGGTCATGACCCAGGGGATCGGCCCGCCGACCTGGTCCGCGAGGCGCTCGACCTGCTGGGCGACGACCCGATGGCCGTGAGGGCCGGGCTGCGCCCCGGTGCAGCGGACCGGCTCGACGATGCCGCCGCCCGGCAACTCCTGCGCGCCGTGCTGACAGTCCGGGAGCCAGGCCCGCTGCCCACCGGGACCGCCCGTGTGCTGGAGGCGCTGCTGGCCGGTGAACGCCTGGCACGCGACACCGTCGACGCCGCCTCGCTGCCCACCGTCCGCGACACGCTTCCCCACACCACGTACCGGGCCGACGACCGGACGGTGCTGTGGCAGGGCGACATCACCACCCTCGGCGCGGACGCCGTCGTGAACGCCGCCAACAGCGCCCTGCTCGGCTGCTTCGCCCCGATGCACCCGTGCATCGACAACGCCATCCACGCCGCCGCCGGCCCTCGCCTGCGTGCCGACTGCCACACGATCATGTCCCTGCAGGGTCATCCCGAGCCGACCGGCACAGCCAAGATCACCCGGGGCTACCACCTGCCCGCCCGCTACGTCCTGCACACCGTCGGCCCGATCGTCGACGGCCCCGTGCGCCCGCTCCACCAGCAGGCACTGGCGTCCTCCTACCGTGCCTGCCTCGACCTCGCCGCCGAAGTGGACGGTATACGCAGCGTCGCTTTCTGCGGCATCAGCACCGGCGTCTTCGGCTACCCCAGGACACCGGCCGCCCGCATCGCCCTGGACACCGTGGCCGACTGGCTCGACCTCCACCCGGAACGGTTCGACCGCGTGATCTTCAACGTGTACGCGGACCACGACCTCGCCGCCTACGTCCACGCCTTGACTGAAGGAACCCGGCCCCGATGAACCAGCCCGCCTTCGAGATGGCAGCCGCCGCCGACACGATACGCACCTGGCTCACCGAGGCCGACCGCGTCCTGATCACCGCCGGGGCCGGACTCAGTGCCGCCGCCGGATACGACTACGGCGACCAGGACCGCTTCAAGGAGCTCTTCCCCTCCCTGCACCGTTTCGGCCTGCGCTCCCGCTACCTCGTCGGCGTCCCCCTGCCACCCGCCCTGCTGTGGGGCTACTGGGCCGTCCACATCGACGACATCCGCTTCTCCCCGGACCCCAATCCCCTCTACCGACGTCTGCGTTCCCTCGTCGGCGACAAGGAACACTGGGTGATGACATCCAACGTGGACGCCCTCTTCGCCCGGGGCGGCTTCGCCCCCGACCGGGTCTTCACACCTCAGGGCGACTACGGCCGCTACCAGTGCGCCACCCCGTGCACACCCACCACCTGGGACAGCCGCCCCCTCATCGCGCGGCTCCTCGCCGCGTACGACCCGGCCACCGGTGCCGTAACGGACCTGAGCGCCCTGCCCCGCTGCCCGAACTGCGGCGGGGAGGTCGAGATCAACGTCCGTATCGGCCCCGAGTTCGTCGACGCCCCCTACCTCCCCGCGGGCCGTCGCCTGCACCACTGGCTGGGAACGGCTCCCGTCGACACTCGCCTGCTCATCCTGGAATTCGGCGCCGGATTCAACACCCCCGGCGTGATTCGATGGCCCGGTGAACGCCTGACCCGCCGCTTCCCCCACTCACGCCTGGTACGCGTCAACCCCACC
>NZ_VJZE01000144.1 GCF_009377205.1 Streptomyces phyllanthi
CCCCACACCCCTCCCCTACCAGTTCGACACCTCTAGTGAGGCACCCAGATGTTCGACGCCATCGTGGTCGGGGCGCGCTGCGCCGGGGCCCCCGCCGCCATGCTGCTGGCCCGTGGGGGGCACCGGGTCCTCCTGCTGGACAAGGGGGCCTTCGGCTCCGACACCCTGTCCACCCACCTCATCCACCAGCCGGGCGTCGCCGCCCTCGCCCGCTGGGACCTGCTCGACACCGTGCGCGCCACCGGGTGCCCGCCGCTGGACCGGGTGTCGTACGAGGTGGCGGACATACGGCTCGAAGGATGCGCCCGCGGTACAGAGGGCCAGCGTGCCGGGTACGCGCCCCGGCGCCATGTCCTGGACGCGATCCTGGTCGAGGCGGCGGTCGCGGCCGGTGCCGAGTACCGCGAGAGGTGCGCGGTGACCGGCCTGCTGTACGACGAGACCGGCCGCGTCATCGGCGTCGAGGGCCGCCATGACGGGCGGCCGTTCAGCGAGCGCGCCCGGCTGGTGATCGGCGCCGACGGCATGCGCTCCACGGTCGCCGGACTCGTCGATGCCCCGTACACGGTCGAGGACCCCCGGTTGACCTGCGCCTACTACGCGTACTGGACGGACGTCCCCGCCACCCTCGAACTGTACGAGCGGGCCGGGGCGTGGGTGGCGGCCGTGGCCACCCACGACCGGGCGACCCTGGTCCTCGCGTACTTCCCGCAGTCCCGCTTCGAGGAGGTCCGCGCCGACGCGTTCGACGCGTACCTGGAGCAGATCCGCACCACCGCGCCCGGTCTGTACACGCGCCTGGCGGGCAGGGAGCCGGTCGAGCGGCTGCGCGGCACGGGCGACCAGCGGAACTTCTTCCGGCAGGCGGCCGGCCCGGGCTGGGTTCTGGTCGGCGACTCCGGTCATCACAAGGACTCCATCACCGCACGCGGGATCAGCGACGCGTTCCTACAAGTGGAATCTTTGGTGAAGCACGCCGGAGGGCTCCTCGGGGACGACCCGGAGAAGCTCGACGCGGCGCTGAAGGAATACGGGAAGGACCGCGACAGCGCGCTCGCACCGGGGTACGAGGCCACCCTGGGAGTCGCCCAACTGACGCCGCACGAACAGCGCTTGTCCCTGCTGAGGGCGGTGCGGCAGGACGCCGAACTGACATCGATCTACTTCGACACGGTGGCCGGGATCAAAACGGCGGGCGCACTATACACCCCAAAGCTGCTCGCGCTCCTGTGATCTTCGTCAACTGGTGTGAATGTGCCGCTAGTTGTGGTCAAGCGGATGCTGACGGTAGGCCGCTGGCCTGGTACGGTTCACCCCGGCCGCTGACAATCGCCCCGGCTGTGTCAAGGCGGCGCGCGGGATCTCGGGCACTGCGCACCATCGCCCCAACCGTTCATCAGTGTTTCGCTGTCGTACGAGGAATCAGATGCCAGGCACCCGCGACCGACGGACACGTCATCGGTCCGCCCCTCGCAAAAATCTCCGGTTCTCGTTCGTTGTGCCGTTCGTCGTGCCCGCGGTCCTCGCCACCGGCGTGTGGGGCTACACGGCGGCCGGACTCGTCGACGAGCAGATCCAGTTGTGGGCCCAGACTGACCGCGCCTCCGAAGTCGCCGGTCCGGCGCAGACCCTGATCAGCCGGCTGCAGGAGGAACGCCGCCTCACCGCCGTCTGGCAGGCGAACGGCGCCGGCTCCGCCCGTACGGACCTGGAGTCGGCCCGCGAGAAGACGGACAAGGCCGTCGCCTCGTACCGCACCAGGTCCTCCTCCGGGCTGGACACCTCGGCCCTGACGAGCGCGGGCGAGAAACTCGACGAGGCACTGGACAACCTGACGGAGCGGCGGGAGGTGATCGACGACCGCAGCCTGAGCAGCGCCGACACCTTCCAGTACTTCACCGGCGCCGTCACCGACGGCACCGGCGTGATCGCCGCGGCCCTGCGCAGCGACGACGGGCCCCTCTCGCGGACCGGCGCCGCCACCACGGCCGTCATCCGCCTCGCCGAGATGCTCTCCCGGGAGGACGCGCTGATCTCGGCCGCGCTGCCCTCGGGGAAGATGAGCGCGGCGACCCGCGCCCGGTTCGTGCAGTACCTGGCGGTCCAGCAGGAGCTGCGGTCCGCGCTGAACGCCCGTGACCTGCCCGTCGGCGGGGCCGCCTCCTACGGGGAGATCACCGACAGCCGGCAGTGGACGCTGGTCGGCGTCTTCGAGGACGACGTCGAGGGTGGCAGCGGCACGGCCCTCCCCCGCCAGGCCCAGGCGTGGCCGGACTCGGCCGAGCGGGTGGTGGGAGACCTGCAGACACTGGGCGCCGACTCGGTGCGGGGGGTGGGCGACTCCGCCTCGGACCGCGCCGACGACCTGCTGCTGGGCCTGCTCCTGGGCACCGCCGCCACGCTGGCCGCCCTCCTCGGCGGCGCGCTGCTGGCGCTGCGCGGCCGCCGCTCGGCGCTGGAGCGGCTCTCCGAACTCCAGCAGAAGACCGAGGAGCTGTCCGGCATCTGGCTGCCGCAGCTGCTGGCCCGTATCGAGCGGGGCGAGCGCATCGAGCCTCAGCCGGTCGCACCCCAGCGCCACCACACCACGGACGAGATGGAGCGGCTCGGCGCGGCCATCGAGCACCTGGGCCGGGTCGCCGCCGACACCGCCGTACGGCAGAACCTGGGCCGTGAGGGCACCGAGAAGGTCTTCGCCCAGCTCATCCGCCGTACGCAGATCCTGATCCACCGCCTCATCTCGCTCCTGGACGACCTGGAGCGCAAGCACGAGGACTCCGACCTGCTGAAGGACATCTTCAAGGTCGACCACCTCGCCACCCGTGTCCGGCGGCACGCGGAGAACCTGGTGATCCTCTCCGGTTCCCCGCCGAGCCGCCGTATGACCGCGCCCGTCTCCATCACCGACGTGATGCGCAGCGCGGTCGCGGAGACCGAGTCGTACACCCGGGTCAAGGTGAAGAACGTCCCCACGGACCGGCGCCTCGCCCTGGCCGGCCGGGCCGTCTCCGACGTGACCCATCTGCTCGCCGAGCTCATCGAGAACGGCACGAGCTTCTCGCCGCCGGACACCCAGGTGTTCATCAGCGCCACCAAGGTGGCCAAGGGACTCGCGATCCATGTCGAGGACCACGGCCTCGGGATGCCGGAGGAGCTGCGGGAGCAGGCCAACGAGCTGCTGGCGCACCCGCCGAAGGTCGACATGACGGCGCTGGGCGAGGACCCGCGCCTCGGCCACTTCGTGGTGGCGCGGCTCGCCGAGCGGTACAAGATCAAGGTCGAGCTGCGTGAGTCCGTGTACGGCGGCACCCTCGTCGTCGTCCTGCTGCCCGCGGAGCTGCTGGAGGAGATCGACACACCGGTCCTCGACCAGCTCAAGTCGGCGGCCGCGGCGGCCAACCAGGTCACGCAGGGGCCGGGCGAGCGGGCCGGCCTCGCGGCGGGCGGGCCGGCGGGCGCCGGTGTCCCCTCGGCGGTGAGCGGGACCGCGCTCGCCGGTGTGGGCGCCGGACCGGCCACGGGCACCGTGATCGCCGGTGCGGCCGTGGGTTCCGCCTCCGCCGGGGATGTCCTGACGCACACGCGGATGCCGGACTACAGCGGGTTCCCCGACTACGGCGGCGCGGGTCTGCTGCCTCCCGTGCCGGAGGATCCGTCGTCCCGGAACTCCGGTACGACCACATGGACGTCGCCGCAGGAGCACCCCGCGCACCACGCCCGTCATCCCGAGCCCGGGGCTCAGGGCGCACGGCCCGGGCCCGGTCCGCAGGCGGGGTCCGTGGCCCAGCCGGGCGCGGGAGTCGGTGCGGGTGCGGGACATGGTGCCGGTGCCGGTATGGGCTCGGGCTCGGGAGTCGTCTCGGGTACCGGAGTCGTCTCGGGTACCGGGGTTCTCTCGGGTACGACCGTCGTCTCCGGCACGGTCTCCGGCATGGGACACGGTGCCGGGCTCACCGCGTCGGCGGGACTCGACACCACGGCCACCTCCCGCGGTACGGGACCCGGTGCCGGCGCACAGCCGGGTGGGGAGACCCTCCGGTCCGCGGCCACCCCCGCCGCGAACCCGGCGCAGACCTCATCGGGCCCCCTGACCACCCCGACGGTCCTGCCGCAGCGGACCCGGGGAGCCAGCCTCGCCCAGCAGTTGCGCAAGGAGGCGACCCACCAGAACAAGCGGGGCGACGGTGAGGAGCCCGGCCTCTCCCCCGACGCGTCGGCCCGCGCCATGATCGCCATCCAGCAGGGCCTGAAGCGGGCCCGGCTCTCCGACGGTGAGCCGGACCTGACGGACGACCGAGAGGCACCGCCGCCACCGCGCGACCCCGACGCCCCCTGACGGGCGCACCGGGCGCCCCAACGACTTGGCGCATCCCCGACGCGCCACTTGACCGGCGCTCCCCCCGGCGCCGACTAACTGTGAGGAACATTCAGGAATGACTGAGCAGGTACACCCCGGTCCCCAACTGGACTGGCTCCTGGACGGGTTGGTGGAGCGGATACCGGAGATCCGTTGCGCCGTCGTGCTGTCCGGGGACGGCCTCCTCATCGGCAAGTCGAAGGACATCCGCCGGGACGACGCGGAGCACCTCTCCGCGGTCGGCTCGGGCATGCACAGCCTCGCCCGGGGCGTGGCCCGCCACTTCCACGGCGGAGAGGTCCAGCAGACGGTCATCCAGATGGAGCGTGCGTTCCTCTTCGTCACCGCCGCCGGCCGGGGTGCCCGGCTCGCCGCCATCGCCTCCGAGGAGGTCGATGTCGGGATGATGGCGTTCGAGATGGGCACGCTGGTCAAGCAGGTGGGCAAGTACCTGTCCGCCGCACCACGCGTGGAGGCCCCGGCCGGTTACGTACAGGATGCGTGAACCGAGATGGCTCGACGACGACCAGGCCGGGCGCCATGTCCGGCCGTACGCCATCACGGGCGGGCGGACACGCCACAGTCAGCATCACTTCACGTTGATCACGCTGGTCGTCTCACGGCATGACCACGAGTGGGACCACGACCATCTCGAGCCGGAGTCGATGTCGATCCTGGCGCTGTGCCGTGACCGCGCGGTGGCGGTGGCCGAGATCGCGGGCCAGCTGGATCTGCCGGTGAGCGTGGTGAAGGTGCTCTGCGGCGACCTGCTCAACTCCGAGCTGATCATTGTCCAGTCCCCGCCCGGGCTGAGCGAGCAGCCGAGCGTGGAACTCATCGAAAGGGTGATGGATGGTATCCGTCAGCTCTGAGCCGGTCATGCCGACCGCCTTGAAGATCCTCATCGCGGGCGGGTTCGGCGTCGGCAAGACCACCATGGTGGGCTCGGTGAGCGAGGTCAGCCCGCTGGAGACCGAGGAGCGGATCACCACGGCGAGTGTCGGCGTGGACGATCTGGCGGGGGTGGAGCGGAAGATCTCCACCACGGTCGCCATGGACTTCGGGCGGATCACGATCTCCCCGGAGCTGGTGCTCTATCTGTTCGGTACTCCCGGGCAGGACCGCTTCTGGTTCATGTGGGACGACCTGTCCACGGGCGCCCTGGGGGCCGTCGTCCTGGCGGACACCCGGCGTCTGGACGCGTCGTTCGCCTCGATCGACTTCTTCGAGGCGCGCGAGATTCCGTTCGCCGTGGGCGTCAACTGCTTCAACGGCCGCCGCGAGGCCACCGTCGAGCAGGTCCGCCAGGCCCTCGACCTGGACGTCTCCACACCGGTCGTCCTCTGTGACGTCCGCGACCGGGGGTCCAGCAAGACGGTGCTCCTCGCGGTCCTGGAGGCGGCGAGGGCCCAGGCGGCGGCCCGACTGGCGACGACCGGTCCCTGAGGGCAGCGGAGTGAAGGGCCCGGCGGTGAAGCCGAGGCCCTTCTCCTGTAGGCGCGCTCCTGTAGGCGCGGTCAGTTCGCGGAGCCGAGCGACCAGTGCGGGGCGCTGCCGGTCAGGCGGCAGGTGAGGAAGTACAGGGGGATGGGCGGGGTGTAGGGCGAGTCGCCGTCGGGACTGTGGATCAGGTGGGGTCCGCCGGACATGGGGTCGCCCGTGGTGTCCGTCGGCACCCGGGTGTCCATCCGGGCTCCGACGGCGTAGGTGACGCCGGGGGGCCAGGTGACACCGATGTCGGAGCCGGCGGGGACGATCCACCACCACCGCTCGTCGTCGGCGAAGACGCACCCCACCCGGGGCAGGCACTCCATGATGCGCTGCCCGTGCTCCCGGGATGTCCCCACGGCGTCGTACCCCAGCCCGGCCGACAGCCCCAGAGGCAGAAGCAGCCTCCGGGGTCGGGGACCGCGCGGGCAGGGCGCGGAGAGCTCGTGCGCCCGCAGGTCAGGGGTGTGCTGGAGTTCCATGCGGCAGGTGCCCTTCGGCCGAGCGGGGAACGGGCCGGGTGACGTCCGGAGACGTGACCCTCGGTCGGGGAATGGCCGGAACGGACGCCGCCGCCAAGGACGGCACGCCTCCGTCCGCGACCGGTATCGCTCTACCCGACCGAACCGCACCCACCGACGCCTCCGGTAAGGGCGAGCAGACGCCCCACGCGGACTCCTCGGCTTCGCTGGTCGGCAACTCGCCCTGCCAACTGGTGAATTGGGCACGGCCGGTAGGCGACTCGCTCCCCGGCCCAGGAGGAGAATCGGCCCCCTTCGCCGACAACTCAGCCACCCGCACCGGGGACCCGGCCCGGTCCGGCTCGGCCTCCAGCCCAGGGAACCCGACCCCGCCGGCCAACGACTCGGCCGCCCAGCCAGGAGATCCAGCCCCCTTCGTGGGCAACTCGGTCACCGTCGCCGGGGCCTCGGCCCGGTCCGGCTCGGCCTCCAGCCCAGGGAACCCGACCCCGCCGGCCAACGACTCGGCCGCCCAGCCAGGAGATCCAGCCCCCTTCGTGGGCAACTCGGTCACCGTCGCCGGGGCCTCGATCCGGTCCGGCTCGGCCTCCAGCCCAGGGACCCCGGCCCCACCGGCCAACGACTCGGCCGCCCAGCCAGAAGATCCGGCCTCAGCCGCAGGCGCCCCGGTCCCCCACCCAGGGGAACCAGCCTCACCCGTCGGCAACTCGGCCTCCCAGCCAGGAGACTCGGTCTCGCCCGCCGACGGCTCGGTCGCCCACCCGGAGGAATCCGTTTCGCCCGCCGACGGCTCGGTCGCCCACCCGGAGGAATCCGTTTCGCCCGTCGGCGACTCGGCCTCCCGTGACGGAGATCTGGTGGCGCCCAGTGGCAACTCGGCCGACTCCCAAGCCAGTTCGGCCCAGACCACGCAGCCCTGGGTGCCGTTGCCGACGCCCCAGTCGGTGGTGAGCGCGCCGACCAGCATGAGGCCGCGGCCGTTCTGGTCGTCGTCGTCCGGTTCGCGCCGCTCCGGGAGCGTACCGCCGCGGTTCTGGTCCTCGACCTCGATGCGCAGGCGGTCGGCGGTGACCCGCAGCCGGCATACGACGCGGTCACTCCCCGTGTGCGTGAGCGCGTTGGTGACGAGCTCGGAGACCACCAGGACGGCGTCCCCGCACAGTTCGCGTCCCGCGCCCCAGGAGCCGAGAAGCTCCTTCACGGCCGCGCGGGCCAGGCCCACCGACGCCGGGCTCGCGGGCAGGCCCAACACCTCGGGCCCGTAGGCGCTTTGAGGTCTGCCGGCCTGCCGGGGGTACTGGTGCCAGGACTGGTCGTCGTCCCACGACGGGGGTTCGCCAGGCAATCGGCCCAAAGGCTGGGGGAGGGAGGGCGGAGCCATCGCCGTTCGCCTTTCGTCTGCCTTCGCACCTGGTCGGTGCCGGTGCCGCACCACGGGCAGTGCCGTGCCACACCGTCCCCACCGGTCGGGGATCCCTGCGAGAGCGTCACGACATGCGGACGACTCACAGCGAAGAACCCCAGGTCGCAGCCCCATCTCCCCCTACGGAGCGGCTCGGCCTCTTGGTTCACCGGACGGTGACGGTATGACCACTGTGGCACCTGCCAACAACGGCTCGCAACCGGCAAGTTGAAAATTGCAATTTGTTGGGTGCATGCTTCCCCCGGTCGACCGGTGATCGTGACAGACTGCGACCTCGAAGCCCGGCGTGAAAGCGTGAGGGGGTGACGGCGTGACCGCGGAGACCGACTGGGGCGGTGCTCCCTCCGTGCTGCGCATGATCCTCGGCAGGCAGTTGGAAGAGCTGCGTACGCGTTCCGGGCTGACGTACGAACAGGCGGGCGCGGCCATCGGAGTCAGCCACTCCACGATCCGCCGGCTGGAGGCCGCGAAGGTGGCCCGGCTCCGGCTCCCGGACGTCGAGAAGCTGCTCCAGGTCTACGGCGTCCGCGACCAGCAGGAGATCGACACCTTCCTGAGTTCGGTCCGCGAGGCCAACAAGCGCGGCTGGTGGCACACCTACCGGGACGTCCTGCCGGACTGGTTCGCCGCCTATCTGAGCCTGGAGCAGGCCGCCCTCCACATCCGCGCGTACGAGGCGGAGTTCGTCCACGGGCTGCTGCAGACCGAGGCGTACGCGCACGCCCTGCTGGGCGCCGGTAACCCGCACGCCTCCTCCGAGGCCACGGAACGCCGGGTGGCGCTGCGCATGCGGCGCCAGGAACTCCTCACCCGCCCGCATCCACCGCGCGTGTGGATCGTCATGGACGAAACGGTTTTGCGCTGGCCGGTAGGGGGCTCCGGCGTGATGCGCGAGCAGGTGGACCATCTGATCGAGCTCAACCGTCTGCCGCATGTGACCCTGCAGATCATGCGGTTCAGCAACGGTCCGCACCCCGCCATGCGCGCGGGCGCGTTCCATCTCTTCCGGTTCCGGGCCCCCGAACTGCCCGACATCGTCTATCTCAGCGGCCTGGTCGGCGCTGTGTACCTGGACAAGGCGGACGACGTCGTGGTCTACCGCGAGGCTCTGGACCGGTTGGGCGCCCAGGCGGCGCCCGCCAGAAAGACCGAGGTCATCCTCGGCGCCCTACGCAAGGAGCTCTAATGCACCACCACATGCACCACCCCACGCACCGCTGCACACACCACTGCACCTCCGACTCCGTACGCAACGGAATGCCGGCCCGCGACCTCGGCTCGCAGGGCTGGTCCAAGCCCTGGAGCGACGACGCCGGCGGCGCCTGCGTGGAGGCGAAGAAGCTCGCCGACGGCCGCGTCGCGATCCGCCAGTCCACCGACCCCGACGGCCCCGCACTGGTCTTCACCCCCCACGAGATGACCAGCTTCCTCACCGGCGTGAAGGCGGGTGACGCCGACTTCCTCCTCTGAACCCCCTTGTTTTTATCGAGCGTTCACTGAGAACCACGACTTCGAATGGGAGGGACGGCGTTGCCCGAGAACGGATGGCCGGCCGACCGGATCGACACCGAGAACGCGCACTCCGCGCGCATCTACGACTACATCCTCGGTGGCAAGGACTTCTACCCCGCCGACAAGGAGGCAGGCGACGCCATGGCGCGGGAGTGGCCCGCCCTGCCGACCCATATGCGGGCCAACCGCGACTGGATGAACCGTGCCGTGCGCTGGCTCGCCGAGAAGGCGGAGATGCGCCAGTTCCTGGACATCGGCACCGGTATCCCCACCTCACCCAACCTCCACGAGATCGCCCAGTCGGTGGCACCCGAGTCCCGGGTCGTCTACGTGGACAACGACCCCATCGTCCTCACCCTCTCCCAGGGCCTGCTGTCCAGCACGCCCGAGGGGAAGACGGCGTACATCGAGGCGGACTTCCAGGACCCGGAGGCCGTCCTCAGCTCACCCGAGTTCCGCGAGACCCTCGATCTGGGCAAGCCGGTCGCGCTGACGGTGATCGCGATCGTCCACTTCGTCCTGGACGAGGACGACGCGGTCGGTATCGTCCGCCGTCTTCTGGACCCGCTCCCCTCCGGGAGCTACCTCGCGATGACCATCGGCACCGCCGAGTTCGCTCCCGAGGAGGTGGGCCGCGTCGCCCGCGAGTACGCGGCCCGCAACATGCCGATGCGGCTGCGCACGATCGACGAGGCCCATGAGTTCTTCGAGGGTCTCGAACTGGTCGAGCCGGGCATCGTCCAGGTCCACAAGTGGCACCCGGACGGTACGGGCGAACAGAACATCCGCGACGAGGACATCGCGATGTACGGGGCGATAGCCCGCAAGCCGTAGAGCGGCACGGCCACCTGCCGCCGACGCTCTCGGGGCCCCGCACCCACTCCTGATGCCGTTGGTTGATTCGGGGCCCGGTGTGACGTCGGCCTTCAAGACCTGGTTGTGGTCTTGAAGGCCGACGTTGTCGTATGGGGTGGGTGCGGATGTCGATGCAGCCGAAGCGGTCCGGGGAGATCCCGGCGTTTACGGGAGTGCGTAATCCGTACGGGAGTTTGGTCATCAGGGAACGGGCCGGACCAGCTCCCAGGTGTCCACGGCGTAGTCGAGGGTCATCCCGTGCCGCTCGTAGAGGCCGAGCGCGCCGCTGCTGTTCTCGGTGTCCACGCCGAGGCCGATCCGGTCCCGGCCCAGCGCCGCGTAGTGCCCGAAGGCATGGAGCAACAGGTGCCCGGCGAGCCCCCTGCCCCGGGCCCGGCGCAGGACGGCGAGGTTGCCGATCCACGCCATGGACGCGCGGTCGTTGTGACTGCGCAGCACCGCCGTGTCCCCGAGGCCGTCGACGTGCGCGATCCAGACCAGCGACCAGTCGGTCTTCTCGCCGTCGATGTCGTCCAGCCACTGCTCGTACGTACGCGGCTGGAAGTCGAAGTGGTCGGTCATGGCCTCCTGGAGCAGCGCGTGGACCCGCCGCCGGTCCGGCTCGGCGCGACAGGCGCGCACGGTCACACCGTCGGGGGCGGCCGGCAACGGGTCGCGGACCGGATCGATCCCACGATCCATCACGTGGTACCGGCGGACCGTCCGCCAGCCCCGCCCGCGCAGGGCATCCAGGTCCATCGTGGGCGCGGTGTTGAGATGCAGGTGCACCACGGCCCGTGCCGCCCCGTTGCCGGCGGCCCGCTCCACGGCCCGGGCCTCCATCAGGTCGAACAGGTGCAGGGCGGCCTGGGACCGGCCGGGCAGGGTGTAGTGGTCCATGTCGATCCGCTCGCCGCCGGAGTCGTCCCACACCAGCCCGTACGCGACCAGCCGCTCGCCCTCGAACACCAGCCAGGAGTCCCGCTCGGGATCCACCTCGGGGCGCTTCAGGTCGGCCTGCACCTCGGCGAGTGACGTGTCGGCCCGGCCGATCTCCAGCAGGTCGACCTCGTTGAGCAGCGCGCACACCGCCGCCGCGTCATCGGGAGCCGCCGGACGCACGGTCAGTCCGGTCGGCAGGGCGGTGGGGGTCGTCATGGGCCCACTGTCGGGTGACACGGGCCCCGACCGCAACGGACTTTCCCGGCGTCCGCACCCGCTGCACGTCTCATCCCGTGCCCACGAGGGCGCCTGCCGCCCCCACCACAAGAGGACGGCGGCCGCCGGTCGGGAGAGCGACGGCGCGAGCCGACGGGCAGGCCGGTGTCAGTCCTCGTCCGACGTCAGCCGCAGGGAGATGCTGTTGATGCAGTACCGCTGGTCGGTCGGCGTCGGGTAGCCCTCACCCTCGAAGACGTGCCCCAGGTGCGATCCGCAGCGGGCGCACCGCACCTCCGTCCGCACCATTCCGTGGGAGCGGTCCTCCAGGAGCTCCACGGCGTCGGAGTCCTTCGGGTCGAAGAAGGACGGCCAGCCGCAGTGGGACTCGAACTTCGTGTCCGAGGTGAAGAGTTCGGCGCCGCAGGCACGGCAGGAGTAGACGCCCCTGGTCTTGGTGTTCGTGTACTCACCCGCGAAGGCGGGCTCCGTGCCGGCCTGGCGCAGGACCGCGTACTCGGCCGGGGTCAGCTCCGCGCGCCACTGCTCGTCCGGCTTCTCTACGTCGTACGACATGAAGGCCAACCCCTTACTTGTGCTGCGCGAGACGGTCCAGGATCAGCGGGCCGAGGTCCGTGACGTCGCCCGCTCCCATGGTGAGAACGAGATCGCCCGGCTTCGCCATTCCCGCGACCACCGCCGGGGCCCCGGCCTTGTCGCGGACCGCCGTGACGTCGGCGCCCGCGGCCCGTGCCGCCTCGATGATCAGCTCGCTGGTCACGCCGGGGATCGGGTCCTCGCGGGCCGGATAGATGTCCAGGACGACCGAGGCGTCGGCCAGGGCCAGGGACTGCCCCATCTCGGTGCCCAGCTCCTGGGTCCGGGAGAAGAGGTGCGGCTGGAAGAGCACCAGGATGCGGGAGTCGCCTGCGGCCGCGCGCATCGCCTCCAGGTCGGCCGTCATCTCCGTCGGGTGGTGGGCGTACGAGTCGATGACCTGCACACCGGCCGCCTCGCCCTTCAGCTGGAGGCGGCGCTTGACCCCCGTGTACGCGGCCAGCGCGGGCGCGAGCTCCGCGGCCGGGACGCCCAGCGCCACGCCCGCCGCCAGCGCGGCCACCGCGTTGTGCGCGTAGTGACGTCCGGGGACGGAGACGGTGAAGGTCAGCTCCTCCCCCTCCAGGACCACGGTGACCTCGCTCTTCAGCCCCTGCGGGACGACCGAGAGGACCCGTACGTCGGCGTCCTCCGCCTCTCCGTACGTCACCGTCCTCACCTTGCCGCCCAGTCGCCGCGTCAGCTCCCGCGCGCCCTCGTGGTCCGACGAGATCACCAGCGTGCCTCCGGGGACGATGCGGCCCGCGAAGGTCTCGAAGGACTCGTAGATCTCGTCCATGGAGGCGTAGTTGGCGTGGTGGTCGAGCTCGACGTTGAGGACGATGGCGACCTCGGGCGCGTACTTGTGGAAGCTGCGGTCCGACTCGTCCGCCTCGGCGACGAAGATCTCTCCCTCGCCGTGCAGGGCGTTCGAGCCAGGGGCGTCCAGGTCACCGCCGATCGCGTACGAGGGCCGCAGACCCAGCTCGGTCAGCGACACCGCCAGCATCGAGGTCGTGGTGGTCTTGCCGTGGGTGCCCGCGACCGCGATCGGGCGCAGGCCGTCCATGAGGGACGCGAGCGCGTCGGAGCGGTGGACCACGGGGATGCCGAGTTCCGCGGCGCGGGCCAGCTCCGGGTTGTCGGCGCGGATCGCCGAAGACACGACCACGCAGGTCGCGTCGTCCGCCAGGTGCTCGGCCGCGTGCCCGATGTGCACGGTCGCACCCAGCGCGCGCAGCGCCTCGGCGGTCGCGGACTCCTTGGCGTCGCTCCCGGCCACCTTGGCCCCACGCTGCGCGAGGATCTTCGCGATCCCCGACATCCCGGCCCCGCCGATCCCGATGAAGTGCGGTCGGTCCATGGAGGTGGGAAGGCCGGCTGCCATGCGTTCTCCCAAGATCGGTACGACAACGAGGGCGCCCCTGCTGCAAGGGCGAGCCCTCAGCCTATTGCGTGCCCCAGGGCGCATTGACACACCCGCAGCCACACCCATCCAGCCAAGGGGCGCGGGGAACTGCGCGACAAGCCACGACGAACCCGCACCCGACAACCAACAGGCACCCCAACGGCGCCCCCTAAGCCTTGGCGTGCGAGAACAGCTTCAGCACCGGCACTCCCACCTTGTGCCGCGCCCGGGAAGCCCAGTCCCGGTGGAAGAACTCCTCCACGTAGTGGGGATCGGTCAGCACGATCACCTCGTCCGCCCCGACCTCGTCCACCAGCGCCCTGAGCGCGTCCAGCGGATGTTCCTCGATCAGCCGCCCCTCCGCCTCGCTGCCCGCCGCCCGCAGTGCCTGCAGGGACACCTCCAGCGCCCGCCGCCCCGGCTCCCGCGCCTCTTCCCCCTCGGGCGTCTCGCCCTCGCGGGTCGCCTCGTCCAGCTCGCCGAGGGCGAGGTCGTCGATGGCCCGCAGCAGCCGGTCCGCCTGGTCCCCGCGGGGCTGGAGCAGCACCTGGAAGGAGACCTGCTCGTCACCGTGCAGCGTGGTGACGAACTCCACGTCGGCGGACGTCAGGGCCTTCTCGATCATCAATACGCTCGTGAACACGGCAGACGCCCTTCTCCTTCTGGGACGGGGACTGAGAGTTCCAGTGTGCCCAGCGGAACCGAAACAGAACGGCACATTTCACCCACGACCCCTCAGGTTCGACGGTAACGACCGAACAGGAACCCGGCCTCCTCCAGCAGGGACACGAGTTCGTAGCGCCTGGGCACGGCGACGGACGGCCCCCCGGCGATGCGCTGAGCATCCCCGGCCGTGAGCATCGGGGAGACCGCCAGGCACAGCTCGTCCAGCACACCGGCCGCCACCAGCTGGCCCAGCAGCCGCGGGCCGCCCTCGGTGAGCAGCCTGGTGTGGCCCAGGTCGGCGAGGGCACGTACGGCCCGGGCGGGCTCCACGCCCATACCGTCACCGGCGATCACGACCCGGGCACCGGCCTTCTCGGCGGTGGCCACCCGGTCGGGGGCCGCCGCGGCCCCGGTCAGCAGGAGGGTGGGGACCAGGGGCGACGTGAAGAGGGGCAGCGAGAAGTCCAGGTCCAGGCTGGCGCTCACCACGGCGATGGCGGGCGCGGGGCCCTGCCCGGCGGCCTCCCGGAGCGCCGCGAAGTCCTCGCGCGCGCGGGCCGGGCGGTACCCCTCCTTGCGTACCGTCTCCGCGCCCACGACCACCACGTCGGCGAGCCCCCGCAGGGTGCCGAAGATCCGCATGTCGGCCGGGCTGGAGATGGGCTGGGAACGCCCGTCGTGCTGGGCGGCCCCGTCGAGGGTCGACACCATGTTGGCGCGCAGCCACGGCTCACGGACCCCCTCGGACGCCGAGGGATAGGCGTACGCCTCGGCCAGCTCGTCGAGTCCCCACTCGCGGTCCTCGTACCCCCGCGGGGACGGTGTCTCTTCGGTCACAGGGAACAGGCGTCGCATGTCGTGCAGTGTGGCACGGCCCTTAGACTCGGTAACCGTGTCCTCGTCCTCCACCACCGTGTCCGGAATCAGCCGTATGGCCGAAGCGGCCCCGCTGTCCCTGTGCGCACGTGAGCCCCATGTCCCCGCGGACCGGCTCGTCGCCGAGATGGTGCCGCCACCCCGGTTCGACTCGGTGCGCTTCGAGACGTACCTCCCGGACCCGAACCAGCCCAGCCAGACCGAGGCCGTCCGGGTGCTGAGCGGTTTCGCGACGGGTCCGGGCGGCGCGCCCACGGGTGGGGCGGGCAGGCGCAGGCTCTTCGGCTTCGGCAGGGCCAAGGCCTCGTCGAAGGTGCCCACGGGCCCGCGCGGCGTCTACCTCGACGGCGGGTACGGCGTCGGCAAGACCCATCTGCTGGCCTCCCTCTGGCACGCGACGCCGGCCGAGCCCTCTCTGAAGGCCTTCGGGACGTTCGTGGAGCTGACGAACCTGGTCGGCGCGCTCGGCTTCCAGCAGACGGTCCGGACCCTTTCCGGCCACCGTCTGCTGTGCATCGACGAGTTCGAGCTGGACGACCCGGGCGACACCGTGCTCGTCTCCACCCTGCTGGGCAAGCTCGTCGACGCGGGTGTGGCGCTCGCCGCCACCTCGAACACGCTGCCGGGCAAGCTCGGTGAGGGCCGGTTCGCGGCGGCCGACTTCCTGCGCGAGATCCAGGGCCTGTCCGCACACTTCCGCGCGCTGCGCATCGACGGCGAGGACTACCGCCACCGCGGTCTGCCCGAGGCCCCGGCGCCGTACTCCGACGAGCAGGTCACCAAGGCCGCGTACGCCACCGGGGGCGCCTCGCTCGACGACTTCCCGCATCTGCTGGACCATCTGGCGCGCGTCCACCCGAGCCGGTACGGCGCGCTCACGGACGGTCTGGCGGCCGTGTGCCTCACCGACGTACAGCCCGTCCCGGACCAGTCGACGGCCCTGCGGCTCGTCGTGCTCGCGGACCGGCTCTACGACCGCGAAGTACCGGTCCTCGCCTCCGGGTTGCCCTTCGACCAGCTGTTCAGCGAGGAGATGCTGAACGGCGGCTACCGCAAGAAGTACTTCCGCGCCATCTCCCGTCTCACCGCCCTCGCCCGCGACGCCAAGGGCCTCGTCGAGCACTGAGGGGACCCACCCCGGCACCAAGGGCGTTCGCCGCACACCAGGGGCCCCGGGCACACTCGCCCGGGGCCCCTGGTGTGCGGCGAACGCGGGGACACCTGCGGGCAAACGGACGCCGATCCGTGGGCCAACCGGCGCCGCCCGCACCGCCGAGTGACGCAGCGTCACGCAACACGCCCACCGGCCCACCCCGAACTGATGTGTGCCGTCCCGCCCCAGTGCCGTCCGTGCGCTGAACTCCCCCAGGTCAAGGGTCATTTCACGCCACCCCTGCCATGCTTTTCAGGCTCTCTTCAGCCTGAAACGTTAAGTTAACCCTGCAAACAACTTCGCCGGGTTAACGTTCTTCTTGACCCGCCGTTGACCATCTGTTGACGAGCCCAAGACCGCCAACCACTCGGAGGGAGGCACATGTTGCGAGGTACGACGGCCAGGACCTGCGTCGGGTTCCTCGCCGCCGTCCTGCTCTCCCTGCCGTTCTTCGCTCCGGCGGCTTCCTTCGCATCCGCGCACACACTCCGTCAGGCCGAGGCCAAAGGCGAGCCCGGAAAAGGACTTACGGGCGAGGCGGTACGCGAGGAGTTCGTCAGCCACGGCACGTGCGACAGCTCCGGGAGCCCGACCGGCCCCCGGCCCACCCGTGACCGGAACCGTCCGGCCGACCCGGTGCTCCAGGCACCCGGGCGCCCGCCGCTGGAGGGGGATCCGGCGGCCGCTCACGAGCCGGTCACACCCGCCGCCGCGCACCCTCACGCGGCGAGACCCCAGGCCAACACCCCGGCCGTACTTCAGGTCTTCCGCTGCTGAGCAGCAGAGTCCGTCCCCCCACGCTCTGTCTTGTCAGCCCGACGCGCCGCACGGCGCGCCAGGAGGAGTCACCACATGCAGCCCCTCATCGACAACGCCCGCACGTTCGGACAGCGCCCTGAGGAGTTCGCCCGGCTGGCCGAAGGCCAGTCCCCCGACGTCCTGTTCATCACCTGCTCCGACTCCCGGGTCGTCCCGGCCCTGATCACGGGCGCCCGCCCCGGTGAGCTCTTCGAGCTGCGCACCGCGGGCAACATCGTGCCCCCGTACGCCTCCGGCCGCCCCACCGGCGAGGCGGCCACGATCGAGTACGCCGTGGAGGTCCTCGGCGTACGGGACGTCGTGGTCTGCGGCCACTCGCACTGCGGCGCCGTGGGCGCGCTGGTGCGCGGCGACGACCTGACCGCCGTACCCGCCGTACGGGACTGGCTCGCGCACGCCGCGGACGAGCCGGAGGCCGAGGACTCGGCCGACCCGACGGTCGCGGAGGCCGTGCAGTCCCACGTACTCGCACAGCTGCTGCGGCTGCGGTCCTACCCGTGCGTCGAGCAGCGTCTGGCGGCCGGCCGGCTCCGGCTGCGCGGCTGGTACTACGAGGTGCACACCGGAGCCGTACGCGAACACCGTACGGACACCGACTCGTTCGAGTCTCTGTGAGCGGGGGAACGGCCATGCAGACGAAATTCCCCCACCTGAGGCAGGACTTCGCCGCCTCGCTGGTCGTGTTCCTGGTCGCCCTGCCGCTGTGCGTGGGCGTCGCCGTCGCCTCCGGCGTCCCGGCAGAGCTCGGACTTGTCACCGGCATCGTCGGCGGTATCGTCACCGGACTCATGCGGGGCAGCAGCCTCCAGGTGTCCGGCCCCGCCGCCGGTCTGACCGTGCTGGTCTTCGAGGCGGTCAACGAGTTCGGGCTGCCCGCGCTCGGCGTCATCGTGCTGGCCGCGGGCCTGCTCCAGCTCGCCATGGGCGCCCTGAAGCTGGGCCGCTGGTTCCGCGCGATCTCCGTGTCCGTCGTCGAGGGCATGCTGGCCGGCATCGGGCTCGTGATCATCGCGGGCCAGTTGTACGCGGCGGCCGGCATGAAGGCCCCCGCCACCGGCCTCGACAAGATCGCCGGACTGCCCGGGGCGGCCGTCGAGGCGCTCAGCAGCACCGAGGCGATGGCCTCGCTCGCGATCGGCGCGGCCACCATCGCCGTGATGGTGCTGTGGAAGCGGCTGCCCCGGAAGGCGCAGACGGTGCCGGGCGCGCTCGCCGCGGTGGTCCTGGCCACGCTGGCCGTGTTCGCCTTCAGCCTCCCCGTGGCCACCGTCGAGGTGAAGGGCCTGCTGGACTCCATCCAGCCACCCGGACTCGACGCCTTCGGCGAGCTGGCGAACATCGGCATCCTCGGCACGATCGTCGCGTTCACGCTGATCGCCTCCGCCGAGTCCCTGTTCAGCGCGGCGGCCGTGGACCGGCTGCACGACGGGCCGCGCACCGAGTACGACAAGGAGCTGATGGCCCAGGGCGCGGGCAACGCGGTGTGCGGTGCCCTCGGCGCGCTGCCCATGACCGCGGTGATCGTGCGCAGCTCGGCCAACGTCCACGCGGGCGCGAGGACCAAGGCCTCCCGTGTCCTGCACGGTGTGTGGCTGCTGCTGTTCGCGGCGCTGCTGCCCGCCACGCTGGCACTCATCCCGATCCCGGCCCTCGCGGGCATCCTGGTCCACGCCGGCTGGAAGCTGATCCCGTTCCGGGAGATCGCCGGCCTGTGGCGGGCGCACCGCGGTGAGGCACTGATCCTCGTCGTCACCGCCGTGTCGATCGTCGCGGTGAACATGTTCGAGGGCGTCCTGATCGGCCTGGCCCTCTCGGTCGTCAAGACGGCGTGGGAGGCCTCGCACATCAAGCTGGAGGTCATAGACAAGGGCGCCGGTCCCATCCAGGCGTACCTGTCCGGCAACGCGACCTTCCTGCGTCTGCCGAAGATCCTCGACAACCTGGAGTCCCTGCCCCAGGACCGCCCCATCGAGGTGGACCTCTCCGGTCTCCACCACCTCGACCACGCCTGCCGCACCGCCCTGGAGAACTGGGCCGAGCGGCACAGCGCACCGGACACCGAACCGGTGAGGGTGACGTCGGACGTCTCGTGAGGGCCTGACGGCATGATGGCGTACAGCCTGTACGGGATGTACGTCCTCTGAGTGAAGGGCACCGCACAGGGGGCCGGGGCTGCCGGCGGCGCGACCGGACAGGACGCACC